>NZ_JBDKXK010000011.1:0-245549 GCF_039710735.1 Cupriavidus sp. DL-D2 | reverse complement strand
ACCTGCGCCTCGACAACCTCGATGCCGCGTGCGAAACGCTTGCGATAATCGTTGCATCAATGCGCTGAATCCACAGTCGTGAGCCGCGGATTGAGACGTGTTGGCGTGTGAGTTTTGAGCCTATGACCGAGTCCGGCCACAAACGGTCAATCCAGGATCGAGCGCCGAACGACGGCTTAGTGGTCAACACCTGCCAGTTCAGCGAGCTATGTGCGGGACTTGCCGCCATCGATAGATGGTCGAGTAAATCCTTTTTTGTCCGCGAACGTCGGCTTTGCCGTCGGCCCTGCACGGTTTTACCGTTTTCGGATGCGCTTCAAGTGGCTCGAATCAGGCGAAGCCGCGAGGACCGGTCCCATGCTCATCCGGCCCGTGCGGACTCCGAACGTCTACGAACCCCAACGTATGCCGGGCATACTAAGGAAACCGGGGATCGTCTTGAAGCGTTCGACCCACTCCAACACATGCTTGTATCCAGCAATCTCGACACCCGCGTCTGTTGATAGTGCGACATGAGGAAAGCAGGCAACATCAGCGATAGTTGGTCGACCGAGCTCAAGCCATTTTCGATTTTCCAAATGCCCATCCAACACCCTGAGCACCCGATGCGAGAGCGCAAGTAGGTCGCCTAAGTTTGCGGAGTGGTGAAAGAGCTTTACAGACCTCGCTTGCGCTACATGCATGAGATCTCCGCCCGCCGTGGCGAGCCATTGGTGAACTCTCGCAGCGCTATCGGCCTCAGTCGGGTACCAAGTACCAAACTTGTCATACTTGCGGGCGATGTATGTGAGGATCGCTTGCGCATTGCGCAAACGTAATGACCCATCCTCCAGGATAGGCAATTCCCCGAACGGATTAAGTTCGAGATAGTCCGCCGACTCATGTTGTTGGCCAACATAGTCCACACTGACTTTCTCATAGGGAACGCTCAGCATGTTCAAGAGAAGTCGAATCTTGTAGCAACTTCCCGACAGCTCAAAATCATGTAAGCGAATCATGAAATCTCCAACAAAAAAAGCGTTCCGGAGCCACGGAGCCCACCGGAACGCCGGAAGGAGCAGCGAGACACACGCTGCAAGGATCAGACGGTCAAGAACCTAACTCAGAGGCGTGATGCCTGAGGTGGTCCTCCATGAAGGAAGAAATAAAGTAGTAGCCGTGGTCATACCCAGGATGTTTGCGCAGCCTCAGCGGTTGGCCTGCTATCTCGCATGCTGCGCGGAGAGTCTCCGGATACAACTGTTCTTCCAGGAATTTGTCATCAAGTCCTTGGTCGATCAGTATTCCGCCTGGGAAGACGGCGCGCCCGGCTCGCCGAATCAGCAGCGTCGCGTCGTAGTCCGTCCACTTACTTTGCTCAACGCCGAGATATCGAGTGAAGGCTTTGATACCCCATGGGCATGCCACCGGGTTGGCAATTGGCGCAAACGCCGAGACGGATCGAAACTGGTCCGGATTCCGCAAAGCGATCACCAGAGCGCCGTGACCACCCATCGAGTGCCCGAAGATTCCGACCCGTCGTTGATCGACAGGGAAGTTCTCCATTACCTCGCTGAAGAGCTCGCGGACAACGTAGCTATACATGCGGTAGTTTGTGGCCCATGGCGCGTCTGTGGCATCGACGTAGAAGCCCGCTGCCACACCAAAGTCCCAACTCTCCCGATCTCCTGCAATCTCGACCCCTCTCGGGCTCGTGTCGGGGGCCACCAACACCAAACCAAGCTCAGAGGCGACCCGTTGAGCGCCAGACTTCGTCGCAAACGTCTCCTCCGTGCAGGTAAGCCCAGCCAGATAGAAGAGCGCCGGGCAGCGCTCCCCTCTCAAGGCTTGCGGCGGCAAGTACACCGAGAAGCGCATGCTGGTCCCGGTCTCCTTGGATGCGTGCTCGTAGAACCGTTGCAGGCCGCCGAAGCAGGCGTGCTCAGATACTGGCTTCAAGTTGCTCATGATGGTACCTAGTAGAGCACCACCGAACGGATCGACTCGCCGCTCTTCATCAGATCGAAGGCGTCGTTGATCGATTCCAGCGGAAGCCTGTGGGTAATCAGATCGTCAATGTTCAGTTTCCCTTCCATGTACCAGTCGACGATCTTCGGCACATCCGTCCGACCACGAGCGCCACCGAATGCAGAGCCCTTCCACTCACGACCTGTCACCAACTGGAACGGACGAGTCGAGATTTCGGCGCCGGCCTCGGCGACACCGATGACAATGGATTTGCCCCAACCCTTGTGGCAGCACTCCAGTGCCTGGCGCATGACCTTCGTATTGCCGATGCACTCGAAGGAATAGTCTGCGCCTCCGTCTGTCAATTGGATGATGTGATCGACGACGTTTTCAACGTCCCTCGGGTTCACAAAGTGGGTCATGCCGAATTTCCGAGCCATTGCTTCCCGACCAGGGTTCAAGTCGACCCCAATGATCTTGTTGGCGCCGACCATCTTGGCTGCCTGAATAACGTTCAGCCCGATCCCGCCCAAACCAAATACCACCACGTTCGCACCGGCCTCCACCTTTGCCGTGAACAGCACTGCGCCTACACCGGTCGTCACGCCGCAGCCGATATAGCAGACCTTGTCGAAAGGGGCGTCCGGGCGAATCTTTGCGAGGGCGATTTCGGGAACCACGATATGGTTCGCGAAGGTCGACGTCCCCATGTAGTGGAAGATCGGCGTGCCGTCGATCGAGAAGCGCGCCGTGCCATCGGGCATGAGACCCTTGCCCTGTGTTGCACGAATCGACTGACAGAGATTCGTCTTCTGCGACAGGCAGAACTTGCACTGCCGGCATTCCGGCGTGTACAGAGGGATCACGTGATCGCCTGGCTTGAGCGAGGTCACGCCATGCCCAACTTCCGTCACGATACCGGCACCTTCGTGGCCCAGGATGGCGGGGAAGATACCCTCGGGATCTGCGCCCGAGAGTGTGTAGTAGTCGGTGTGGCATACACCCGTTGCTTTGATCTCGACGAGCACCTCGCCAGCTCGCGGACCCGCCAGGTCCACTTCTTCAACGCTAAGGGGGGCGCCAGCTTTCCAGGCAATAGCAGCTTTCGTTTTCATCTTCAAATAACCTTCCGATTGAGATATCTAAGAATTGAGCGGTATCCCGCGCAGGGCAGGCGTGCCATCAAGTCGCTTCGATGGCACGCCTGCGGACAGACAATTCATTCAACGCATCGCAACTACAGCCGCTGCTGGCTCGTCGAGCTGACGTGAAGTGGGAAAAACGCCGGACATCACGATGAAGCCGGGTAGCCGCTTGATCTGATCGGTCCACCGACGGACTGCGGGGTAATCGCCGAGCGATACGCCACCCTCATCGGACAAAGCGATATATGGGAAGCACGCAATATCCGCAATCGTGGGGTGCGAAGCGTCGCAAAGAAACTTCCCGCCCATTTGCTCGCGCCGCCAAAGGTGTTCATCCAGTATGCGCAGCAACTCGTGGGACCTCTTCCTGCAAGCTTCAGCATCAAAGTCGAAGAAAAACAGATCATGAAGACGCGCCGCAGAAATGGAGCCGGTCAGGCTATCTGCGAAAGACAGCCACATTTGCACTTCACCCGCAAGGCGGGCATCGCTGACCGGGTACCAAAGGTTCGACGTGTCGTAACGCTTGGCCAAATAGACAAGAATCGCCTGCGCGTCCCGAATCGAAAAATCGCCGTCCGTCAGTGCCGGTAGCTGCCCCAAGGGATTGACCCGCAAGAATGCGTCGGACTTGTGCTGTCTGCTTGGGTAGAACTCGACCGGTTCGTTCTGGTAGTCAATTCCCAGAATGTTGAGCAACAGACGAACCTTGTAGCAGTTGCCGGATAGCTCGTAGTCGTAAAGCGTAATCATGGGGGTTCTCTTTAAATGTCCAGGACGATCTTGCCGTTCTTGCAACGCGACACGCACGGCATGATCCACTTCCCGCTTTCGCGCTCCGCCTTGGAGAGATACGTGTCATGGTGCTCCAGGTCGCCACTGAGGACGCCGGTCATGCAGGTTCCGCAGACGCCCTGCTCGCAGGATGCCTCGATGGTTACCCCGTTCTCCCAGCACGCCTTCAGCAGGCTCTTGTCTGACGGCACACTGAAAGACTTTCCGGACTTGGCGAGTTCCACCTCGAACGAATCGCCGCCCGTCGGGATGTCGTCATTCTTGAAAAGTTCGAAGCGAATGGACTCTTCGGGGATGCCCCGCGCCGCGGCAACTTCGCTTACGCAGTTGATCATCACCCCCGGCCCGCATGTGTAAACCTCTGTTTGGGCAGGGTCTACGGCGGCGAGCATGGCCATCAGCTTCTCGCGAGTCGCAACGCCATCCAGGCCTGCGTAAAGATGGACGCTCGGACCCAAGTCGCGCAAGCGCTCGCCGAATGGCGAATGCTCTGCTCCCCTGACAAAGTAGTGCAACTCAAAGTCATCGCCTCCAGCCTGCAGCGCCTGGGCCATGGCGAGAATCGGTGTTATGCCAATGCCGCCGGCGATAAGTACCGGGCGCTTTCCGTTTCGAATAAGAGGGAACGCATTGCGTGGTACCGTAATGGAGAGTTCGGTTCCCTCCTTCACCTGCGCATGCATGGATTCGGAACCGCCCCGGGACATCGCCTCGCGCTTTACGCCGATGATGAATGAGTCACGCTCACTTGGACTGTTGACCACGGAGTATTGCCGTACACATCCAGCCGGGGTAGTCACGCTGATATGCATGCCAGGCGAGAGCTGCGGCATCGTCCGGCCCTTAGGCTTCAGCCACAGCGAGATAATGTCTTCGGTTTCCTGCAGGCGGGCGGTGACTTCGCATTTGAATTCGGTTGACGCAGGCCGAGGGAACGGCACCACCACCGCAGGCACTTCCGCTGCAACCGGCGCCGTCGCATGGATTTTCTCGATCTTCGGCGCACTGGCATGCGTCGCCTCCATTGCGCGGCGGAACTCCGTAAGAATCGTTGAGAAGTGAGTCCTGAAACCCACGGTCGCGGTATTCGCCGCGAAGACCATTGTGTGCACGATGCACTTCTGCCCAGAGGTCGGCTGCAGAAGGAACACCAATACCTTCGACTCCTGGTGTCGTTCGATTCGAATCAATCCGTCTGCAATCACTTCGGCGCGCGACTCGCCATCCAGTACTTCCGAGAATCGGTTGGCCTGTGCAAGCAACGCTTCGCTGACTTCTTCTTGCGATGCATTGATCGGAAGGCTGCGAAGGCCTGTCCGGACCTGCCCGGGATAGCCCAGTTGCAGGGCTTCAGGTTCGACCAGCGGCGTTCCGAGAGACGCCCATACCAACCCGTCCTTTTCGGACACGGCGAAGGTGGCAACGCAAGCAGAGCTCGGCTCAGTTGCTTCGCGGTGGGCGGGAACGAAAGTGCAACCACCGCTGCCGGTCTCATACGTCCACCCGTGATACTGGCACCTCAGTTCGTTACCGAGGTTCACGCCCAGCGACAGGCGTAGCCCGCGATGAGGGCAACGGTTCTCCCAGGCATTGACCATGCCATTGTCATCGCGCCAAAGGGCGAGTTCTTGACCTGCGAGGCTTGTCTGATAAACGTGGCGCGACGGAAGATCCGTGGCACTGGCGATCGGATACCAGCGATTCGTATCTAATGATTTCATTTTGGAGGACTCTCTATTCGTTCGCTCAACCGCGAATCGCGCCGTAGTGCAAGTCGCTTTCGCGAAGCCACCTGCGGTAAGCGGTTGCAAGTACGTCTGCTCGGACAGGGTTCTCACGACTGGCCGCTAACGGCAGCCGTTTGGGAACCTGGTTGATCAAGATCATCAGATCCTGCCCAAAAATCGTCTGCTGAAAGCGACGAAGCTGTTCGTCGGAGTTGATATCGTCGACGTAGCACATGATCGTGTGCGCGATACACCAGTCCTCATCGACAGGCTGTACGAACAAGCAGAGGACATCCCAACGCTGCGGATCCGGAGGACAGGTCTTGTAAAGGATGGCAACGTTGGGGCGCGTCACGCGGTAGACGTACTGGGTCTCGATGGGCTCGACCGCTGTGGCCGACGCACGGGGCTGAGCGAATCGACACTCCGTGGCGATGACTTCATCCAGTTCTTCGTCGATCCGTACGTTGTAAGGCAGCACCTCGGTGAGCGGTTCAGCACCAAGGATGTCCGTATGCACGAACGGAAAATGTGCCATGTCCAAGAAATTTTCGATGGCGCGAAGCCCCGACACATTTACGCGCGTCGATCCAGCGCTGACAACCCGACGATCTGCTTCCGCAAACTCTGGCACCGGAAACAAGTCGCGTGGCGATGACGAGAACGAAAACCACAGCGTTCCGTAGGCACGCTTGCATGACACCGGCCGAACAATGCCCTCGTCGGTCCAGTTTGCCTGGATCTCGCCATCGGGCGACACGTCGTATGTCACCGAGCGGCCGAGCAGCCGCGTTAGATATTGCCGGCTGGGAAGAACATCCTCCAGCGCCGCAACGGGATGCCAATCTTCGAACAGCACCTGATCTGCTTTCACTGCCCCTCCTGCCGTGGCTTGTTAGTTTGCTAAACTGGTATACCAGAATGTATATCAGAAGAACCCAAAGCGCAAAGCAGTTTGCACTTGGGGAAAATACTTAGCGGGAGAATTGCCGAGATACGGCGTGAAGTAGACCAGGGCCGCTCAAGGCGGCCGGGTCTATTGCGAGGACAGCTTAGATGGCGAGGACAGCTTTGAGGTCGATCTCAGGAGGTGCGGAGGCGTCGAATCGGTAACCTCTGATCACCAGGTTGTAGTGCGATGCCAGCAACTCTTTGGCCGCAGTGGCGTCTTTCTTCTCGAGGCACTCCACGAGCTTCCCGTGCTCGTCGCGCAGTTGGCAGTAGTCAAAGCCAACACGGAACATCGCGTTGATCAGCGCTTCGCGGCGTCGCAGTTGCGAGTGAATTTGGTTCAGTGTCTCGTTGTTCAAAAAGGACAGCAGGAGAGAGTGAAATTCCCGCCCAAGCTTGTCCCCCTGGTCGTGCTTCCCCTTCTCGAATGCAACCCGTTCCTTCCCCGTATGCGCCCGCAGCGCTTTGAGTTGTTCGGGAGTGATGATCTTGATCACTTGGTCGATCACGCCACTCTCGAGCACCAGGAGCATTTGGTAGAGTTCAAACGCGTCGTCGAAAGTCGGCCGCCAGACAGATGAAGAGCGCTTGGGGGAGATTTCTACCAGCCCGTCTTGCGACAAGCGGATAAGCGCCTGCCGGACGACTGTGCGACTGACGCCAAACAAATCCGCAATGTCTCGCTCGTTCAGCTTTGTCCCCGGCGGAAGACGACGGTGGTAGATCGCATCGGAGATGGTGCCTACAATTTTCTGGGTTAGCATGATGTTGTCGCGTGACTGCTACCGTCGGCTCGGCGCAGCAATTGTCTGGTCGACCAGAATTTCTAGATGGTACATCAAGCGCGTCATTTGGCACTAAAGCTGTGACGCGCCGCACCAAGATGGGCTAGCTCCCGCGGCTGCATACCCGTTCTCGTGCATGGTTAGCCGAGAACCAAGGCTACCAACGCTCCTCACGGCCACGTCCCAACGGAACGTCCGTCCCCCTGACCATGGCACAGTTCGTGCCATATCCCCGAAGCAAGTGAGCATCCCCAAGACGGGTAATCCCTGATTGCCGGTCCAAATTACGCTCTATAGTCTGGTATACCAGATAAGACATTTGGCTTCCCAGAGTAGTAGTTTTGGCTTCACAAAACAGATCCCCCACTGGAGCTTCGATCATGAACGAGCAGTACAGGCCTCTTCTCGAGGACAAGACTTATCTCCGCCACTTCTGGCATCCGGTTTGCACCGTGGCTGAATTCGAACGCGCCAATGCGTCCGGCCATGGTCCGATGGCCATCACGCTGTTGGGCGAGTCCATCGTACTGGCTCGCTTGAATGGAAAGCTCGTGGCCGCGAGCGACCGTTGCGCGCACCGATCAGCCAAGCTCTCTCTTGGCAGGGTGAGCAAGCGAGACGGGAAAGACTTCCTGGCTTGTCCCTATCACGGATGGCAATACGACAACGAAGGGATTTGCAAGCTTGTCCCCGCTTGCCCGGAAAAGGCCATTCCTCCCCGCGCCAAGCTGAATGCCTACGAGTGCGAGGTGAAATACTCGATCGTATGGGTACGTCTCGACAATAGCTTCGACTGTACTGAGATCCCGTACTTCAGTGATTGGGACAAGCCCGGCATGCAGACGATCGTCGCCGACTCCTATCTGTGGAACACGGTCGCCGAGCGACGCTGGGAAAACTTCACCGACTTTTCGCACTTCGCGTTCGTTCATCCGGGCACTCTGTACGACCCGTTCTTTGCCAGCCACCCTGCCGTGCAGGTCAACCGAATCGACGGAGAGTTGCAGTTCAAGCTGGCTCCGCCTCGTGAAATGGAAGGCATCCCTGAAGAGGCGCCGATGGGAGACTTCGACTACCGATGCACGATGCCGTACGGGATCAACCTCGAGATCAAGCTCTGGAAGGACAACTCACGGTTCGTGTTGTGGACAACAGCGTCCCCAGTGGACGACAAGACCTGCCGCAACTTCATGATCATCGCTCGCGAGACCGATGGTCAGCCGGACCACATGCACCTTGCGTTCCAGAAACGCGTCCTGGAAGAGGATCAGCCGGTAATTCAATCGCAATGGCCTGCCGAGATCTCGGCAGGCGAGATATCCGTCGCCACTGACAAGGTCTCTATCCAGTATCGCAAATGGCACCGCGAACTCTGTCAAGCCGCTCTCCGTGGCAAGGAGGAGTTCCAGGCAGTACTGCGATCCAACGTCATCGACGAGTCGACGACTCTGTAGTCAAAAGCATCCGAAAAAGAGGAGTTCCAATGAAGCCAATGTTCCTGCTCGGCTGTGCCGGTCGAGGCGTACAACCATCTTCCATCGAGGCGCCGGTATCTGAAATCGAGCTGCCGGTAATGGAGCAATTTCGCCTGCAGAAGGAAAGCGGGCTGTGGGACTTCGTCGACCGTATCCCTGCGAGTGACAAAGAGCTGGACGAATATATCAAGGCGAGCCAGCACTACAATCTGCCAGTGCTGACGGGAAGCTGGACCTATACCCTGGGTGTCGACGAAGACAAGATCAAGGCAAACATCGAGCGCACGCGCGAAGTCGATGCCAAATTCCATAACCTCATGGTTTGGGCCAAACATGCGGACGGCCATTATGTGACCGACGAAGAGGTTGCTGTTTCGTACTTGAATACGTACGAGTACGCTGAAGCCCGCGGCATCACGGTCACGTACGAAAGCCACGTTGACATGTGGTCCGAGGACTTCCGCCGTGTCTTGAAGGTTGCCGGCCTGGTGGAGAAGCAAGGCGTTCCCTTCAACTTCTGCATGGACTACAGCCATTGCATCTTCAAGATCGAAAACGAAGTTGAGCACGCGGTATCACAGATGCGAGGCGATGCCGAAGCCATCAGGAAGCTGGACCCGTTCAACGATGACAGCTTCGCCGATGAATGGCTGCAGCGCAACATGGTTCATTGGACGCAAGTCCGTCCGGCCGCCCCTAATGGCCCCGTGAACTGGCTGGCCTTCGAGTCAGGTCCTTGGGATGGCCTGGGCTACGACCGTCCAGGTCGGTCGATCCAGTATCCGTTCAGCTTGCCGAAGCCTGGCGAATGGCATACCGACGTATGGCATGCGCACAAGCTGGCATGCACCAAAGAGCTGGTTCGCAAGGTCATCGATCAGTATCTCTCGACCGATGACTCGAACATGCGCGTCATGACCATCGACAACATCAACCTTGGAGCGTACGGCCTGGGTTGGGGATATGACATGTTTGCCGATAGCTGTCTGGTCGCTACATTCGTTCGTGAGCTCTATGCGGAGCGCTCGGCAATCTTCGAAGCGAAGAAGGGCAAGACGGCGTCAGAGTTTGTTGATCAGTATCGCGGCAATATCGCCCGCTGAATGTATTCGGCTGGCGATAGCCAGCATGCACCGATCCGTGTAGTAGGGGTTAGCGAGGGCTCCATGCCCTCGCCCTTTTTTAGGAAAAGGCGCTCAACCCTAAGGCGACGATCTTTCCTCCGCCTCACGACTTTCAGCCTCCCCATGCTTCGCAAATGCAAGCGGCCAGTCCAAAGACTGGCCGACCTTGTCGTGTGCTGTCAGAACTTGTGACGGATGCCAACTCCGGCTGTGTCACCATGAGCCTGCCCGGTCAACTTGTCGTAGTAGTAGGCAGCGTATAGATCCGTCCGTTTCGACAGGTTGTAGTCGTACGCGATCGATCCCGTGTTTCGCCGGAAGGAAGCAATGTCGTTTTCCGACTTACCGTAGGCGTAAGTGAGGAGCAGGCTACCAGCGCCTATCGGAATCGCGACGCCGGCTAAGGCATCAATGTGCTTCAGATTCCCGGAAGGGCCGTTCACGTCCGACTTGATGTACTGCCCTTGAGCGTAAACTTTGACAACGCTGAAGTCGTAGCTGATGCCCGCCTGCGCCGCGTTCTGTTTGCGGAAGCCAACAAGCGAACCTGGAGAGGTGACATCACCTGGCGTTGTGTTGAATTTGACCTGCTGAAACGCAACGGTGGCAGCGAGGGGGCCCTTGAAGTAGGTGACATTTCCGCCCCACTTATTCTGGCCGATGGAACCTGGTTGCTCACCGAACGCGTAAATTGCGTTGAAGGTCAACCCGTTGAAATTGGGAGTGGAGTAGACGACAGAATTGACCCAGCCGGTGTCACCCAAGATGCCTGGATCGAATAACGTGCCGTTGTTTGCAGAGAGGTAGGTGTGGCTAATTGCCGGCCCGAAGACATATGAGTCGATCATCGGGTTGAAAAGGATGGTAGAGACAAAGTAGGGTGTTGTGTTACGACCCAGTCGGACGGTGCCGTAGCTTGAGTTTTCCATGCCCACATAAGCGTTGCGGGCAAAGAATGGTTCTCCATCGTAGCTCCCGCCTTTCCCGGTATCCACCCGCAGAAACGCATTGAGGTCGAAAATCGCCTTTGTACCGCCACCAAGGTCTTCGGTGCCTTTGATCCCCCAGTAGGACGTCTGCATGCCCCCGCCGCCAACGATGTATGACCGAGCACTCCCTGGTGTTCGCGTTGTGCCGATGTAGCTATCGACCTGTCCATACAACGTTACGCTGGACTGCGCCATCGCGCTGCTCGCCAACATCGCTCCCGAGAAGAATGTGAGCGTGGCGACCCGAGTGTTCCTGAATCGAAATTGAGTTTTCATGGCTCTAAGGTGAGGATTGATACTTCCGGAAATCGTCCCTCGATCCTCTCAAGCGTCGCCTTTACCGTTCAAAAATGACATCAAATAGGCAAAGGACTCCCCTTGCGACCTCCGGATAAAGGTCTCAGCACGAGAGGTCCATCGCACAAAGAGTGCGATGGCGATTCGAGGGGAATTGTTAGAGGTCTGCTTCTTTGGCGGTCGCCATCAGTGAAGCTCGTGCTTCCTTTGCGTCACCGAGTCCGTTGAAGAAGATGTTCAGGAGAATTGCCGAGATAGCCGTTAGAAGGATCGGACTCTCCAGGATTGGAGCAAGCTCGTGTGGAAGCCGCGAGAAGAATTTCGGCGACACGACAGGAAGCATGCCTAGCGCGATGCTGATGGCAACGATGTACAGGTTCTTTACGTTGTGAAAATCCACACGAGCCAGCACTTTGATGCCGCTCGCAGTGACCATGCCGAACATCACGATACCGGCACCACCAAGAACGAACGGTGGAATCGACGCAACGAGGACAGCGACTTTTGGAAACAGGCCCAGGACCATCAAGATGACGCCGGCGGTAGCACATACCCAACGGCTCCTGACCCCGGTAACGCTGACCAAGCCAACGTTCTGCGCATAGGATGTGTAGGGGAACGTATTGAAGATGCCCCCAATCATCGTGCCAACGCCATCGGCGCGGAATCCCCGAACTAAGTCCTTCTCCGAGACCGGCTTCTCGACGATCTCACCAAGTGCGAGAAACATGCCCGTCGACTCAATAAACGTCACCAGCATCACGATGCACATCGCTGCAATGGGCCAGAAGCTGAACTTTGGCGCGCCAAAGTGGAACGGCAGAATGAAACCGAACCAAGGTGCCTCGTTCAGTTCTCCGAGGGATACTTGTCCAGCAGCTCCGGAAATGAGAAAGCCGATGGCCAGACCAAGCAAGATGGCAATGTTGTTGAGAAATCCGCGGGTGTACCGCACCAACAGAAGAATCGATACCAGGACGGTAGCTGCAATACCAAGGTAGAGCGGATTGCCGAAGTCGGGGTTGCCGAATCCTCCTGCTGACCAGGCGGCAGCTACAACCATGAGCGACAACCCAACAGCGAGAATCTCCGTACCGGTTACGACCGGCGGGAAAAACCTCAAGAGTTTCCCAACAAGTGGGGCAACGACTATCCCAAACAGACCAGCACCAATCGTGGCACCAAAGATGCCAAGCAGACCAGCGTTGGGATCGCTGCCGATAGCGATCATCGGTCCAATTGCCGTGAACGTCACGCCCATCATTACGGGAAGACGGATACCGAATAGACCAACACCCAGTGACTGGATGATGGTAGCCAAGCCGCATGCAAAAAGGTCCGCATTGATCAGGAAGGCGACCTGCTCCTTCGGCAGCTTCAGGGCTGCGCCAAGCACCAGTGGGATCGCCACCGCACCTGCATACATCACCATCACGTGCTGACAGCCGAGAATCAGGAGAGGCAGGCCTCCCAATTTTTTATCAACGCCACTCGGTTGCATTTCGAATCTCCAAAGTAAATGAAACAGTTCGACGACCTCCTGGAAATAGGAAGGCGTCCCAGTTCCGTGCACTGGAGAGGGGGTGGGAATCTAGGCCTGATGTTTTGGGGGCTCTATTTTTTACTGCACGTGTCACGTGGACACGTTCGATCCAGCCAACCGACCGGACACCTCTCGAGGGGTGCCTCGTTCCGACAGGTTCGGATCGGGGCTCTGGTCAGGCGTGCATGATCACTCCTCTGGTTCACCAATCATATGTTTAGGTATACCAGATTAGCAGATCTAATGTGCCGAAGATAACTACCGTGATAGGTGTTTTCCCGACGAGCGGGCGCGGTGCAAATGGAGGGCTACTTTTGCTGTATTGGTGCGCTAGGCACTGTTACAGGGCGCCTGGCGTGGCAATCGATGAGCGGTTGAAAGCGTCCAGGAGAGACTTTGCAAGTCTCGACTTTTCGTACAGATCGATGTCCGCTCTGCGACTAGATCCTGCCGACTAAGGGAGGAGCTACAAGCGACCGTGTTGGGTCGTTCTGAGACCGTCACCCACCGCGCAGATCGGTGAAGCCGAACGGATGGACGCACGGTCGTCGTTAGTGCAGAGATAAGCTTGATTATCCCTGTACTATCATTTCGGTACGAAACTCGCTTTCGTCGAAATACCCCGACACCCGCCCACGCCAGAAAGTTTCTCAAGGCGGCTGTGATCGCCAAGGATGCTGGCGATCGCGCCAGACGAGTGCAACCACGGGACATCGCCGTTCTACGCGACGAAAATCACGTTGTCCCCCTGCGTGACCCAACCCGGCCCGAGTCCGCTCGCAGCCGCGGGCGTACTGGGCTCAACCAAGGCGATGTGCGCTCCCGCGGGTCGCGGCAGGCCAAACGGTTCGCGGAGTGCTCGGTGCCAGTCCCTGGTCGACCTCCTGGATGCCGATGCCCACCTGCCCACGCGTCACCTTGCCGTGGGTCAGCAACTCGACTTCGACTTTCGTGGCTAGGTTGATGGGAATGGCGAGGGACTGCCCCTGATACCCCGGTCTCGGTGTAAATCTGTGCATTGATGCCGATGACCTGCCCATTGCAGTTGAATACCCGCTGGACGTGATGCTGCCTTCGTACGCTGGGACGTCGCCTATTCGTTGAGTCTGCGACATCTCGACGCCATCGACACTTGCCACTAGCCTATTATTTCGATCGTTTGGCCTGCAGATCGCGACGATTCCCCTTTCGGTACGGTCAATGTGAGCACACCGTTGTCGAGCTTCGCTAGGGTGTGAGCAGGGTCGGCGCTTTCCGGCATCGGAATCATGCGTATGAAGCTTCCATACGCGCGCTCAAGCCGATAGCAGCCGTCCTCCTCGCTGCGCACGTCCTGTTTTTTCTCGCCACGTAACACGAGCCCCCCATCCTCCACAGTAACGTTCAAATCTTCCCGATCCATTCCGGGCAGCTCGGCCGTTACTCGCAGCACCTGCCCTTCATCGACCACGTCGATGCGCGGCTGGAAGTGCGATGAACTGAAGTCGCCAAACCATCGCTCCAGGACCCCGCGCCCGGCGAACGGCTTGTGAAAGAACTCTTCAGCTTCACGCCACGGTTCGCGCGAGAAGAAACTGGGAATTTCAGGCCAAATGGCGTGCCATTGCTCGCTGGTCGGTGGGTCTTCCGGGCTGTCCGCATCGGACTTGCGCCCCGCGCCACGAAGGAACTTGAAGGGACTCCACTTCTTCGGGTCAGTGTTCATCGTATCCTCCTCTACGGTCTGGCAGGAGAGTCGGATAGGGGCCATTTCACTGAAGCCGCGACTCCGCAGCCATTACAATCAACGTGCCACATCCGAGCCGCCTCAGTCGGGCGGTGGTCCCTGGCTTTATTCCTCGCTAGTTCGGGCGCCGACACGCATGTCAGCCTCATAACTGTCCTCAGTTGCCCGAAGCATTGGCGCCGAGGCTAGCCGGACCAGTTCGTCTATTGACTATCCCATCAACTCTGACTGGCAAGACAGATTTCGTCGCCTGCATTGGACAGTCAGTATCATTGATACAGATAATCACACGAACACCCTGGGCGTCTACCTTGGATTCTGGGGATGGCCAGACGAATCGAAATCCGGAAGCTCATCGTCAAGAATTTCGAGCACCCGCTCCGTCTTTCCTCCCAGATCGAACTTAGAGTCGCGGGATCGGTCATTGTCGGTGCACAACCAACAGCAGGCCCGTTGCACGTCCTCAATGGATGGTTCTATTTCCAGAATTCGTGCCATCACTTCGCCATCAATTGGACCGACAATCTCGCGGATCTCGTTGGCGCTCGCGCATCGCGAGTCAGTCTTGGAAGTGCGCATGGTTCGCCTCCAATCAAGTGTCCGGTGCCTGGCCAAATCCCTCCGCGTCTAGGACACTCCCCAAGCCCGGACGCGTATGGCGTCGGCTGGCTTACCGTTTGGCATTCGCGTCCTTGAATTCGACATCTGTCACCTCCTCGCCTTTCTTCTCGTTGGCTGCGTCCCGGGCGCCGGTGGAGTCATTCGAATTGGTGCCTCCATCCGCATCCTGCACGTCCGCGTAGATCTTTTCCCCGAGTCTTTGCGATGCCGCGGCGAGCGCTCGCATCTTGGAGTCGATCTCGGCCTTGTCGGAGGTCTTTAGCGCCGTCTCTAGTTCACTAATCGCAGATTCAATCTTCGCCCTCTCACCCGGTTCCAGCTTCTCACCATATTCGGCCAGCGCCTTACGCGTGCTGTGCACCAAAGTATCGCCATGGTTGCGCGCATCGATCAACTCCCGCAGCCGCCGGTCCTCGGCGGCGTGTGCCTCTGCATCCTGCACCATTTTTTCGATTTCCCTTTCGGAAAGACCGGAATTCGCCTTGATTGTGACTCTATTCTCCTTGCCCGTGGCCTTGTCCTTGGCCGACACGTGTAGGATGCCATTGGCGTCGATGTCAAACGTCACCTCGATCTGCGGCGCGCCGCGCGGCGCCGGAGCAATGCCTTCGAGGTTGAATTCGCCCAGCAGCTTATTGCCGGAGGCCATCTCGCGCTCGCCTTGGAAGACCTTGATGGTCACCGATGCCTGGTTGTCTTCGGCCGTGGAGAAGACCTGAGAGAACTTGGTCGGGATAGTTGTGTTCTTGTTGATCATTTTGGTCATCACGCCGCCCAGCGTCTCGATGCCGAGCGACAGCGGAGTGACATCGAGCAGCAACACGTCCTTGCGGTCACCGGTGAGCACCGCGCCCTGGATCGCTGCGCCCACTGCCACCGCCTCATCGGGATTGACGTCCTTGCGCGGCTCGCGCCCAAAGAGCGCTTTGACCTTGTCTTGCACCTTCGGCATGCGTGTCGTCCCGCCCACCAGGATCACGTCGTCGATCTTGTCCAGCGCCACCCCGGAGTCCTTGATGGCGATGTGGCACGGCTCCATCGTGCGCTCAATCAGGTCTTCAACGAGGGCTTCGAGTCTGGCACGCGTGAGCTTCAGGCTGAGATGCTTCGGACCGCTGGCGTCGGCCGTGAGGTACGGCAGGCTGATTTCTGTCTGCTGGCTGGATGAGAGTTCGATCTTGGCCTTCTCCGCCGCCTCCTTCAGGCGTTGCAGCGCCAGGACGTCCTTCGACAGGTCAACACCCTGATCCTTCTTGAACTCGCGGATGATGTAGTCGATGATCCGCTGGTCGAAATCTTCGCCGCCGAGGAAAGTGTCGCCGTTCGTCGAGAGCACTTCGAACTGCTTCTCGCCTTGCACATTGGCGATCTCGATGATTGAAATGTCGAAGGTGCCACCGCCAAGGTCGAACACGGCGATCTTGCGGTCTGTGCTGTCCTTCTTGTCGAGCCCAAACGCGAGAGCGGCCGCGGTCGGCTCATTGATGATGCGCTTGACTTCGAGACCGGCTATGCGGCCGGCGTCCTTCGTCGCTTGCCGCTGGCTATCGTTGAAATAGGCGGGAACCGTGATGACGGCCTCGGTGACAGCTTCGCCGAGATAGTCTTCGGCGGTCTTCTTCATCTTGCGCAGCACTTCCGCTGAGACCTGGGGCGGGGCGAGCTTCTTATCTTGCACTTCGACCCACGCATCGCCGTTGCCAGCCTTGAAGATCGTGAAGGGAACCAGGCCGATGTCCTTCTGTACTTCCTTGTCCTCGTAGCGGCGGCCAATCAGCCGTTTGACGGCAAACAGCGTGTTCTTTGGATTCGTCACGGCCTGCCGCTTGGCGGGCGCGCCGACGAGGATTTCGCCGTCGTTCATATAGGCGACGATCGACGGCGTCGTGCGTGCGCCTTCGGAATTCTCGATGACTTTGACCTGGGTGCCTTCCATCAAGGACACGCACGAGTTTGTGGTGCCGAGATCGATTCCGATGATCTTACTCATGATGCTCAAGCGACTAGCGCCTCCCAACCCGGAAATTCCCTGTAAGTTTGACTGTTCACCACGGCCCGCACGCCTCGCGCTCCCCTTCAGTACTCCACCTTTGGTTATGCCACAGCGGATTTGGCCGTATCCATTGGCATCTCACTGAATGGGCAACACGATGCCAAGCTTTTCTGCCAGGCATCGTTCATACACGCCAAAATGTGTATCCACTTCAGCCTGGCTGATGACTTCCACCTCCATATTGAGGTGGTCGGCCGGAATGCCTAACATCGTGGCCAGCGCCAACTCAAGATGGGTAGCCGCTTCCCTGTCTTTCGGGAAGGTCGTGCCAACGGTGATCGTGTAAGCGTTTTCCCCTGGTCCAGTCGCGGACACTTCAACTAGGCGAGCGGCTGCACTCAAGTTGTTTTCGATGGCGATCCTCGCCAGTTCCGCCACTGTCCGTGTTTTCTCCGTAGGAAATCCGCGTGCACACCTGAGCCTCAGCCGATGTCTACCCAGCGTAAGCCAATCAGAATCAAATTCCATCGTTACCTCCTAAGCTCCATTCACCGATTTGCCGGAACGCCTAGCCGTTGACAAACCGACTATACGTCGCAGTCTGTTACGCAAGACATTCCCTTCAGGCTCCTCAATTTTCGAGTCGCTTACTTGATCTCAATTTTCCTGACGGCAGCAGGTGGCTGCGCGCCTGACTTGGATAGGCGCAGTGTTAGCAGCCCTCGTTCGAATCGGGCATCGACGTGGTCCAGATCGAGGCCATCCGGCAGCGGAATGCTGCGCATGAACGCGCCATACGCCCGCTCCAGGCGGTAGCAGCCATCTTCCTCGCTCCGAATGTCCTGCTTTTTCTCGCCGCGCAGCACCAGCGCGCCATCTTCGATGCTCGTCTGCACCTCCTCGCGCTCCATGCCGGGCAGCTCGGCGGTGATCCTCAGCGCGGTACCATCATCGACCACGTCGATCCGCGGCTGGAAGCGAGAGGAACTGAAGTCGCCGAACCAACGATCCAAACCGCCGAAGCTCGCGAGCGGCTCGTGCAGGAACTCACCCATCGCTCGCCAGGGATCGCCGGAAAAGAACCGCGACACATCCGGCCAGTCTGGCTGCCAGTGCCGGGGCGCCGGAGCGTTGGAGGTCTCTGCCCCCAGTGGCTTGTCGGTCGACGTCCTGCGCAAGAATTTGAAGGGGTTCCATTTCCCCAGTTCCGTTTTCATGTTGTCCTCCATTCGACGCCTCTGTGTTTCGGTGCCCCCGCCAAGAGAAGCCGGGGCGGACGCTTTCTCGGATCCGGCGCGGCGGGTTGTGGCACCGGAGCTGACAATGCTGTCCGCCGGCTCCACGCCGCTCGGCGGTGGCATCCGCGCGGACGCCACCGTCGCCAGCTCCGCAACGTAGCTAGGCCCTCAGCTGAGGCACATCACGCCACGGTGACTTCAATGCGGCGCGGGCGGGCCTCGTCGCGACGCGGAATCGTCAGCTTCAATACCCCGTCCTGCAGGTTCGCCTCGATCTTCGCCGCATCAAGGTCGGGACTCAGCGAGAACGCCCGCGCGAAGTGCGGCTGGCGAATCTCCGCGTGTTGTACACGCAGCCCAGGCGGCATCGGCACGACCGCCTCTGCCTCGATTTTGAGGTTGCCGTCGTGGACATTCACCTCGAGCTTGTCCTTGGTCACGCCTGGCAGATCGGCCCAGAGGGTGACGCCGCTGCGGTCCTCGATGATGTCGACTGCGGGGAGCAGTGTCATGGTCGGCGTCGACCGGTCTTCCTCGTGTTGTGCCAGCGCGTTCGGGTCGCGCTTGGCGACTTCGGTACTATCGTTCATGGCAGTCTCCTGGCATTACTGGATCGCGATTGCCCGCGGCTTTGACGACTCGCGCTTGCCCACACTAATGGACAAGCAGCCATTGGCGTAGCGCGCCTGCACCTTGTCGGGATCGGCACCCTGTGGCAACTCGACCACGCGCCGGAACGTGCCGGCAAACCGCTCTTGCGCGTATAGCCTTGCCTCCGGATCGTCCTCGGGATACGCCGCCTCGCGCTCGCCGCTGATGGTCAGCAAGCCCTTGTCGATCGACACCTCGAGCTTGTCTTGCTTGATGCCCGGTGCGAATGCGACGATTTCGATGGAGTCGTCCGTGGAGCCGATATTGACGGGTGGAAAGGCCCCGAAGCGTCCGGTACGAAGGCTGGACGGGAAGCCGCCGAACAAACTCGCCATCTGCCTTTGCATGCGGTCAAGTTCGCTGAAGAGGTCAGTTCCCAAGAAAAGGTCACTCATGGTCATTTCCTCCTTCGATGCAGCAAGGAGGCGAAGGGGCCTACGCGCTCCCATCCACCCGCCAAGCTGCTGGCAAACAAACAGAAACACGCAGCGCGCAACGACGCGACTGCCTGAGCGAAACTAAAATAGCAACTGGGCAGGACGATTTCAAGGGGGCTGCGGTGCGGCCGCAAAAGCGAGCCATACCGATAACCCCTGTTATCGATACAGCGCCGTTTCTTGGCCAAACTGCTATCCGTGAGATTGAGCCGGGCCCGGTCGGCGAGCCAACTTCTCATCACTTGCGGTGCGTCCCATGCGGAACTTCTTGATCACGGTCGACTTTCCCGACGCCGCCCCGCTGGCCGCCCTGCGCGCCTGGTACGCCGGAGCGTCGTCGCGGCAGGCTGTCGAGCGCTATTGCCCCGACGCGCTGGGGGCGGGCAGGTCGGCGCGTGGCGTGTTGGGAGCGATTCGCCGTCAGCTTGCCGAGTTCGCGCGGCAGCGCCGGCGCGAGGATTTGGCCACGCTGTTCCGTTGCGGCGAAACGGAGCGAGAGAAGCACAGCAAGGCAGTGACACGTGCGCTGGAGTCGTTGCGGTCGCTGCCCATCCCCGAGCCGCAGATCAGCGATCCGATCACCTGGTGGCTGCCTACTCGCGTGGCCGTCGCGCTGCACGCCTATGGGATCGGCACGCTGGCCGACCTGACCGTGCGCGTGCCGCGCCGACGGCGCTGGTGGGCCGCCATTGCCGGACTAGGCGCTGGCAGCGCGCGCCGGGTCGAAGCCTTCTTTGCCGCGCACCCCGGGCTCACCGAACGAGCGCGCGCCCTGATCGCGGCGGCGCCACCAGCCCAAATCGTGCCGTGGGAGCAGATCCGCTTGCCACATGAACTCGACGGAGCACGCGGAGGCTTCCGGGCACCGCGCCAGATGTGCACGCTCGATGCCGGCAACGACTACGAGGCCATCAGCGCCTGGCTGACCTTGCACGAATCGGCCGAAACAACGCGCGCATACCGCCGGGAAGCCGAGCGCCTCCTCTTGTGGGCGATCGTCGAGCGCGGCAAGGCGCTGTCGTCGCTAGCGACCGAGGACGCCATTGCCTATCGCGCATTCCTGCGCCGGCCCACGCCACACCAGCACTGGGTCGCGCCGGCACGGCCGCGCGCATCGTCGGAATGGCGCCCCTTCACCGGCGGCTTGTCCCCGCGCTCGATCGCCTATGCGCTGTCGGTACTGGGCGCGATGTTCCGCTGGCTGATCGCGCAGCGCTACGTGCTGGCGAACCCGTTCGCCGGGGTGAAGGTGCGTGGCGCCCCGCGTGCGGCTGGGCTGGATGCCTCCCGGGCATTCACCGCGGGCGAGTGGGAGCTGATCCGTGCGATTGCCGACGGACTCGAGTGGTCGTACGGCTGGTCCGTGCCGGCGGCGCAGCGGCTGCGTTTCCTGCTCGATTTCGGCTACGCGACGGGCTTGCGCGCCGGCGAGCTGGTGGGCGTGACGCTCGGTGGCATCGAGATTGGCGCACGTGGTGAACGTTGGCTGCACCTGGTCGGCAAAGGCGCCAAGCCCGGCAAGGTCGCGCTGCCGCCGCTGGCCCGTCACGCGCTCGATCAGTACCTGGCGCAGCGCGGCCTACCGGTGACGCCCGCACACTGGAAGCCGGACATGCCGCTGCTGGCCAATCTGCAGGGCACGGTAGCGATCACGACGCCGCGCCTACGCGACGTGCTGCGCCGCTTCTTCCGGTTGTCAGCCGACGCCATCGAGACCGATCATCCGGCGCTGGCCGACAAGCTAGGCCGAGCGACGCCCCATTGGATGCGGCATACCCATGCGACCCAAGCCCTGGCGCAGGGTGCAACGCTGACAACGGTTCGCGACAACCTGCGGCACGCGTCCATCACGACCACCTCGACCTACCTACACGACGACGAGATGCAGCGGAGCCAGCAGTTGGAGCAGGCCTTCGGGCGCCGGCGCTAGGATGCCGCCGAGCCACGACACCACTAACACTGTATGCCGGCCGCGATTCCCTTTGCGCAGCCAGACGCGCCAGGCCTCGACGCATCGCCGGGGACTGGCGCGGCTTGGCTATTGCGCGTGCACCGGCTAGGCGCTCTCGTCGCCGGGACGCAGGTGCCAGCGCTATGACAAGTGGCCTGGCTACCGCACTTCACAGCATCCTCATCAGGGCATCAGAAAGGCGTAGGTTGAGACGCTTATCGGCATTCCCGAAATGATCGGCACTGTCAGCCCCATTTTTGGAGCGAATAGAGCATCTAGAGCTGGCCAATGAATTGAAGGCGAGACTTGGCACTTCGCGATCCACGAAAGTAGGAAATCGTCCTACACAAGTTCGGGCTGGAACAACCTAAAAGAAAGACGTGACCAACGAAACAAGGAGTGTTCGGATGCCTGTTACGACAGTTCGGGTGATGCTTACGGAAAAAGCACATTGGGCAGTGGAGAGGGATGACGGACGTGAGCGCTTCACCTACCCATCAAAAGGCGCCGCCATAGCTGCAGGCGTTCATATTGCAATGGCCGAGGACGCTCTCCTGACGATAGACGGCGTCAACGAGGAGCCAAGTGCCCTCGATTTCAGAGACTGCGACGCTCAGTTGGGCATCTGACCGCGCTCGCGTTCGTGCAGCGCGCCAAGCCGGCGGTCAACTGACCGGCCAACGACTGCGGTACGGCAGTGCAGTAGCGCACGCAATTCACATGCCGCCCTCCCTGCCGATGCCGCAGCCACAAGTCACCGACGACATTGAAGTGTGACTAACGCCGCAGGCACTTGCGTGCGCGGCACATTCCGACACTGCCGCATTTGACCGTGTGCGGGCACCGAGCATGTGCCAGAGGCTTGGCGCCCATTGACTCGTCAGCGTGCGAGGTCGACAGGCGCAGCGCACTGCAAGTTGACGCCAGCCCGCCCCCGCGCAGAGCGCGAAGGATCTGATGCTGCAGGTGAGCGCAGTAGCGATACTCGTGCGCCCCCGTTCATTTCTGCACCGGCCGTCGGCAGTTGGTCGCGGCTCTCACCAGCCGTTCCCGTGTGTAGGGGCCGGCAATCTGCCCATCCACCAGAAGGCAATAACTCCAAGGCTGACAGGCCTCGTGCCTGGCATTCTTGTCGAGCAGGGTCGCGGTGCGGTGCACCACTTCTTGCCAATCGCGGCTGACGAAGATGTCGTGCTCGCTCTTGTTGGTGGGGCCATCGGGCCGGTAAATGACCAGAGTGTAGGTAAGGGTATTCATATTCCCGCCTCCACAGATCTTGGACGTCCCGCACCACGATGAGGTTCGCACCTGACGGCGCCTAAAGCTATCTCGGCCTTAGGCGCGACAACCTGTCCCATGCTCCCCATCTCGACCAAATCCATCTACCTGCACACCGATGACGCCAAACGGGCACGGTCAGGCCTTCCCCGCTTGATACTGCATCGCTATCCGAAATGCAGATCAAAGTATCGTCGCGTGATCGACTTGCGGGCCTCGGCCTTCATCGGGCGGACATGATCAGGCGACCATCCCTTCCCTCCATAGGTCGCCCGGCAATGAGCGCAGCGATAGGGGGACTCCAGAAGCCGGATATTGAGCAGATACGGTGCCTCGTGGCCGCAGCGCCGACACGAGTTCTCCAGCGGCTTGCGATGCGCTGGACAAGCAGCAATGCTCTCAATCTGGTGCAGGACGCTGTGATACCCGTCCAGCATGCAGCTATGACAGTGCCGGAAGACGCTGCAATAGCGCCGCCGCTGACTCGGCTGGACGAGTGCAAGACGCAACGTCTGGATCGGTATCGCCAGGGTATCGTGCAGCCGCCGCAGATCAATCAGCCCGAGTTGCGGCACGACGCCCTCATACGGATCGATGTCCGCACCCAACAGCCGGGCCACGACGTGTCCGGGCAGCGCGTTTGCCTTCTCGAACTTCCACAGGATTGAGACAAGCGACTCGTAGGGCTCGATCCACTTCTTGTTGAAGAGGTACCCCAGCGCCGGAGTCAATCGGCCCTCGTCCAGCGTGAGGATCGGGAAGCTCGGCGGCGTGAGGCGCGAGCCCCTAGGCAGCGACGAGCACATGACCGGTGGCATGACGCGATTGCACGTAACCGCAATGCTGCACCGCGTAGCTCCACAAAGCCGACTCGGGGCAGTATCCCAGCGTGTCGCGGATCTCGCTCTCCTTGAGGAGAATCTCGACTGCCCGTGCAAACGACTCCATCGGGATCGCCAGTCGGCCAGGCAAACATGCCTTGTTGTGTGCCGCCTCAAAGGCTTGCCACAGGGTGTCCGCATCGCTCACCAGTCGATACCCACTATCGAAGGCCTGCGGGACATAGAAGCGCGTGAAGCTCCAAGCGCTACCTTCAGGGTACGCAGTCTGGTCGTAACCTTGCAAACACGTAGCCACATCCTCGGCATTGCGGATGCCATAGAATGACAGTTCCTCGACCATCAGCCGCGCAACAATCTGCGTCTTCCCCGCTATCTGCAGCGCGGTTTTTTGCGCGAGCAGTTCCTGCTGGCCCACCAAGAAAGTGAACAGCTTGATCTGCTGCCGATCGAGCGCGTCGTGTACGTCGCGCAGCCATTCGTACTCGTTCTCGTTATAGCGCTGCGCTTCGTCACAAAATAGCAGGACGGTGCCACTCCCGGCACGTGCGGCCGCTTCCCGAATTCTCAAGGACAGGCGCATCCGTTTTGACGGATTGCCACCGGCATTCGGCTCCGGATCCCCCACGGCCGCAAGCAGGTTCGCAAAGAACGGCCCCTCGGCATGGCGTGGCTTGTGCTCGCACTGCGCGTGGTAGGTGGTCATCTTCGGATGGTTGCGCGCCAGCAACAGGCGTACATACTCGATCGCGCGGGTCTTACCGATACGCGATGGCCCATGGATCAGCGCGCCCATGATCCGGTAGCGCAGGCACCGCTCGACGAGTTCATAGAAGCTCTCGATCGCCGGCGTGGCAATCCTGTAGTTGCCGGTGGCGAGCGGGTGCAGCGACGGGTCAATCGGACGCGGAACCTGAAGCGACATGATGCACCTCCTGACAAGATCGACTGGGATTAGAAAACCTGGCCGGTACCGATCGAGAGCTTTCGCGGCCGTGCCGTCAGGCGCGGCGAAGGCTCAGCAATCGCCGCCCCTGACGCGACGTCCACCGAGGGCGTGGCAGGTTGCGCCACCGCTGGCTTGTCGGTCGGTCGAGGTGGACCAGGGGGTGTGCGGGTGGTCGGCGCCGCCGCGAGCAGGCGCATCACATGGGCAAGCTCCGTGGCCGCCTTGCGGGTCTTCTTCGCCTGTGCGGCCTTTTCCTTCACGTAGGTCTCAATCGGATTGGCTGCGCCGGCCGAGTGGTGGCGTCGCTTGCCCGCTTGCCGGCGGATTTCCTGCCGCAACTTGAGGTTGTGCGGTACCACCCGCCATGCTCCTTGTGCGTCAAGCACACCCAATTCCGTGCCGTCGGCAAGGAACGCGCGCACGCTACGCAGATCATCCGCGTTCATGTAGATCAGCAACTGGTGGCCGATCAGATGCGTGCTGGTCGCGAGCACACCGTTGGTATAACGCACGCCATGCAGGTTGATGTGCGGACGTACCCCCTGGTCGAGATAGGCCCGCACGCGGCACCGCCGAGCCGACTGCATCAAGCAGAGGGTTCTGCGGCGCTGATCTGCAAGCCATGTCACCAGCGTCCCCCGACCACGAACGAAGTACTCGATCGCTTCGAGCGGCGTGGCATTGTTCAGACCACTATGTGGCATACCGTTGTAGCCGGCAATGGCGTACTCGACGAGTTCCTCGAGCTCGCCAAGCGACACGTACAGGCACAGGTCTCCCTTGGGATCGGCCAGGGCCCGGCGCAGATCGCGTGGGTGGGAACCCGTATAGCCAGGTAGGCGCGAGGAGAGGCGACTGGCGATCGTGCCAAAGAAGCGCTCGATGTACGGACGCTCATCGGGGCTGTACCTGGGTCCGGCATCAACCAGGCAGCCGATAAACTCGCACAGGACTGACAGCGTCTCGTTGGCGAGGTTCGCCTTCGCGTTATCGAGCTTCATGGATTCCCAGGTGGCATAGGCGAGTTCCGGCAGCCTTTGCGACGGGAACCCATCCTGCGGACCATAAGTCAGGCCTGGAATGGTGAAGCTTCGTGGACGATGGGGCTCCAGCGCGTTCTCGAGGGTCTTGATCACATCGTAGCGGCTGTACTCCCTGGCGAGCGCAATGTGGTAGCCGAGGACTGCTCGCGTACACACGTCGATCATGACGAGTAGCCATACCCGCTCCATCTCAAATTCGTGCTCAAATCCAAGCGGATCGCGAACGACCACCTTGAGGCGGATGTCGAGCCGGTGACCATCAAATTCGACGACCTGATACGGGCGCGTCGCGATAGACGCTGCGGTGGTGCCGGTGCGTGGCAGTCCCTTGAGGTGCGACGCACCGGCCGCACGAGCCGCCGTCCCGAAACTGTGCAACAGCTCGGCCTTCAATCGCCGCGACAACGAACGAATCGCATGACCCGCTGTGTTGAACGGATAGTTGGCGGCCGTCAAGCCCACGGCCCGACACTGACGCAGAAAATCGTCATGCAGCGCCTGCAAGCCGCGCAGCCGGGTGCGCAAACGCCCATCCGTATGGATCTGTTCAAGCACGACCTTGCGCTGTTTGACCTGGAGCAGCAGCCAGCCGGCCAGTGCCGGGTAGCGTTCAAACAGCTGAGACAAGGCACCAGCCGCCCCGCAACTGCCGCGCTCGCCGCGTATCTGCACGTCACACACCCGCGCGTATTGAGTAATGCGCGTGTAGTGCATCAGTGCACGAAAACCAAATGGCCTGCCGTCCGGATGCGCCTGCATGGCCCGCTCAAGCCAGCGGTACAGTTGTCGCCGATTGACGCCCGTCGTTTGCTCGATGGCCTTGATTGGCGCCCCGGCCACGTACTGCTCCAACGCTTGCCGGCGCCTTTCGAATACGCGTCGAGCAGCTTCGTCGAACTCCGTGTAGGCTACCGTGGGCCAGGCACTTGCATCGACGGACTGCAGCGCCGGTTTGCGACGGTTCATGACTTCGCCTCCTGGGCCACGAACATCGTGAGCAATGACAGCGGTTGGGTCCGCAGTTCCTGTGCGGTGACTCGACCAACATGCAGCAAGCCGAACAGCGCCGCGCGAACCAGGACCGGATCACCCGTCGAGAATTCGCGCTCGATGGCCAACAGGCGTTGAGGTTCCTTAAGGAAGCGCACGATTGCCCCAGGCAGCGTTGGCGCGACAAGACCGCGGTTTGCGACCAGGTACGGCAGCATGCGTTGCCAGTTATCGATCCAAATACGCGCGGCAGCCAGCTCAGCCAGGGCGACGTACCGAATCGAAAGGGCTTTGTCGTCAAGATCGCTATCCGCAGCCGGTACCTCGTCCTCGGATCTTGCATCATCAAGAAGGACCAATTCCTCGCGATCGCCATAGCGAACCCAGAAATCGGCGAGACGGCGGCAACCATCGATCTGCGCATAGCCCGGCCGTTCGCAAAACGTAACGACTGCCGGATCTGCTTCCAGCAGCAGCCACTGTTCGACGGCGGGGCGCTGATAGAACATGACGCGCCGCGCAAGCTTCGGGCTGAATGCTTCGAACCGATGCGCACCTCGCGGCCGAGCAAAGGTGATCGGCCCCGCAATCGACCGGGAATCTTCCATAAGATCAAGGGCTTACGGATGGGATTCGAAGTGTAGGAGGTGAATTGACAGATTTAATACGGACTTATGCGAATTGACACTTTTAATGCGTTTCGAGTGGAAGCAAATGTGTCAACACAACGGCGCTAAGCCGCGTCAGCTAACGGCAAGGGTAGTGACAGATTTAATACGCTCTACGTTTGCCGACCCGCACAGTCCGTGGCAGAGGCCGAGCAACGAGAACATGAACGGACTGATCCGTGAGTATCTACCGAAAGGCGAAGACCTATCGATCTTCTCACAAGGGTACTTGAACAGGATCGCGAAAGCGTTGAACTATCGCCCTCGGGCGGTCCTTGACTTCGCCACTCCGGCAGAAGCCATGGCAGAAGAGATCAACAAATTACGAACCGGTGTTGCATCTCAGACTTGAAACCGCCACCTTGTTCGCCAACTGAAACGGTCCGACATCAGACGCAAATTCAACGCATACACCCGTATGCTTGTCGCCATAATGCGACCACATCAAAGGATGGTCGCGCCTGTCTGTCATGCAAAAGACACCGACGTTCTGAACATGTCGACGGCCTATCGTGTTGTACGTCTCGATTTTTTCAGTGTTCGATTGCGCCATGAATCGAAAGGCGCGACCGCGACGCTCCTGCCGGCTGTGGCCCTGCTTTCGGCCTGCATTATTGTGGAGCTTGAGAACACTCTTCCGGTCCAGCACCGCGCGTGGATTGAAGCTGGGGGCGCAGTCGAATGGATCATTGAAGTCCGAGGGCTTGGCGAGGTAGATCTCCCCGTGGCTGAGTAGACGTTCGAACCTGGCCCACTGCACGGCTGCACTTAATGCATATAACTTGTAGAGAGACGCTGGCGGAGTCACGAGTTCCATGAAAGTCCTAGTCAGCATTGAGGAGCATCTCACGGACTGCCACCGTCTCCATGAGTCGATCAACCGATCCATACAGCGTGTGAGCATTCATGTTGTGCTGATCCAGATAGCCGAGTGCCCGCCGCCATTCAGATCTTGGTAGCGTGAACTTTACGAGTACGTCTTGTATGGCGTCCCGGCTCGCAAATGCCTCCATATGGCTGCAGATTCCATGCCGCCCTTCCCCGCTCCTCTTCCGAAGACACAGTGTGTATTCGGCCTGTTGTATATAGTGCCGAGGCGCAGTCCTGGTATATGGACCGAACGAGTAAATGGTCGGGCTCGCAGGCGATGTTGCCTTTCCCCTTCCCGTGGCTTCCAGGTATGCAAAAACCGCTACGCGCTCTTGGCGCTGTTCGTATGCTCTCGAATATGCGAAGAATGCGGCAACGTACGGCGACCTTGTCCAGTCCAGTAGCGGCGAAGGGAAACCGTGATGTCGCAGATAGACCAGGTACGCGTACTCGTCGGGCTGCGTATTGAACCCTGTCAACACTACGGCCGCCTGGCCAAACTCCTCGGCAAACTCATGTGGAGGTCGGATGTTCCACTGCTGTCCAGTTGCTGACTCAATGCCGTATCGTGGCCTGTAGGCGTATGCATAGTACTCTTCCAGAGTGTCGATACTGGGGTTGAACCGCTCAAGAGTGCTGATGATTGGCCACTCGCTATCGGCGTGGCCGCGGAAGAGCCATTTCGTCGAGCCCAGAGCTGCCGTGTCGGCCTCGCGGTCAATTGACTCGAGTTTGGCGAGCGCCTGATGAAACTGCGACCAATCATCCAGCTCGACCTCGAAACTATCAGCTGCACGATGTGTGATGGTCGACAGCGATAGGTCATCGAGTGCAACTCGCTTGAAAGAAGGAGTGATCGCCATATTCCCACCATGCCAAATGAATGCGCATATTGCCATACCGGAGAAGACAATACTGCCCCGCGGAGGTCTGCGCAGCTTTGGAACCGAAAGCGATCAGCGAGAGTCCCGGTTCAGAGCAAACTCGGTCAAAAAAAAACCGCCTGAATTAGGCGGCTTCCTTTCGAATGGTCTTGCGTCGCAGCTCGACCATATACTGCGCAATCTTTTTGTTTCGTTTCATTCGTACCTGCTGTGCGCCTACCTTGGACTGCCAGCGTCGGCCGTTGCGCAAAGCAAGCGCAAGAGCAATCCGAGATGGGCGAATGCGTGGCCTTGCCTCACGAATGAGTGCCTCAAGATGTCCGGTACCGGACTCCAATACTTCCAGCGTGACCTGGTCGTCGACTTCCGCCCGTTGGGGCGCTCGGCGCTCCAATACCGCAATCATTCGGGCCACGACGTCGGCTGGCGGCGTCAGCGCGTTGCTTTTCGTCGTCATAGCTCCACTCCATTTCGCTTCATATACTCGCCAAGTATAACCCAGCAGCTACTTCCGGGCGCGGTGTCGAATGTGAGGAAGCCGCCATGTCCCTTCGCGCGCCAATATGCAGCGCCTCCCCGCCGCTGCATCAGATCATTGAGCGACCTACACCCCACAAAATCCGGAGGAAGTGCTTGGATGTCGTGGGGAGTGAGATCCGCGTTGAATCCGAGCACTGGCCAAGTGTAGTAGCCATTTAGTGTATCGCCGGGCGCGCCTGCCGCGATGCACGACACCGCCGGAATCCCCAAGTGCAGTGCCATGCGCATTTCGGTGGCAATGCTGCGCACCCCTAGCCCCTTCCTCCGGTGCGGTCCAAGGATCTTGAAGTTTTGATTAATGATCAAGCGACGGGCGCCTTCGTCGGCGTCCCACGAAAGCACGCGAATCATTGGGTCTTCTAGCCACGGGTGACGGATCTCGAAGACGTAGGTCTCATCGTCGAATGACACTGAAATTTCGCTGCCGTCGATAGCCCCAATGAGCTTTGGTACATCAGCAATCGGCACGGGCAGGTTCTCGGCGCCAGGCTCGAGCGTGACGGCGGACTGCCCGGTGAAGTGCTGGCTGGTGATGCGGTCTGGCATCCGATGACTTCTTTAGATTGTTTTCAGGATTCTAACATGCTGGCCGGGTCACTTACGTGCGCAAAACATACTTTTTCTGCTTCTTGATAATCTTTCTTATCAAGAATGGCGAAAATAAGGTACGGGTCACCTACTTGAACGCACACTCTAGAGCTTACAATCGGAAGCTCGGCCTGCAACCCTCTTAGCTGGAGCGGTTTTCCAGGCATCTGGCAGGTGCCCCAGCCGGAAGATCAAACCATTTACCAGTCCCGCTGGACGAATCGTTTTCGTAGGTGTATAACGAAACGGCCGTTAATCACCTACGAGGAGCAGTTATGGCAAAGTCGAACAAAGAACGGGTAGACGATCAGCGCGCTGCACGCCAGCGGGCAAACTGGGTCGAGGTCCGCCTGTGGGTACCGTCCCAAGAGGATGCCGATGCTGTGAAGAAACTTGGCGCCGAGCGGCGCGCATTGGCACAGGAATTGATCGGCCTAGAGGAATTGGACGTTCCCGGCAGGGACGATCTTGTCCAGCGGGTCAGAGAAGCCATACGCCAGCAGGGTTCGAAAGCTTACGTCACCGAGTCCGGGCCAATCCTTGAATTGCTCAGCGCGCTTGCCGACGCGGGAAACGTACGCGGCATTGCGCGGGCTTACGCAATCTTCGCTCGCGCATACCCCATGAATGCGCATTTCGTTGCCCACTCCATCCCCGCGAAGATCGTCAGCAGACACTTTCCAAAATTGTTGCCGGTCGCCACCCTGGCGCGTATTTCGTCACTCGTACCCGATTGGCAAAGTCGCCTCATCGACTCCGTGGGCGACGAGGCAGCCTTTTCCGCCCAAGTCGCTCACCTTCACGACGCGCTCGGTACTGCGTCGAAAGGCTAAAAGCAGATGACAGCCACGGTTCGCTCGCGCCGCAGGTCCGTCACTCGGCGTCAACTCCATCGCGGTCACTTCGGCTTTCTGCGCGCCACCATTCAGGGTCTGCACGCCCGGAGCATGTGGGACCGCTACCTAGCGGAAGAAGGGGAGATCGAGGCTGAGGCGGATGCGCGCGCCGCGGCCGATGGCGGGGAAGCTGACGCCTTTTCGCGCCATCCCAAGGTCAGGCGCGTCACGGCGTGGCTGCGCGACGAACTGGCGGCAGCTGCGCGGCGCACGCAGCGTCCAAGCATGGCCCGCCTGGTGCGCGTGGATCTGCGCCAGATCGGTCGGCCGGGCGCCGGCCTCCCCTCGTTGGAGGATTTTGCCGCCGCCGAAGGGCTGGACGGCTTCAGCGAGGCCGAGCAGCTGGCCGCCTATCAGGAGCAGCACGGCACGGCCCTCGAACGGGAGAAAAAGCGCGTCGCCCTCATGCGAAAGCAGCTGGAGGCGATGGACTGGCTGGAAACGCAGTATGCGCGCCCGGTGCTGGTGGATGATGGCTGCCGGGCCTGGCTCGCCGACACGCTGGCCAGTCGCTTAGAAGCTGCTGGCGTCGAAACGATCGGCCAACTCATCGACCGCATCAACGGCCTGGGTACAGGCTGGTCAACGGCGCTGCCCGGCATCGGCGCCGGCAAGGCCCGTGCCGTGGAGCGGTTCCTTGAGGCCCACCAGGACACGCTTACCCGCACGATTGGCCAGCACGTCGCGGTGCCCCGCCGGCAGCGCTACGCGCATGAGCTCGCCCGCGTCGTGCCGCGCGCGACGGGGCTGGTGCCCCTAGACAAGCTCGTGGTCCCAGCGGAACTGGATGGCCGGGCCGGAACTTACCGTCGACCACAGGCGCAATGCCTGCTCTCCGCCCACAACGATTACGAGGCGGTGCTCGCCTGGCTGCGCGCGAAGCCCGGCCTCCCGCCTGAGCAGGTCTCTCGCATTCGCGAAAAGCGTCGCGACATCAGCACGGTACCCGGCCCGCTGGACTGGCTGCAGACGCTCTCTCACACGCAGCGCGCCTACCGGAAAGAAGCCGAACGCCTCCTGCTATGGGCAATCCTCGTCCGTGGCAAGCCGCTCTCTTCAATGACGCACGAAGACTGCATTGCCTACCGGGAATTTCTCGCGGCGCCGCCTTCGGACTGGTGCGCGCCGCGATCGCGCGAGCGGTGGAGCCCGATCTGGCGCCCTTTCGAGGGACCGTTGTCGGACCGGGCGCGCGCCTACTCGATAGGCGTGCTCAACAACCTATACCGGTTCTTGGTGGACCAGAACTATCTGATGGGCAATCCATGGCATGGCGTGCACGTGCCACGCACCGCCGCGCCCAAGCTCGATGTAGGCCGCAGTTTCACCGAGGCCCAGTGGAATTTTGTCCGTACAGAGGCCACCGCCCTGCCCCAGACGTCGGCCAACCTCCGTCTTCGATTCGCCTTGTCGTTGCTGTACACCACGGGCATGCGGCTGTCAGAAGCCGTAAGCGTGACCACTGATCACCTGGAGTGGGTCAGTTTCCCAGGCGCCCGTGGCGATAGGCCGGTGGAGGGTTGGCGTCTGGAAGTGCTGGGAAAGGGAAGTAAGCTCCGGCGCGTGCCGATGGCGCCCGTCGTCATAAGCGAGCTGGCCACGTACCTCGCACACCGCGGATTCCGGTCAGAGCCTGACCAAGGGCGCTTGCCTCGGAGCGTCTTTCTCCTGGGCGAGGCCATTGACGCTGGCCAACTAGCGCCTTGGATGATGCAGCGACAGCCAGATGCCGCCCGCGGCGTCACGCCTGACACCCTATACAAGCAATTGAAGGGGTTCTTTGCTAAGTGCGCGACTGCCCTGCAACCTCACGACGAGCGTGGAGCTGAGCGGCTGGCCGCTGCCAGCACTCATTGGCTTCGCCACACTCATATCTCGCACGCGCTTGCCGCTGGCGCACCGTTGGAAGTCGTCCAGCAGAACGCTGGCCACGCTTCCTTGGATACGACGACGAAGTACGTCACCACCGAAGAAGCACGGCGCATGGCGGCGATGCTTGCGGTCTGGAGCTCCGACCGTAGCGAGACGATGGAACCCCCCGCTTCAGAGGGGTGAGTTTTTTGCGTCGAATATAAGGTCCCTCGAGCTATACGTAGAGCGTCGTTCAATCCCGAGTGGCGCACTTCTACAAGGCTTGAAATGACAATCTTCACCCTCTTTCCCAACTGGCCAGAATTCGCGTACGTCGTAATCGGCGGCGCTCTCCTGGCCCTCGGTCTCCCATTTGGCGGCTTTCATGGCTGGTCGCAAAAACAGTGGTCACTGGCGACGGCAATTGCAGCTACCTGTATCGGTACGGCTGTTCCAACAATGGCCACGGTCTCGGCAATAGGCAATCCCGACGCCCTCCCCGGTGTTTTCGCGTTCTGGTCCCTAGTTGCGGCGATGAGCGCTGTGCTTGGCGGTAGATGAGGTAGTTTATTCGGGGGGGGGGGGGCTCCCCCCTTCTTGCTAGCCTTTGGCTGCCACTGCGGCACATTTTGGTCACAGCGGCGTGTCGGAGCCGAGACTCATTTTGTCGTACGTTCAGTATATAAATTTAGTTCAGTCGGTCGGTTTTGTCGTGCCTAGTCTGCAAGAAAATTCCCGGTTGGACTGTTTCTTCGTAGAAGACTGGTTGTTTACCCACGGGGTTAACGTCTCGCATTGGTGAGAGATGGTTGACCATCGCCGCTCCTCAACCCGCCAGCCGTTCGCTGCGCCGAATTGATGCCGGCAACTGTTGACGCAAGAGCGCGAGCGACTGGGCGAGGTGGCCGGCCACGTCGTTGCGGCTGCGTCGATCGGGCTCGCGCATTTCCTTTGGGGTGAGCGAGGCAATTTGGCCGGAGGCCAATGCCTCGAGCTGACCCAAAGCCGCATGCAACGGAGTGGATGACGTAAAACTGCCTCGGCGGACGACCACAGACACTTCGTCGACCGAAATGGTCGATCCGTCCGGCAACTCAAATTTTTTGCCGCGCAGGCTCACTGCCAATTGGCTGATCCGGTTCTGCGTTTCGGCGGCTTTCCTTTCTCGCTGCTGTTCCTGGTCAGCCATATCCGCATGCTCTTTCGCGATAAAGGTGAAGTCGACGTCCTTGGACAACAGGGAACTCAGGTAGGCGTAAAGCTCTTTGCCCTGCAGCTTCTGAAGAGCGTGTTTGGTCACTGCCACCACATCGGAGAGCCGCTTGCCCGCTGCGCGCGCAGCCTTCATGAGTTTGAAGATGGCTGTGACCGCCAATGCGTTTCGCTCGGCCAACCAGGCCAAGTCGGAAGGAACTGCTTTCCCATTGATGGTCTTGAAGGCGTGCTTCCGCTCGGATAGGTTCTTTTCGGCCTCCTTGCTCCCGATGCTCGGCGGCTTGTAAGTCATTGATTTAAATGATTTTTCTGTCAAGTTATCGGAGGTGCGCGAGGAAGCACCTGCAACTACAGCGTTGTCGCGGTGCTGAGCGACCGCATGCTCAAAAGTACGTTGCAAAAATCCGAGTGCTCCTAATAACTTCAGAGTGAATCGAATCCTTCCGATGTTTTGAAGCTTCATTCGTGTACGGAGCTGTTTCTCGCGTTCGATAAGGCCCTGCCCTTCCAGGGTCGACAACGCACGATAGACAGTAGCTTCGCTAACTCCGACATGACGGGCCAACGTTTCCTTCTTAACGTAGGCTAATTGGTGCATGTTTTTGTCGTTAAGAGAGAACCGAATCAATGCTGCTAATACCTGACGGGTCGTGATTGAAAGATCATTAAAAAATCGGGATTCGTACGCGAGTGCAATCGCCTTCATAACGCGCGAAGGAAGAAAATCAGGGCTTTCAAAGCTATTGGAAACTTCTTGAGTTACCGCTTCGCATTGCGCGAGCGATGTCTGCTTATTAATCGCAAACTGTGCTTCTTTAGCGTACGCACTATTTGCAGAGAAAATAAGCTCTCCACCGACTGCTGTATTGGTCGTCATCGTTTGCTCATTTAGTTTTTATTCGTGAAGAGCATTGACACGACGATCCGAGCTTCCTACACTCCAGTTGCGAGCTTGAGTTTGGAAGTAAGACCGAAGTCAACGCATCACTGAGAAAGCCTGGAGTTGCAGCTCCGGGCTTTTTCTTTTTGTCTTTTGCGTCTAGGGGCTCATTGGCGCTCCAGTCGATTCAAAGGCCACAAAAGAAAACGCCCCAGGGTTACTGGGGCGTTTTCTTTTGGTGTCTGGGATCGAGGTCCATTTAGCCGGCTAAATGGACCGGACCAGGGAGACCCGTATCGCTGACTGTCCGGATGCTCGTGCCGAACGTTTAGCCGGCTAAACGAGAACGGTGGGACGAACGCGTTTAGCCGGCTAAACGCAGGAAAGGTCCGCAGGTTGCCAGCGTTTAGCCGGCTAAATGGCTGCGCGATCAGAGTGAGAAGGGTAAGGGCGTTTAGCCGGCTAAATACCAGTCCGCCTGAGCGGACACTAGCATCCAACTGGCTTAATGATGTAGCAATGTCGAGGCCGAATGACTTCCCCATGCGTTGCATGGAAGGGGAATGCATGTCGGCCATGACTGAGTGCATCATACGTCTCTTTTTCCGGCGGAGAGGCGCTCAAGAAGAACTTCCTTGATTCCCTCGCCGCCGCCACTGTTCAGCGCATCGACAGCGGCACCTAGGATCTCGAGCAACTCCTGCTTCGCCTCAGTCGAAAGAGCAGCCGACGGCTGGAGTTTTAGTTCGATCCCGCCATTGGCGTACTCACGCAGTGAGCCGCCCTTGGCGGAACCCACCATAATCGGGCGATTCGTCAGTGCGGCCTTGCGTTCCCGCTTCGCACCAGGTTCACGAACGAATTGACGGACCAGCGCCTCGATACCGCGGCGGGAGACGTTCTCGTCGATGACCTTGTCCACGAGCGCGAGCAATTGATCGTCGCCCAGCTGAGACATATCCCCAATCTGCCGTGACAACTCAGCCGCGACGGTGTAGGGGAATGCCTCACTATGCTCGGCCATCCGGTCAGTTACCTTCTGGGGGAACTTCCCGTAGGACAGCATATTGCTGATCGTTGCCTTGCTCCTATCAAGCCGTTCAGCCAACCATTCCAGCGTGGCGTGACCTTTGCCGACGAGCTCGGCCCAGCGCAGACCCTGGTCAATTTGAGAAATTGGCTCCGTCGAGTCAGTACGCTCAAACGAAACGGCATAGAACTCTTTCGCATCGTTGGGATCGACCGCACGCTCAAGCGCCCAAAGCTGGTTCCATCCCAACTTCTGCCCGCTCCGGAAACGCGTCTCGCCATCGACGATGAACCAATAACCCGCCTTAGCGGGGTTCTTCGTGACAATGATTGGCGATTCCTGACCGTCCGTGGACATCTGGAGGCTTAGCTCCTTGATGCGAGCTGCCGAACGATGAATCCGAGCATTCCATGGATGGGTTTCCAGTCGATCAATGGCAACCGGAAAGCCCCTTACGGCCCCGTCATCCAAGCGGATGGAGGGCTCAGAAACCGTTACGGGCGCGTGTTCAGCCGCGACGATAGCGGGCGCAGGCGCAGTCGTCACAGCATCGGTCACCGGGACCGTGGCGGCGCCGGCCGATCGCTTGGGAAATGCCGCAATCTTGAAGCCGCCGCCTGGCACGGGTGCCGCGGCCGGCGTGTCGCCGCCCGGCGATGCTACTTCTGCAACTGGCGGCGGCTGGAAGGAACGCTTTCTTTCAGTCATTAGTTAGTCGCCCTCCTCGATTCGGGAGCGTCGTCGAACAAGCCCGGCGTTTCGCCACGTGCGAACGTCTCTTCGGCAATGTTCATCACAAACTTGCACACGTTTCGGATCTCTTCGTGCTGCCGTTCCAGTGCGCGCGTCCACCCCTCAAACGTGACGGGCAGCACCTCTTCAAGCTCGTGACCGATGTCATGCATCAGCGAACGTGGGAAGCGCTCGGATTCACCCACGTGCGGGGCAATCGGAACATCGTCACCGAAAGACCGCTGCAAGGCGCTCATGACGCGAGCGCTGCGGCTGTTATTCGCCTTGAAGAAATTGGGAACCGCGACGACCTGGGGAATCGGCAGTTGCGACTCCGATAGCCCCGTCAGTTCGTTCGCAAGGAAACTGAGCGACTTCACAGTCAGCGCATCGAGGCGAACCGGAATCAGTAGCAAATCGGCTGCAACGATTGACGCACGAGACACGACAGACGTAGACGGCGCGTTGTCGATCAGGATGATGTCGATATCCTTGAGGTCGCTGTCGGCATGCGCTGAAATCCAATTCCGCAGAAATTGCTCGCGGTTCGGTTGAATTGCCAGTCGATAACCCAGCTCGCCAAGCGTAATGTCAGCAGGCACCAGCTTGGGGCCATGTTCCCCATACGGTTTCACGATGATCTCGGACAGCGGCAGCGTAGTTTTTTCCCCATTGGCCGGATACAAGGCATTGAGGAAGGTATGCTTGACGAGCCACTGATTCGGCTTGCCGGCGTCCGCGACTTCATCTGGCTGGAACCCGTTCATAACGGTCAGCGACGCTTGGTCGTCCAGGTCGATGGCCATGACGTTGTAGCCCTGCAGAGTCAGTTCCGCCGTGAACTCGTTCGACAAGGTGCTTTTGCCAACGCCACCCTTCGGTACGTAAACGGCAATGACGAGTGGACGCTTGAACTTGACCTTGCCGCGATGGCGCTTGGATTTCGCCAACTGGAGGATCTGTTCGAGCGAATAGACAGGGCGCGTAGTGCTGCCTGCCGGAACCCGATCAGGAACAATCCCCTGTTCTTCGATCATCCTTCGGACGGTTGCCTCGCTGACGTCCAGCATCGGGACGATGTCTGCAAGACGGTACTTGTTAGTCTTGATTGGCACTTGGCAATCCTGAAAGGGTTTTTCGGCAAAAAAGCACGATTTCCCTATCATAGCAAAAATTACGGGCTACGCTATAAAAAGTGCCTTGTTGGTGAATGTTGCGGTGCCGCAGGCTATTAGCCAATAGAAACATGTTTTCGCAGTAGATTGGTTCTGTTGCTTTTATCCAACCGAAGTGCATGCTTTCGGTCATCGTATATGCCGTATAATGCATTTTATGCCCTGTCTCAGGCTTGGAGAGTGCTGAGAGAGGCAGGCCCATGTTTTCGGCAGATTTGTGCGACTGTCTTAAGCAGCACTTACAAGAGTCGTGCCGCTAGGCAAGCCCGGATTCGACGACAAATCGCGACGTCGGATTCTTCTTGGCAGTTGAAAGAAACATGGAGCTTCGAGCGCGCGTGAGACCCACATAAAAGAGCCGCCGTTCTTCGGCTTCCGTGCTGCCTTCGTCCGGAATCACCGTCTCTTCGAGACGAATCAGCGCCGTTTGATCCCACTCCAGCCCCTTGCTGGAATGGAAGGTCGTAAGGACGATGGCGTCTTCGCCAGGCTCGTTGTTCTTCCGACGCAGAAAATCGAGTCGGTCGGAGAACGTCCCATTTAGTCTGCTGAGCACGTCATACGTAGTGTTGATCGCGCGCTTGGCCTGATCCGATGTCGCCTTTTTCAGCATCCATTCGTGGACGCCATCAAGCACCAGGGCGTGAAACTCCCGTTCACAAAGCGCTCGCCATTCGGCCATCTTTTTGGTCAGTTCGACGAATTTTTCTGCCGCGTCCTCGCCGAGGCCTGCTTCGATCAAGTCTTTCTTCTTGACGCCTTCGGGAACCTTTCCGGCAGCGAACCTCTTATGGATCGTGTGCAAATCCGTGGACCCAATGCCGGTGTAGCCGAGGATTCCGTCAAGGCCGTTGCTCGTTGTTTGCTGAATAAGTTGGAGCAAGTTACCCATCAGTGCGGACTCAGGACGATCCAGGATCGATCGTCCCGCAGCGCGGTAGTACTTCACACCATGCGAACGGCAAACTGCTTCGACAGGGTCAAGAATACGATTCGTCCGAGCAAGGATGGCCGCGCTCTTCCCGGCGCGAACGGCCGCCGACATGGCCTCAACCGCAGCGACACCTTCCTTGTACTCGTCGTCATACCGTTGGAACTGGACAGATCCACCTTGGCCCTTGTTGGAGCGGAGTTCCTTGATGATCCGTTCCTCGTTGTTGCGGATCACGTTGTCGGCCACACTAAGGATTTCTGAGTGCGACCGGTAGTTGACCCCAAGTACGATCTGGCGGGCGCTGAACTCGCCAGCGAAGGCATCCATCCCTTTTTTTCCGAGGGCCGACCTGAAGCCGAAGATAGACTGATCGTCGTCCCCTACCAGTGTGGTCGTGGACCCAGATCGCGCGTGGATTGCAGTCCAAAGTGCCTGAAGCGAATCGCAATCCTGGTACTCATCGACCAATAGCACGTCGACGGCGTACGGCTTGATAGCACTGGATTGCATCCCCTTGACCGCGTGCCGCATCAAGTCTTGAAAGTCCACACGCCCATTCCGCTCCAGTGCAGCTTGATAGGCCACATATATCTGGCTTTCAACGCTATCGTCTGTGGGTGAGCCTAGCTCGGCCTTCAGACGCTCGATGACCGCAACCGCTTCCTCGATCTTCCATTCAAGCCCCATCTCCTGGAGAACCTGGACAATCAATGCCGCACGATCGCCATCAGAGGCAATATCCGGTCGCTTTCCAGCCACGGACGCCAATTGCTTATATGCGAGCGAGTGGAAGGTGCCGGCGATCAGCCGCTTCTTTGCCGCTGGGCCCGCCAGTGCGAGTATCCGGTCGCGAAGCTCGATTGCAGCATCCTTGCTAAAAGTGACCGCACCTACGGTCAGTGATGGGTCGCTCAGTAGCAATGCGGCCTTAGCGGCAATCGTCGCCGTTTTCCCAGCACCAGGAACAGCTACGGCCACGCAATGGTCGCGGCACTCCACGACTTCGCGCTGCGACGCGTTCAGCTTTTCGAGAACTTCAGCGAGAGACATAACTCGGTGTGGCGAATGCCTTGGGAGGGCCATTGACCGACATGGTCGGACTTGGTCCCTGCAAGTAGGAGAAAGTGCCAGCAACTGCCAGTAGCAAGCCTCGGTCCGCCATACAAACTGGCACTAGGAGGGACATAGTCCCACCATGTCCTACTTGCTGGCACAACGTCAGACTAACGAACTGGGTGACGCCGATCAGCTATCTGGCAGTTGGTGGCACCAAGTCCCACTACATCGCATTGCGACGGACTTGGTGCCACCATAGTTGTGCACGAAAGCACTAGATGCCGCGAACCGTTGTCATGAGCTTCAGATGCGTCGTGTAGCTGCGCAGGCCGAGTGGCTGGAACTTTCGCAAGAAACGGGTTACTTCATCATTGACATCGCTCTGGTCGCGAATTCCGTTCCACACCATGAAGTCGAACTGATCCATAGTCTGGTCGAATTTGATGAGTACCTGTAGCGCCCGCACGGCGAAACGCGAGTACGCCTGGACCTCGAGTGAGAGCGAAGGGCGCTGGATGGTCGGTACAAAGACGATCTCCTCCTTGCTGCGCATTTCGGTCTCTCGCTGCTCACGATAGGCCTTGGCAACCTGCAGCTGTTCGTCGACGTAGTCCTCAAGCTTGGAAAGCTCACGCTCGAAGTAGGTTTCGAGCGTGGACAACTCGGTGCGAGTGAACGTGCTTTGCCCGAAGCGCTGAAGATTCAGCGACATGCGGTTCATGTACGGCCACCATTGTTCGAAGAGGGGCCGCAAGCGCGTATGGTTCAACTTCAGAGCGATGGGAACAACAGCAGCGCCGGCAAGCTCGCGATCCAGGATCTGCATGCCGAGCTCACGACGGCGGCGGATAATTGCCTGACGCTGTTCAGGCTGTAGCTCACGAAAAAGCTTCCGGGTGCGCTCGACTTCCGCTTTGCGTTGCTCGTGGTCGGCCGTGGAGATTAGGCCTTCCTTACGCAGTGCATCGGCGGAGGCCTCCATCTCGTTGAGTTCGCGTTCGACGTCGCCGCTGCTGTCCAAGGCACCGAGCGTGCTCGGATTCGGGGGGGAAGCCGTGGTCGCCGCCGGATCCACTGGGAGGTCTTCGTTGGGGGTGAGGTCGGTCGTGGTCATGAATTTCTCCTGGGCATGGCCCATGTAGTCAGCAAGCGGCCGGATTATTTTCCGACGTGGAATGACGCTGCGAGGCGCCAGCAGAGTAGGCCCACCAGGCAGACGACATAGGTCCACCAGTTGGCGAGCAAGGAAAAGGGGAGCAGCAGCGCGGAAGCACCCAGCCCAAAGCAAAGCATCAGGCCGTGCGCTGCAACGTGGAACGACACAGGGTTCGCAAAGCCCGCACTGGCAGCGCGGATCTTCCGGGTGACAGAACCATCGTTGAACACGGCAAGCAGTAGGAAGAGTGCGCCGAACAACCAGTGGTAGGCCACACCGGCGCGGTACAAGGCTCTGTAAATGGTCAGCCAAAAATGCTTCATCCAACCGCGGCCGAAATCCGACGCACCGCCGTCGGATACTGCCGTCGAAGTATCCGAACCAGAGAATGAAGCCTTAACGGCACCGGTTTCAATGAACCACCTGTGAAATCGTGCGTTCGCGAGCAAAACCGCGCTTTGGGCTTTTCTCTGACCCAGCACTCGTTCAACGGACGTTTGTTCGGCCTCGCTGATCTCAAATGCCGACTGGTCCTGAATGAAGGGCGCCAAAGTGCAGATCATCAATGGCGAGACGATGAGCCAGAGGCGAACATGAGAAGCGAATCTGCTATTGCCGGCCATGATTTAGAACCAACGCAGAGCTAGAAAGACGGGAAAGGATGGGATAGCCACGATTGCCGCCCAAAACATCGCTGGTTTGATGACGGCGATCTGCACGAGAGCGAAGCACGCCGGGGCGGCGCCCTCAGCGAACGCCACCGGTCTTTCCCCTTTGTCCGGTGCGGTCGAAGTGATCCACTCATGCATGGCCAGTGCCAGGGTGGTATCCACCCCGCAGACCCGGGCGGCTATTCGGGCCGGAGCCTGCCGGAACAGCATGGCAGCGTGCCTCGCGTCAGTGTGCAAAGTTGCCAGCGACATCGTAGCTCTCAAAGTAGCGGGAGAAGGCATAGCCCGTGAGCACGCGAGCAGCCAGTTGGAAAGCGGCGCATCGCTGTGTGACCGGACCCGGTACGCGTTCTTCGACGACCTGGCAGACATATCCATCAGGCTGGCGCTGCTCGAACGAGGGGATGGATTCCTGGAACGGATCCCAGACGTTGTACCTCTCCCCTTTGAACGCGGCGTAGCGCTTCTCATAGAGATCATGAGCGCGCCCGAACAGCCCTTTCATGAATGCGACATTCGGATCACCTTGCTTGCGCGCAGCACGCCAGGCGGTGATGGCATCCAATAGCATTTCCTTGACCAAGGGTTCGTCACGGACCCGGAAGTTCACGCCGATGTAGTCGACCACACGAGTACAAACGTCATCGAGATCGGGCGAAAGCGTGAAAATAGGGGCGAGCTTCGTTGAAAGCTTGTTTTCCTTGACAACTTGTCGGAACAGACTGCTGCGCATGGATGGTTAGTCCTGAATAATTGGAATACGGCCCTGGTAGACGGCGCCACCGGAGATCCGCAGAAAAAACTGGAGGTTGGGCAATTGCATGAGAAGGTCATGCGGTATGAGCGGGACCTTTTCGAGCTGTGCCGACCGAGATACCGAGCCAGTGAACTCACCAACATGGGCTTCGGTGCCGGTGCTGGTACTACTGGAGACGACAAGGTTCCGAATCGCGGTGGTCCCAGCCTTCTCCGCAAACCACTGGGCGGTGTCGATGTCTTCCAATCGTAAGACGATCTGATTGTTCAAATTGCCCAGAACCTGGTTCATTTTTGCAACGTTTCCGAGCTTGGCAGTGAAGTCGGAGCGAGTCTGATAGGCGATGAATGCCTTGAAGCCGGCACCGCGTCCCTTATTCAAAAGCTGTAGTAACTGCTCGTTGATGGCCTCAGCCGCCTCGTCAACCTGAATGACAATCTCGGGAGGCTTGGCGTAGAAGTTGTAGATCGCCCCTGCGACCGACGCAATGTCGGCAAGCAGCATCGACATGACGGCCTGGGCCACCATCGAGTTAGATAGGGAATCCGCGCCGACGTAAAGGACTGCCTTCTGCTTTATGACCTTGTCGATATCCCAGATCTCGCGGTCGTCATGGAAGTCGTCGGCCTTCGGCGCCAGCATCAGCCCAGTCTCACCGGTGGCCAGCATCTGCAGAAGGGGCAGGGCGGACGCGATGATTCGACCGTAATGGTCCCGATCGTGCTGGAAAGTCGAGATGAGGCCGTCGATGGATTCGTGACCGTTGCCGACGTTTGCGAAGCGCTCGATGTACATCCGTACCATCGCATCTAGCCGCGTGCCACCGCCCCTTTTGTCCGACCTGCTGCATATAGCCGGCAACCTCTTCATCCCAGTCTGGCTTACCGGCTTCTGGGAAGAATCGCTGCAGCGCGCGCTCGAGCAGGTTGTTGATGCCGTTTTGTGCGTACTGAAGGATCGAGCGCAGATTGGGCTTGTCGCCCACATAGAGTTCGCCCTTGACAGACCGGTCGATAAATAGGAACGCAAATTGCCGGAAGGGGCCTTCCTCCATGAGCTGCGCGATACGCGTCGGAATCTCCGAGGGCTGCGACCAGTTCTCCAACGGATTGAGGCGAATGGATTGTGACGGCGCCGCCTGTTTCCAATACAGAAATTTCCGACCCGTACGCTCGCATTCTCGCCGGCATCGAGCGACCCACTCGGGGTCGTTCTTCGGGTCGATCACAATCAACACGTCGTTGGGATTGTGAATAACCTGGGTCGAGATGATCTCGAACGTGCGCGTTTTCCCCGCTCCGGTGGTACCGCTGATGGACGTATGACCGCCCATTGCCTTGTAGTGAAATGGAATAGGGTGCTTAGTCGATTCCAGGCCAGCGATCCAAGGCTTGCCCTGGGGCGAGCGGTCCGCGATGCTGCTCCCCGGTGCGAACGCCTTTTCGATGGCACGTACAGTCTGCTTGGGGAGCCACTTAGGTAGCCCAGGGATGTCCGTCGAAGGCATGCGCAGAATGTCGTGCGCGAGCTGGCAGTGCTTCTGCGTCCATTCGTAGCCAGTCCCGAGGTACATTGCATCCTCATCCTTGTCCCTGGAACGGAGTTTTTGGCTCTGGGCGAGAAGCGAGTCGATCCTTTCGACCGTCAGCCACTTCGTGGAAATAGCGAGACGGAATTTCAGGGCGCGCCAGACTTGAGTCGAGCGGAACAGTAGTACCGTCAGGCAGAGCAGCGCGAAGTATCCAGCGTGGGGGATGCCGCTGAACAGGACAAACACCGCGGCGAGGCTCCATCCGAGCGCGGCTCGGATCTCGTAGATCGGTCGGAAATGATTGGTATAGGGATTCATCACGACGAAATCGGAGCGATGAGGTTTCCCACCTCGTCGACCAGCAGAATGCTCTGCGCGTCAACCCGGTAGAGATGCTTGCCCTTGCGGAGGTGTTCAACCAGCGTGTCAGACGCCAGTCCGTAGTTGCCGAGCATTCGCTTGCTAACGGCCACTTTCCCATCCACGCGAGTGACCTTTGTCTTGCCGGTGGCCACGTCTTGCGAGAGCGCCTTGAAAAATTCACGCATGAGATTGGACGTTCCCGCCAACGCCTGGAAGGGGTCGTCCGCTAGCGTTTCCTTTCGGAGCGTGCGCGCGCCGTCCAACTGCAGGACGTTCCGCGACGATGGCTCTTGCGCTTCTGGTGTAGACGGCGATTTATTGTCGATACTCGGCGCAGCAGTCGGCGCCCCCGGCTGCTTGACTTCGCCAGTTGGCACAGAAGACGGACTGGCCACTGCGGTACAAGAGGGGCCGGAAACGGGAACGCCGTCCGCTTTCGCCAACAGCTCCGCGGCCGGAGCCGGCGTCGAGTCCGGAGCAAACTCGGCTTGACGGGCTTTCACCTCGAAGGTTGTCAGGGTCTCAATGGCCTGACGGGCCACTTTGTGCAAGAGAGATTCGAGACCGCTAGGACGCGGATCAGGATTGATGGCGCCAAAAAGGTCGGTCAGCACCTCGCTGTCAAAACGGCTCAGGCGTTCTGCGCCGAGGATCTCGCGCGCCAGGAGTGCCGTGCGCATTCGTTCCGGCTGAAGAGCGATTTCCCGCCGCGACACACGATAGCTACCTGTGCCGACCCAGTTTGAGAACGCACCATGAGCGGCAGGAATCCATTCAGCGCCGTCGCTGTCGCGGTAAAACTGGAAATGGCGACAAGGCTCATCGAGCCGCGAGCAACATGCTGCGAGGAACAGTGCATAAAGATACTGGGGTTCAAGCAGTCTCCGGCGCTCCGAAGGCTGATTTGCCCCAAATTTCTGCGCGCCGGACAATCGCATAGCGAAATATGCAGCCTCGATCGTGGCACGGAAGGCGCCCCCAGGTTCCGCATGCTCATTTGGGCGAAGGGGTACGCTAGAAAACCACTCTGCGCACCGGATAAGGATGCTCAACCATTTGTCGTCGAACTCCGCCGGCGTTGTCTCATTGGCGTATTGCCGAATCAACGCTACACGGCTTTCTTGCGCCGATAGGAGGGCCGCAGGAGGCAACGGTTGGTGGATATGTGTACTCATTTTTTGCTGAGAAACTTGCCGATTCCACCCGCTGCTTTCAGGCCGATCCGCATTGCGCCGCCGCCACTGACGCCACCGCCTGAACCGAAGATCCCAGTGGCAATCTTGGGGAGTTCCAAAGCCACGATTAACATGAAGATAGCGACACTCATCGCGTATGCTGCTCCCGCCAAGGTTGCTGTACCAACACCTTTCTGCTCCGAAAGCGTCGACACGAGGGCACTTGAGACGAGTTTCGCCATGATCGTTGCAACCACTGTGTACATGGACGCGCCGATCATGAAGTCGAGCCAGGAGGTGAAGTAGCGGCGGGTGTACTCAGACAAGCCTAATGCAACGGCGATGGGGCCGATAACGATGCCAATGGCCGCGGAGACCTCACCCAACGAAATGAAGATGACATACAAGCAGGCAGCCGCAGCGCAGAAGACAAACGCTATGACAAGAGGGATGCCGGCGAAGATGATCTTCAGCACATCGCTGATGCCCTGGGCCGCCGACATCGATTCAATGTACGAGTCCATGAATCCTGCCCCGACGCTGGCAAGTGTAAGGCCAGGTGTTGTGGCGTCTGTGCCCGCGATTTTGGTGGCAAGGGACTGGAAGTAGTCGTAAATGCCGGGTCCGAACTTGTCATAGCCCGCGTAGATCGACGCAAATATGCCAAGCAGTAGAATCGTCTCGAAGAAGTCAGTCCACGCGGATACAGGGTCCGACGTGGCGGCAAACCGCAAGCCCGCCAACGTCAGCGTGATGATGCCAAGACCGAACGCAATCTTGTCCGCGTCCGGTTTCACTGTCTTGCTCAAGGTTGTCGCGCCGGCAATAAGTCCCGTCCTAAACGACGTAAATTGTTCGAGCCACTTCTGGATTGACTCTCCGATGGTGCCTTTCTGTGCCCCGAGACCCACTGAAGGTTTGTTTGGTTGCTGGGCCTCGGTTCCCGTGTCCGGCCCGGAGGCCTGGGCGTAGACTGCGCCGGAGTGCAGCGCGAGTACCGAGAAGAGCAGCACGATGACGCGAGCGAACCACATCGGGTAATCCTCTATCAATTGGCTTGCAACTTGCGCGAGTACACCCGTGCGCGCAGCTGCTTCAGCTCTTCATCCTGCGCCGCGTTAATGGCACGCATGGCATCGGCGCTCTGCGCTTCCTTGGCAACGTTCTGCTGGTCCTTGTCGGCATCGGACTGGGCGCGAACGCTCATGAGTTGGAGTAAATCGGAGTTCTGGCTGGCCAGCACATCCAGCATCTGGTTCGTTGTCTGGGCGGTCGCTTGTGCTGTTGGCGAAAGCTTGATCTGCGATTGAATTTTCTCGCGACGTTTGGCAACCGACTGGGTGTTCTTGAAGACCTGTTCGCCAAGGCTGAACAGCGCCTTGGCGGTCTTGTCGCCATTGGTCAGCAGGGAACGCTGGTCTTCGAACCATTGCTCCTTGGTTTTCCCGGACGACACGACCATGCTTTGGATCTTCTTCAGGTAGTCGGCGTTATCCTGCACCGTCCCATAAAGATCCTTTAGCGTGGTGCCGTACACTTCGTATTTGCCGATCTCGTCTTTGATGCTGTTGAACTGATCCATAATGGCCTCGGGGTCGAGGCCGGTTGCCTGCAACAACTGGTTGGCCATCATCTGGTATTGGTAGACGATGTTGGTGTTTTCGTACACCTCGGACTTGATTGACTGCAGAGCCGAGATGGTGGTTTGGACGAGGCCCACCCAGTCAGTGACAGGCAGTGCGGCGTGGGCGGTTGATGCAACCGAGACCGATGCGGCGACGGCGATGTTGGCGATCCACTTCTTCACTTTCTTCTTCTCCCTGGGTTAGGCCGCGCGCGCGAGCATTTCGCGGACGTAGCGTTCCTGCCAATCGGGCTCGCCCGACGCATGGTGGTTGTCACAAATAGACTGGGCGACGCCGTCGGATCGCAGCATTGCGACCATCTCGTCGTTGAATGCCGTCTGAAGCATCCGGGTCTGCGTATTGGTGATCCAGAGGTAGTCCCGGTTGGGGACCGCGTCGGAGATCATCTGGATCTGGTCGTTGGTCAGACCGAACTTCTCCCCATAGAGCTCAGGGGTCGTCTTGGCCTGGCTGTTGGGCAGATAGATCCAGTTAGCGATGTTCTCCTTCAGGATTTCGAAATTCGCCACGCGAGCGATCTGGCGCAAGGATTGGGTCGCCGCCCAGATCGAGCCGTTGAGCTTTCGGATAGTGGTAATCCAGTCCTCGAAGCGCTTATAGAACCGTTCGTTCTGGAAGAAGAAGCCGCATTCCTCCACCTCGATGACGGTGTAACGGATGCCGTCCATCGACTGGCTGATCCGATAGAACGCGTAGTCGGTGAAGAGAGCAGCCGCGCGCGGGAACTTCTGAAATAGCTCGCCGCACTCGATGCAGAGGTTGTCGCTCACGGCGAAGGCGTCATCCACGTGATCGAAGAAGTGACCGTATTGACCGCCCCTAAGCCAAATCTGGAGTCGCTCGCGCAGTTCACCGTGGACCTGCGTGGCGAAGTTGCTGAGGGTCCATCGTTCCGGGCCATAGCTCGCCAGCAGCTTCACTGCTTCGAAGATGTCCTGCTTTTGCTGCGGTGTGGTCGAAAAGCTGTCGTCTTCAATGGCGAGCGTCAGCCATTCGGCGACATAGGTAAAGCTACCCGGATCGGAGAGCAGTGAGAGCGGATTCACCGGCGTGCTAGCCTGGAATTTTCCAGTTACGTCGATGAATGCCCCACCGCTCAGCAATGTCGGAATACGCGTGGAGCGATCCTTATCAAAGCGAATGCGTCGTGCACCGTGTCGGTCCGCTTGCGACACCAGGAAGTTGAGGAAGACGGACTTCCCGGCGCCAATCGGGCCGATGACGAACAGGTGGCCGTTGCCACCCGGCTGGTGCATGTCGACGCGCTGAGGGGTGCGGTGGCGTGTCGGCAGGCAAGTGAGCGGCGGCACTTCGGTACCCCTCTTCTCCGATAGCCAGGCGTTCCGGGTTGGACCTTCGAGCACCGAGCGCACCGGTGCGATATCGGATACAGCAGGTGTCTCGACAAACTGCAGTCGCCGTTGCTTGTCCCAGCGCCCAGGGAGGGTGCTGTTCCACGCCGGCATCAGGTTGGTCTTTTCGCGGATCGCGCCAAATCCGGCGTTCGTCAGCGTGCCGACCACCTCGCTGACTGAATCCTCCAGTTCCGATTCCGTATCTGCGTAGATGACGATGGAGATATTGGCGAAACCGTGCTGGACGCCTTCGGCCGTCAGGCGTTTCAGGGCCTTGCCAGCTTCCTTGGCAAGCTCCTCGCGCCCCTCATCATTCTCGTTTTCCTCCTTCGCCACATACTGCTTGACCATCGAGCGGAGGTTGACAGCCGCCATCTTGTAGAAGCGGCGCACTTTCTCGATGTAGGCCGTGGCCCGCGCGGTATCGAGAAAGCGGAACATGATGCAAATATCCAGCTCCGCGTCCACCTGCAGAAGGCTGTCGAGCGCGGCTTCCTGGAAGCTCATCCACTCCTTTACCGCCACAATCGCTGCGTAGCGTTTGCCGTGGGCGGACTCGAACAGCAGGCGCTCAGCGCCCACGGTGATTTCAGATTCGCTCAGATGGGTGTCAAGCAATGTGACGGGAAACCGGATGCGTCGCTTCGGCACGCTGGGATTCGCAATCTGATGCAGCGCCTCGTAGCTTTCCTGCATGGCGAGGCGGGTTGGCTTGATGCGCGGAACACCGCCCGTGAAGGCATCCAGCATGGCCTCGAAGCGGCGCGTGTCGGAGCGGATCTGCTCCATATCGAAAGCGAAGGCACTGCGGGACAGCACGGTGTCCTTGGCAGCTTCGACAATGGCGCCATAGACTTTCTTGCCGCCGACCGTCATGTGATAGCCGATTTTTTCAAAGAACTTGGCTACGCCGGTTTCGGGCGTATAGGCGATGCTCAGTGAGTGCGCATTCCGAAAATAGCGCCCGGTCGTCATGTGCGCCTCATTCAGGGCGTTGAGACGGGCGTCGGTACCATTGCTGAATTCGCCGTCGACGTAACCTTTGGTGCGCCGGTGCGTGAGGCGCCACCATGCGGTAATGCGGTTGTCGAACGAGCGGCAGGCCTGGTCGAGCTGCTCACGTGCGGAGGTGATATCGCTTGCGTCGGCACTGTCTGCATCCACGCCGCGGAACTCGTAGGTGGCCAGCAGAGAGCCATCCTTGTTCAGGATGAGTTCAGGTGTGATCGAGGTGAGCCAAGGGGCAATCTCAGCCAGCGGGCGTCGCTTGAGTTTCAGCATGGCAGGTCGCTGTCAAAGCCATAGGGTCGGCGGAAAACTGGATGCGACTTGCCGTGCCACGGAAGTGATTCGTAGAGGTCGCCGTACTGGTTGTAAAGGTTCAGAATCTGGTTCCACCACGGATCTCGGCTTGTCAGCCACGCCAGTAGCGCATGAACGCTCAATCCCAGGACAAAAAACGTCACAGGGATTTGCCAGCCGCTTCGGTAGGTGACGTAGATCAGCAGTGCGGTAATCGTGCCGTTGGCGATGGCCAAGGTCCGCACCGCGCCGGCAATCAGTTGCGGCATGGACAAGCCGATGCTCACGTGGTGTTTGCGCATTTCAGAAGCCCGTGCAGGACGCAACAATATTCAGCGTCTTGAGGATCGACGGCGCAGCGGCGGCCAGACCGATGCCCACGCAAGCGCCAGAGATGAACTTCGAGAGCGAGGATTCGGCGTTGGCATACGCGATCGCGCCAAGCACGATCACGATGAGCCCCAGCACGAACAGGTACTTGGTGTTGATGAACGTCGCCAGGCCGCAGATGAAGTTGCCGAGATTGCCCAGGAACGAATCGTCAGCCGCCACCGCCGATGTGGCGACGGCCATCATGCCGATCATCAGCATGGCGGAGGGTGCGTACTTGCGGGCGGTGGCGCGTACGCGCGGATGGATTGCGAGCTGCATTTCGAGGAAGACTCCGTTGGTTAAAAGACACGTTTGAGGTCGTAGTCGTTGTCGCGAAAGCCTTTGATTTCAATGATTTCCGAGACGTGACGCATTTCGCCGGTTCGTTTCATGTGCACCACATAGTGGATGCAATCGGCAATGAGCTTGCGCATGTCGTCGAGCTTCCAGCCGGAACCGGGTGGAATGCCGAGCAAAGCCATGCTCTCCAGTCGGGAGAGAGCGGAGCGTGCGCTGCTGGCGTGAAGGGAGGCCATACCGCCATCGTGGCCGGTGTTGAGTGCCTGCAGCATGTCGAACGCCTCGCCAAACCGCACTTCGCCAACGAAGATGCGGTCGGGGCGGAAGCGCAGCGCCAAGGCGACGAGGTGCTGCGTGGTGACGCCCTTGTCCTTGTTGGACAGCAAGCGGACCTGGTTAGGTACGGTCAACTTCAATTCCATCGTGTCCTCAATCGTCAGAACACGATCGCCTGCCGGGACCTTGCCCGCGAGGGCGTTGAGGAAAGTCGTTTTCCCTGAGGACGTGCCACCGGCGACGATGACGTTCTTGCGGCGGACCATCAGTTGTTCGAGGGCGCGTGCAAGAGCTTCGTCTTCCTCCCCGCCAAGAAAGATCGGCTCTTCCTCCTGGGTTGTGGCGTTCCGTAATGAAAAGGCGCCGGCTCGCGCGTAGTCCGCGAGGGACAGGTTCGTTTCCCTGTGTCTACGGATGCTCAGCGCGTGACCATCAATGGCAGTCGGTTGCATGACCGCCGCGATCCGCAGGCCCTTGTGGCCGGCATTGATGATGCCTTGCTCTGTGCCGCGGACTGCGGATTTTTCGACGGAGGATGCGAGTGAGCGGACGGCGCCCTCGACCTTGAATGGCTCAAGTACCACGTCCAGCTTTGTGAGGACGCCGCGGCGTTCCACCCAGATGCTGTCGTGGCGGTTGATCATGACTTCTGCAACGTCCGGCGCATGGATGACGTCGTGCAGCGGCGCGAGCGACTCGAAGAACATCGAGACGGCGCTTTCGGCCAGCTGCGTGAGCTGTAGAAGAGGGTGGTCGTTGGTCGGCGATTCCATGCCCCGTATTGTTGGCGGGGTACGTTATGCATGGACTGCCGAAAGCTATGGGATTTTGGCGAGCTTTCTCAGGATTTGATGTTCGGTCACGCCGCGCCAGTCCCGGCGTGGTATCAAAAGTCTGAGCACGCTCATCACAAAATCCTAGAAAGCTCACTTTTTTGTATCGTCTTTCTAGGGACATCGATCTGGCTGCGCCGGTGACTCAGCGCATACGACTTTTCAGGTATATCGCAGAATTTAAGAAAGCTGAGTGAAATCACATAGCTTTTTGGTGATAGTCGGCGGGCATTAGCTGATTCAATGGGCGGCATCAAATTGGATAGCCGCAGCATGCGCCTTACTCGCAAATCTTCCGACAAAGCCAAGCCCCTGACCGTTGCGCCGGGGATGTATGGCGATGAAAGTCCGGAGCAAGCCATCTTCGACCGTACCACGCGAATCAGCGTGGACCGGAATCATTGGAAGCTGGCCACCGTTGGGTTGGGCGTAATCGCAGTGGCGGCGATCCTTACGCGTGAGCCACCGCCTTCGGTCGTGAAAGTGGTCGGTGTGTCGTCGGACGTGACTGGTAAGCCGATCACGCGTGAACTGGATGCCTTCCGCCCGGATGAGCGACAGGTGCAGGCCGCGCTCAAGGACCTGGTGCAACGTTGGTTCACCATCGAGCCGATCCTGACCTCCCAAATTGAAACGTCTCGCATGGCAGCGAACCTACGTTCCGTGCGCGAGCAGATGCTGGGCTCGGCCAAGGAACAGTTCAAGGCGTGGGTGGACGAGGATGAGCCGTTCCGTCAGGTCACGTCGTCGCCCACGCTCACGCGGGAGCCAAAGTTCACCAATATCGCGAGCCTGCCGGACAGCACCGTGGTCGTCGAGTTTGTGACTACGACCACCGAAGACGGCTTCAAGCCGCGCAAGCAGCGATACACGATTACTTTCCGGTACCAGACCAAGCCGGCGGACAAGGAAGCCGTGCTCGGCACCAATCCGTTTGGCGTGTACCCCATTTTCTTCAGCATTCAGAAATCCGCGGCCTGATCCGCGCACACGCTCATGGACGCCCGTACTTCTTCCCGATTCCTCCCTGTCGCCATCGCCTGCTGTATCGCGCTGGTGCTGTCTGTTCCGGATGGCCACGCTGCCGAAAAGATGCCCCGTCGCCCAGGAGCCGGGATGGCAGGTCTTGGTATCGGTGACCTCAGTGATGCGATGAATCCCACCAACCCGTTCAACGGCGGCGTGGATCCGGTCGCGCTGCCGGGCGACTCGCGGCTGGTTGTGTTCACCTACAGCCGCGACCAGATCTTCCGTGTCCTGAGCGCGCCGCTCAAGGTGACAACCATCGAGTTCCCGGACGATGAGCAGATCATTGGTGATCCGGCTTGGGGTGAGAACGTCAGGTGGGACTACGATACCGACGGTGCCAATCACCTGTACGTGAAGCCGCAAGCTGCCGGCCTGGTCAACACCTTGTCGGTGAACACCAACAAGCGGAGCTACGAATTCACGCTGGTTTCCTCGCCGCTCGGCGGCATTTTCTACCAGAAGGTCCGGTTCCGTATTCCTACGTCCATTTCTGCAAAGGTGAAAGCGCGCAATGACGCGCGGCCCGAGCAGGCCGACGACGGAAAGGCTGGCGAATCCGACAGCGGCCGGAGTCTGGATGCCGTTGGCGTACCGCCCGACCAGCTGAATTTCGACTACAGCATCTCTGGGGGCGCGGCGTTCAAGCCGGACACGGCCTTTGACGATGGCAAGGCGCTCTGGCTGCGCCTGCCGGCTGGTGCCCTGCAGAACTGGCCGGTCCCGCTCATCAAGGACGGCAGCGACTACGTGGTGGTGAACTCCGTGACGCGCGGTCGCTATCTCGTGGTGCAACGGCTGGCCGACACCGTGGTGCTGCGTTCCGGTAGCGATGAAGTCAAGATCGAGCGTCGTCGCCGCATTCTGGGGTTGTTCTGATGCGCGGCAACAAGAAGTCCGAGAACGTCACCGACGTGACGGAAGCGCAGGAGCGTACTGTCAAGGGGAAGCTCCCGCGAAACGTTGTGCTCGCCTTGGGTGGCGTGGCCGCCGTCATGGTTGGCGCGCTGGGCTACTACTACCAGACGATTTCGGACCAGCAGCAGGATGCCAAGGCCGAGCAGCAGCGCACCGACCAGATCGCCCAGCGCGCGGGCAGCGCGGACACGGGCCAGAGTCTGGAGGCCACGATTCGCGCACAGGCGGACAAGGCGCGCGAGGAAGCCGACAAGCAGCGCAAAGAGGCGATTGCGCCGGACACGAAAGCGCCTGTCATGACCGCTGGCGATCTGACCAGTGCGGCCAAGAGCACGCCCGCATCGCCGGATGCCAAGAAGAATGCGCAAGATGACCTCTTCACTGCGCCGGTCTTCAAGAGCGGGACGCGGAAGTCCCAAGTCAATCAGGCAAAGCCAACGGCGGCGCTAGCGGACATCACCGATCCCGCGCAGATGCGCGCGATCCAGCAGGCTGTGGCGGCGAAGGCAGCGGCGGCGAATGCGGCGGCTCAGAATCCTGAGGGCGCGGTGGCTCAACCGGCGTCTGCCGATCGCCAATTCTTGCGCGACGCCGGCAGCATGACCACACTGCGTACAGGTTTCGACGGCAAGCTCCCCCGTTGCACCCTGAGCCGGGGCTTCAACATTCCTGCAAATTTTGCGGGCGGTCTGAACTCGGACAAGCCGGGCGAATTCCGTGCAACCGTGTCGCAGGACGTCTACGACACGGTGAAGGGCACCTGCAAGATCATCCCTGCCGGCAGCACGCTGGTCGGCATGTACAGCGCTGACATCGCAGTTGGCCAGGAACGCATCCTCACGGCCTTCGTGCGCATGCAACTGCCCAATGGCAAGACTGTGCCGCTGATGGGCATGCAGGGCGCAGATCCGGACGGCACCGCCGGCAATACGGGTGACGTCAACAACCACTTCCTGAAGATCTTTAGCGGCGCGCTCATCATCGGCGCGCTGTCGTTGCGCTTCAACGACAACCCGACCACCACAACGGTCGGGCCGGCCGGACTGGTGGCATACGGCAACGCGGCAGGGCAGGTAGCGACGCAGACGGCCCAAACGATCCTGAATCGCAACCAGAACATTCGCCCGACCATCACGACCGAGCCCGGCCAGAAGATGATGGTGCAGGTCAAGCATGACATCGTGCTGGAGCCTTATCGTGACTAAGCGGCTCGCGGCGTTCTTGCTTTGCGCTTCCGCGTCCTTTGTTGCCAGTGGGGCAACGATCGATGCCGTCATCAGCCCCAACGCCATTGTCGTGAATGCCGATGGTCAGGCGCGCGTGCACACCCTCGAAGGCAAGCCCGTCTTGTACTGCGGGCTGGACACATTCCTTGCCTGGTCGGCGCGGCTGCTTGGCGTGCAGATCGAGGCGGGTGGGGACCAAGGCCCGACCGTCACGTTGGCGGGAAAGACGGTGCCGCTTGCTCGTCTGTTCGCTCGGGAAGGGTGGTTGCGCCCGCCACATCTGGATGACGCCGCTCAAGAAGCGCTGGCGGAGCGCCGCGGCGGCTGGGCATGCGCGCCAAAGACCGAGCCGTTCGCCCAGATGGGCAGCCGCGTGGACCCCAAGATTACCGCTGGCATTGCCATGAACGAGTCGTCGTATCGCGGCCGCCCTTGGCCGTGGACGCTAAACGTTGCGGGGCGGGGCATGTTCTTCTCGTCGAGGGAAGAAGCCTATTCGGCGATCAACCGTTTGCTGGCGAGCGACCGCTGCGACTTTGACGTGGGCCTCATGCAGGTCAACTGGTGCTACCACGGCAAGCGTTTTGCCTCCCCGTGGGAAGCACTGGCGCCGGCGACAAACATCCGCGTGGCTGAGGACATCCTTGCGGAGAACCTCCAGCGCAGCGGCTCCCCCATGAAGGCCGTGGCCTGGTACCACAGCGCCAACCCGGAGCGTGGCGGGCCTTACTTCTCACGTTTCATGAAACACGTTGCGAGCTTCCAATGATCAGGCCGCTGATTTTCTCTGCACTGGCGCTGTTGGCAGCGCCGGCCATCGCGGCCGATACCGACCCGCTCGACTTCGACTACCAGGTTGTGGCCCGCGCGTCCGACCGGCCTGCGATGGTGTTCAACGACGGACTGTCCACGTACATCCAGCCGCGCTTCGGGCAATCGGTGCAGGCCGATGGCGCGATCCAGAACGGTCCCTATTGGGTCATCGAAGGTGTGCCGGAAGTGGTCCGCTATTCAGTGAACGGACAGCCTGTTGTAGCACGTTGGAAACGGGCGAATGGCTTCACGTCCGAGCCAGCCAACCCCGGTGGCGACATGCCGCGCAGCCTCGCCGCGATCTCGGGCCGCCTGGCTCTGATTGGCAGCTACTCGGATATCGCGCTGGTGCGCGCCGGCCGGTCCTCCTTGCCGCTGGCGCAGATGGTCAAGTCCATCGCGCCGAACGGCTGGAGCGGCACGGCGCAGAAAGACATTCCGCTGACGGACGATGTCTCACTGGATGCCCGGGCCGGGGAGAACTGGCTGCAGGCGCTGGCGCAGGTGCTTGAGCAGCGCAACCTGTACGCAGAGGTGGATTTCGGCCGCCGGAACGTTGCACTGCGTGCCACGCCGCCCAAGGCGTTCGCCGTGGAGACCGCGACCGGCGGAATGCTCCGGGCCTCGGCCACGTCTGGAACCACGCCGGCAGTCCCGACGCCGGTCCCGGCCGCGAGCGCACCCGCGGCAGGCACTCCGCTCCCTGAAGGTCCGACACTGGCCTCGGCATTCAACGCGTTGGCAATCCGCGACGCCAAGAACGGTCGCATCGAAGTCCGCTTCGAGACCGAGCCGAAAGATCTGGAAGTGCGCGATGGCGCGGGTGACAAGCTCCGTACGCGATGGGATGACGCCGAAAAGGTGCTGTCCTTCCCGACGGTCGACAGCTTTACGGCGAGCAGTGGAGCGAAGCGCGTCGAAGTCGCACGTGTGCCGGGCATCAATTTCCTGTTCCCCCGCGAGAACGATGCGGGCCTGGAGCGCGTGTTTGAGAAGGACGGTGCCACTTATCTGAGCTTTGCCAAGTCCTCGGCCAGCATCTCCGTATTCGGCGACAACCACCAGGGCGGCGGCGAGCAAAAGGACCGGTACTTCAAGTTCAACGGAGTGTCCGATCACCTTACTGTGATCGCGGACGGGAATGTCGTCCGGGTGGACCGTCTGCCAGAAGTCCGGTTCTACGAGCGAGCCGCCCTTCAATGAGTGTGAAGCGCCATTACCTCCTGTTGTGTGTCGTTGCCGGGCTGACGGTGGCCGGCGGTGCGCACGCCGACTGCCTGGACGAAGCCGCAGCATTCCACCGCGTAAGCCCGACGCTTGCACGCGGGATTGCGCAGGTCGAATCCGGTATGCGCTCGTGGGTGACCAACACCAACACGAACGGCAGCGAGGACATCGGCCTGATGCAGATCAACTCGGCGCACCTGCCGCGCCTGGCGAAGTTTGGCATTACGCGGCAGAGCCTGTTCGACCCCTGTACGAACGCGTACGTGGGGACGTGGATTCTCGCGGATTGCCTGAGCCGATACGGGGAAACGTGGACGGCGGTCGGTTGCTACAACGCCGGCGCTCCAGACAAGCGGCTCCGGTACGCCAACCGTGTCTATCAGAAGCTCCAGTCCACCAGCAAATAAGCCAACGAATTCATAACGGAAATCAGCCATGTACCAGCCTCGATCGATGTCCCGGATGTGCCGGGTTCTGCTGAGCGGCGCCGCCGCTATCGCCGTCTGCGCTCACGCAGCCGTACCCGGTACCTCGCCTTTTGGGGCGTCCGCATCGGGCAACTTTGAGCCGAGCAAGCCTTTGGCCGGTGGCGGCTGGCAGCTGCTGTCGGACGGTCGTGGCAACGCGCAGCCGAAGGTAGGCGAGGCTCCGGCACTCATTGCCAAGGCAAGCGACACCTCGACGCCGATTGCCCAATCGATCCCCGCGACGGTAGTGACGCCGGTGGCCGCTGCGGGTGCAGCACTGCCGACCGGTTCCGGCCCGCGCGACTGGACTGTCTCTACCGCCGACGGCAACTATAGGCTGCTGGTCGAGAAGTGGGCCCGGGAGACTGGCTGGACGGCTGCGCCTTGGGAACTGGACCAGGACGTGGAGATCGGTGGCAACGATGCGTTCACCGCAGATTTCAAAACAGCCCTTCGTCGCGTCCTCTCGTCCACGGAGATGACCGACTACAGCCTGAAGCCTTGCTTCTATTCCAACAACTATGTGCGCGTGGTGAAGAAGACCACGAAGTGCAATCCGTCCAAGTGAGGCGAACAATGAAGCTGAACCGCATTCTCCGTCCCGCCACTGGTGCCGCGCTCGTTACATCGATGCTGGCCGGTTGCGTCTCGCCGACGTTGCTGAAGGATGTTCGGCAGACGACCGACGACACACGCGCGCAAGCCACGCAAACCACCCAGGATCTCTACGCCCGTATCCGGCAAGACCGCGCCGCTGTGGAAGCGGAGCAGGACGTTGACCGCCCGTTCCTGGTGGGAAAGCGCGTGGCCGTCGCGCGGAACGTCACGCTGCCGCTGGCACTGCGCAACAACGTCGACACGTGGGTGATGTTCCCCGAGAAGACGATGCCGCTTGCGGTGGTCGGCCAGCGCATCACGATGGCAACCGGTATCCCGGTCAAGATCGACTCGGACGTGTACCTGCCTTCGAACGTTCTGATGCCTCGCTCGCTGGGCCCACAGGCGCAGCAGGCTTTGCGGGGTACGCCGGTCAGTGGTACGCCGACGCCGGCGGGCGCTCTCGGTCCCGCACCGTCGCTAGGCGGCCCGCTGCCCTCTACGCTAACTGCCGCTGGGGGATCTGCCGGCATCCAGACCACACCGCTGGTCGAGAACGCCTTGAACGTTGAGTTCAAGAACAGCGAAAAAATGCCGCTCGCGACCATGCTGGATCTGGTGGCCACGCGTCTGGGCATCAACTGGGAATTCCTGCCTTCGAAGGGCGTCATTCGGTTCTACCGGCTGGTGACAAAGACCTGGCAACTGCCGATTCAGCCGGGCACCAATTCGTTTACGACGGAGTTCAAGCAAACGTCTCAGGGGTCCGGCGGCACGGGCAACAGCGGTAGCTCGAACTCGTCGCAGATTGACGCTGCGGCCAAGGCCGAGCTGAAGGAACTCGATGATCTGGAGGAAGTCCGCAAGAGCTTGAACCCAGTGCGCACGATGGTGGGGGATCTGGACCTGAACCGCGGTACCGGCCTGCTCACGATGCGTGACACGCGCGAAGCGGTGGAGGCGGCCGACGACATCATCCGTCGCCAGATCGCCATCTACTCGCGCATGGTGACGCTCAAGTTCCAAATGATCGACCTGTCCGTTGCCGACAACGGCGAGGCTGGCGTGGACTGGAACGCCGTGCTGACCAAGGCGCTGGAGAACGTGCCGGGCTTCACGCTGTCGGCGCTATCGCCGTCGACGCTGGTGTCGAGCACGGCCGGCAGCTTTGGCCTGACGATGAACTCGGGCCAGTTCGCGGGCACCAACGCCATCATGAGCGCGCTCAAGCAGTACGGCACCGTGACGTCATCGGTGACGATTCCCGTGTCGATGCGTAACCGCCACGCCTTCCAGTACAACAACCGGCGCACTTTCTCCTACGTCTCAAGCACCACGCCGGCGACAACGACCGCTGGCGGCACGGGTGGCATTCCGGGTATCAGCACGTCGACGGCCACGGTGGGTTTCAAGCTGCAGGTCTATGCCGATGCCACCACGCGCGACGACGTGAACCTGCAGATCGCCTTCGACCAGTCGAAGCAGGATGGGCCGCTGGAGAAGTTCACTTCGGGCACGGGCGATAACCAGCAGTCGATCCAGAACATCAACCTCGTGGCGAAGGGAATCCCCAAGCAGGATTTGATCGTACGCAACGGCCAGACGGTCGTCATGACCGCGTTCGAGCAGGATGACACGCAGTTGACGCGCCGCACGCTCGGCGAGTCACTGCCGATGATTCTCGGGGGCTCGATGACTGCGTCGAAGACCCGGACCTTCACCCTCGTGCTGGCGACCGTCATGGTGCAGGACCAGGGCGAGCCCTCTGTTCAACACGGCAGCTGACATGGCGCGCATCCAAACACTTTGGGCCGATATCGCCCGGCTTTACCGCGATCATTACTGGGTCGCCGTGCTGATGTGGCTACCCGGCATCGCTATGCTCGCGATGCAGCGACCGGCGGAAATGATTGGTTGTGCACTGGCCACGTGCCTGCTGACGTTGGCGTATCAAGCAACGCTATCTGCCTACGGATTGCATTTGGAGCATCGTATCGACTCGGAGGACGTCGGCTTCTTGCATGTGCGTATCGACGGCATTGACCTGGGCGCCGTGCCGGAGAATGAGTACGCTGCCATCCGTCATCGCGCGGCATTCTCCTTGTCGACGTATCTTCGTCAGCTGTGCAACGCCGGCGTGCTGGCGGTCAACGTCTGCCGCTGGCTGGCTCGATATGTGCCGCTGATGATGTTCTGGACTGCCGTCGGCGCATTGCTGCTGGACGGCACCGGTACAGTCACCGGCATCAAGTCGATCCTCCTCGCGGCACAGGTGGCGCCCGAGCGGCTTTCCGATCTCCTCGCACTGTTCTTGAGAGCGACTTTGCTTGTGGCGATGATGGGCGCGCTGTTCGCCTATCGGCAATTTGGATTCCGTAACGAGTTCCGCGCCGAGTGGCAACATGCGCTGCGCAACCGTCTGGATCTACCGTCGACAGGGGATCTGTCGTTGCATCGCATGCGGGGCAATGAGTCCGTACCGGTACGCGATGGGGCTGAGTTCCGCGCGTTCCTCCGCAAGCGGTACCGCTTCGGGGCTACAAACGGCGGGCTTCTTGATGGGGTTGCGCAATGATTCTGGATATCCACGGCAAGAAGCTGGTGTTCGGCATGCAGTGGCGCACCCTGACGGGGAGCGGCACGCCGACGACACTGGCTGCCAACATTGCGAAGGAAGTCCGTGCCGCGCGCATCTGGCACGAGGACCAGGCGCTGCACATGGGCTATCTCAGCGGAGCCGATGCGCAGGCCAAGATCAAGGACAAGCTGTATTCGGCAGCGGCCGCGCTCTCGCGCGTGCCGGAACTGGTCCCCAACGCGCTGTTCGTTTTCAGGTTCGATCACGCCGGCGCCGCGCCGATCTACTTTGTATGCGGCATCGTCAAAGGCAGGCCGCGCGTAGGTTTTGATCAGGTCGTGACCGAAGAGCGCACGCTGTCTGCGCTCGTGGCCGATTTCCCGACGAAGTTCGAGGGCGAGTTCAAGTTGGTTGGGAATTCGCCGGAACTGCTGGCGTTGCTCCCGCAGGACCGCCGCGTCTCGCACGTCGAGTTTGATTTGGCAAAGCTGGTAGAGGTGGCCGGTCCGGCGGCGGTTCTGAAGAAGCCGCGGGCGACCACGCAGCGCAAGCAGTTGCTGATCGTGACGGCGCTTGCTGCCGTCGGCTTTGTCGGGTGGCACTACGGCAAGGCCGAATATGAGGCTTACCAGCGCCGTCTGCATCCGCCGCCGCCTCAGAAGACGCCTGCGGAACTGTATGCCGAGGATCTAGTTTCGCGCAGCGCTGCACCTGTCGCACCGGCAGCGAGTGCACTGCCGGCATTCACGCACTGGTTCTCCGCGGTGGCGCCGTTGTCTGTGGGCGGCTGGACGCTATCGACGGTCAAATGCGAGCAGGTCGTAACCCCCGAGTCGGATTGCGTTGCGACCTACGTCATCAAAGACACCACCCGTGGTGCCACGAATCGGACGTTCTTGGAGGCGATCCCGGACTGGGCAGCGAATCCGCATTTCCAGAAGGGTGACGCCGCCGTGGATGTATCCGCTCGCGTCCGGATGGGCGAGGCCCGGCGCCTGGGCGATGTGGTCGGCCGCCTGCCGGCTTCCATGTCGCTGCGTGCGGACTTCGGATCGCAATTGCAAGTTCTCCGGCCCGTGGCGGGCAAGGCTGAGCTGGGCGAGTTCGGCCACTTCGGATTCGTGCCACCGCAGGGGCCTGCCTCTATCGAGCACCCCGTAAAAGTGGGTAATTGGGAACTGTCCGGCCCGCTGCGTAACGCGACGGAGTTCAAAGCGTTCCCGACACCGGTGACGGTCACCTTCATTGAGCTGTCCGTGAACCTTGACGCCGCGCCCGATCTCAAGCAATCCAAATTCATGTTGACGGTCAAGGGCGATGCCTACGCCCGCGATTAAAGGACACCCCATGCGCTTCGCACGAAACTCTGGCCGCACGCTGGCCGCGATCCTGGGCCTCGCCGTTGTTGGCGGTGCCTACGCCGACGACGACACCAAGACGATCACACAGAAGCTGATCGACGCTGATGGACGGGTGGCGCTTCAGAAGATCGAGCAGGATCTGAACAAGGGCGCGCCGCCCGCTGCGGTGTCGGCGGCACCCAACCCTGCGCAGGCCAAGGCGGAGGTAGAGCGTTCACGCCCGCGCACGATCGCCCTCTATGGCGTTGACGGCCGCTCCGCCGGTGGCGCCATGTCGCTGCGCAGCTATGTGCAATGGGGCGGCGAGACCTATTCAGCCAGGGTGGGGGCAAAGTGGCGCGGCTATACCGTGAGCGCCATCACCGAGAGCGGCACCACGCTTACGAAGGGCAAGTCCAAGCTCTTCGCGCCCTACGAGCAGGACGATGCTGTGAACCTGTTTGAACAACGACCTGGCGGCGAGGGGATGAACGCCGCGCGGCCGTCGTCGCCACTGCCGCAAGGTGGTCTGCCCGGCGCGGCCGCTCCATCCTTCCAGATGCCGTCGACGTTGCCGCAGCCTGCACAGATGCCGGCTGCCCCCATCATGCCCCCGATCGCGCCGCCCCAGCCGGGTGGGATGCCGCCGGTTGCGCAGCGCTGAGTGCCGAAATGGGACTGTTCTCCAAATCGGAAAAGGCCAAAACCGGCATGGCCGGTATGAATGGCGTCACCGTGCTGACCGGCAACGGCGCGTCGTTCATGCCGGCGGCGTCGGTCGAGCCCACCCTCGCGCCGCCGCCAGCAGTCGCGACGGAGATCGGCACGGCAGATGACTTGCCTGTTTTCCTCAGTACGCTCTACGAGGAACTGAGTCTGTCGCAGTCCCTGCGTCACTCGATCTGCCCGGTGCTGGTGTCGGAAGGTAGCGGCGCTGCCGGTCGTGGCACCTTCGCGGTGATCTTGACCCGAGAGATGGTCAATTCGGACGTCACCGAGGAAATCCTGCGCCAGCTGCGTCTGCGTTACGACGCGGCGACCCCGATGTTGCATGTGGCCGCGCCGCAGGTGATGGTGACGCTCTCGCGCGGCGGTGTGGATCCGATGGGCTTGGCCGACGGCACGCCTGCGACAGGCCGCCGCCCAGCAAGCGCGCTATGGCACAACTTTGAAGCCATCCTGCGCTTCACCTTACGGGAGACGGCCTCCGACATCCATTGGGAGATCGTCGACCAGGGCACCCATTCGCAGATCCGGTTCGCCATCGATGGCTATCTGGTGGACCCGCCCGAGTTTCGTATGGAAACCGGTGTGCTGCTGGACACGCTGTCGCATATATTCCAGAAAGGGAAGGGCGGCTCGCACAACGCGTTTTCACGCGCTTTACCACAGCAGACGAGCATTCGCACTCGCGTTGACGGGCAAAGCGTCGTCTGCCGCTGGGCGTCTGCGCAGAGCGTCAACGGTCATCTGACCGTGATGCGGGTTCATCGCGAAGAGGCTCAAACTCACATCCTCGACTTTGTGGAGGATCTGGGCTACTTCCCGCAGCAATCGGCGCTCCTGGATCGTTGCACGTTGAACCTCGGCGGAGGCACCGTGTTCGTGGGAGTGGTCGGCTCCGGCAAGACCACCTCCGCGCAGGCCGTGATGCAGCGGCTGCCGGCATGGATGAACAAGATGACTGTGGAAGATCCGGTGGAGCTGATCGCACCGGGCACGCATCACTTCTCGGTTTCCCGGACGCTGGATGCTGGCAACCGCGACGAAGATCCGTTCATTGCGATGAAGCGGCAGATCAAGCGGATGAACCCCCATTTTGTGATGGTGGGGGAATTGCGCGATCACGAGTCCGCCGGTCTCTTCCGTGACGTCGCCGGTGCAGGCCTGCGTGCGCTCACGACCGTCCACGCCCCAAGTGCCCTGACGGCGCCCGATCGACTGTCCGACGGTGAGCTTCGCATCCCGCGCAGCGTTCTGGCTACGCCCGGCTTTATCAACCTGTACGTCTACCAGGCGCTGCTCCCGAAGACCTGCTCCTGCGGCCTGCATGGCGCGGAAATGAAGAACGTTCTGGGCGCGGCCAAGCTGCAGCAGATCGAGCGACTTTTCAAGTTCGATGTGGAGGGCATCCGTCTGCGCAACCCGGCGGGCTGCGAACTCTGCGCCCGGCCGAACTTGCCGGACCTGAATGGCGCACGTGGGCGTACGGTGGTGGCCGAAATGTTCGAGCCCGACGAGCAGGATCTCGTCTACATCCGCGACGCCATGAACATCGAGCTCGCGGCCTATCAGCGCACCAAGCGAACGACAGGCTTCGATATCCCCGACAGCACGGGCAAGACGGTATTCGAGGTGGCCATGTACAAGGTCTTCGCCGGGATCGTGGATCCGCGCGAAGTCGAACGCATCACGTCGCTGGACGCCTATGAGGCAAAGCGCCAGCGTGAAATGCAACGGAGAAATTGAGTGCTCAAATCCATGCAGCGCTTTGGCCAGATTGTGCAGGGCAAGGTTGTTGGTCCCGGTCTGCGTGCCGGCGACCGCGTATTTGCCGACCGTCTCTTCTGGGCCAAGTTCCGGTTCCGCGCCGAGCGCGGTACGTACTACAGCGCACTGGCCAAGCGTATTGCCGCGATGCCCGGCGAGCCGATATCGAACTTCTTTGCCAAAGATGCCGCACGCCGGGCTGGTGAGCCGCTGGGAAAGCTGTCGGCGCATTGGCTCGCGCGCTTCGAAGGCCTGGACGGGGAGAAGCAGCAGTCCACGGTCACGGAGATCTTCCGAGGGACGGTGCCGGATGAGGACATCCCGATCCTTGCCGTGGCAGAGCAGGGCGGCGACATTCGAGAAGGACTGGAAACGCTGGGTGCGAACCTGCTTGCGCTGAAAGAGGCGCGCACAGGCATGGTCGCCATTCTGACCGGCGTCGTCTTTACGTTCCTGATCCTTCACGTCTACTTGGGGACGATGGCGTTCTACGCCGGCCCGAAGATGGAGAAGTCGTTCCAGGCGCTGCTCGATCCTAGCCAATATGGCCCGCTTGGCTCTGCATTCCACATCGGAACGACGTTCCTGCGCCATTGGGGCTGGCTGTTGCTGGCTGCCGAGATTGGCATCGTCCTATGGACGGCGCGGGCGCTGACGCGATACGTCGGCAAGCACCGGGGCTGGATGGATCGGAACCTGCTGCCGTTCGACTTTTTCCGTCGCTTCCAGGGGGCGCAGTTTTTCGCGGGGTTGTCCGCTGTGACAAAGCGCGTCGGCGGCGATCGTAAGAGTTTGTCGGCAGGTCTGTCGCTGATGCGGGACAACGCGTATCCCTACCTGGCGTACCACATCGAGCGCATCGAGCTGAACCTGGAGTACATCCCGAACGAAGGGGGCAAGGTCTTCGACACGGGCCTTTTCGACAAGGACACCAGCTTCAACATCCAGGATATCGCCGAGTACGAGGAAGACCTCTCGAAGATGCTGAGCAAGGTGGCCGCAGACATGCTCAAGGATACCCCCGCCTTGATGCTCAAGAAGGCTGCGGCTTTCAATCGCCGTATGTCGGTTGCGATGGCGTTCCTCATTACAGGCTTGTCGTTCACCCCCTTCTTCATCGCTATGGAGATGAAGGGACGTTCCCAGATTGTGGGCATGTCGAAACAGCATGTCGCGCCGTCAACTGTCACCCCCCAACCTTGATTTCAATTCCCCAGGAGATTTAAAAATGAGCCAACAAATCAACGAACACGACGTCTCGATCGAAGCCACGAAAGCTCCGGCGCTGACGCCCCTCAAGGATCGGCCGATCAGCTCGAAGAGCCGGCTCGGCCGTCAGCGCGGCGCCGGCATTATCGAGGAGTACGGTATCTACCTGCTCGTTGCCGGCATCGTGCTTATCGCCGTGCTGGTGGCCTTCGCCCGTACGCTGACGGACACTGAAGTCCAGCAACTGACTTCCGAGTTGAACTCGGTGGTGGGCAAGACGAAAGCGACCTACCGCGGCCAGTACAGCAAGGTCTCGATGTCCGGCCTTATCAACAACGGCATCTTCAAGGATCTGACGACTATGACGGTGGCGGGCAGCAACGTGATCGTCCAGCCCGGCGGTGCGCAACTGGCTGTGGCGCCGGCGCAGCTGTTGAGCGCGAACGATGCCATCCAGTGGACGCTGTCGCAGCAGCCTGACGCTGCCTGCAGCTCCCTCGTGGCGGCATACCAAGGTAGCGCCGGCAAGATCGTGGTGAACGGTACCGTCATCAAGGCAGTGGGCGGCTCGGTCGATCCGTCGCAGATTTCCTGCTCAGGCGGGAACAACACGATCAACATCGTCGTTGCCTAAGCCTTGCCGCCAAAAGCGATAGCAAATTGCCGAGCTTTTGAGCGGTAATACTCTGCTGATTGGCTGCATGATACTGAGGTATAAGGACCCGGCCGTGTGGCCGGGTTTCGCATAAGGAGAACCAAGATGCTGATGACGGATGCCGCCTTTCAGCTGACGATTTCTGCGGTGGGGCTGGCCACGATGGTCTACACCACGAACAGCGCCATCGATGACGCCCTTGCGATGGGCACTGGGCAGTACATGCAGAACGTGGCGCAGGTCGTGAACACGTACGTGTTTGACAATATGACTGTGCTTGCCGCCAGTCCGACAACACCAACCAGCATTCAGGCGGGCAGCGTCACTGCAACCGTACCCAAGCCGTTGCAGCCGACGATTCAGGATCTGGTGAACCTGCAGTTGTTGCCCATTGGATTCAGTGACAAGAGTCCATTGGGCATCTCCTTCACTATCAATCTGACGCCCACAAACTGCGCATCCGGTCTGACTAATTGCACGATCCCTGGGCAGATGTATTCCACCGCCGGTTATCGGGATGCGACCGGCAATATCCGGTCAGACCTGATGGCAGCCGCAGTTCAAATGGCCGGCGTGGATGGCGGTGCCTCATACGCGGAGAATCCCGCCCTTATCACTGGAATGGCGGCAAGTTGGTCGGCGGCGAACCCTTTGCCGGGAACGCCGGCCGGCGTGCTGATGATGCGAGTAGGTAATACCTCACTGCTCGCGCAGTCCATGAATCAGTTCTACAAGCGCGACGGCTCGCTGAATCTGACCGGTCCAATGGATGCGAACAACCAGGCGATGAATCGCGTGGGGAATTTCCAGTCTAATGGTTCTGTGTCGGCAGCCGGGAATGTAGCCGCGAGCGGTAACGTTACGGGCAACCTCGTGGCAGCCAACGGGCTTCAATCCTACGGAAACGCATCCATTGCGGGAATCGTAGGTGCCGCTCAAGTTAACGCCTCTGCGATCCAATCGTACGGGAACGTGAGGGCGAACGGGTCAGTTGTGACAGACGGCTATATATACGCTGCCGGTGCCTTGGTCCCTTCAACAGGTACATCGCAGCAAGTGTTTGACGGACAAGCATGCGGGGACCCCCAAGGGTCGATTCGGAGCGACGCATCGGGCAAGATACTTTCTTGCCAATCGGGTGTGTGGAAGGCTGCGTCCGGTGGTGGGATGGGCATACACTCTATGACATGGCAATATGGAGGCTCGGGCGCCGCGAATAGTTACCCGATGCTCTGTTATTACAAGGCAGGGTCACCGGGAATTTATCAGGGGGCTGGCGCCTACTCGACGGACAATCGTGCCGGATCCGTTGCGGACGCATTTTCGCCGTTTGGCGACAGGGGATATCGGCAGACCGATGGATACGCGTGCCCGCCGGGCACTGCGTGGGTCCAAGCCTTCCCCATCATTCAAGATGGGGGCGGCAACGGCGGCTAACTCAGGTCGCTCTTGACCCCAAAAAGCCCCGCCGCGACGGGGCTATTTCTATTATTTTAGCTGTGAAAAGGGCAAGGAATAGGATGCCAAGGGCAGGCAGTGAGCGCCAACGACCTCACCGTCAATCCGCTACTCTTAAGCACCCTTACCGGTGATGAACGCGTGAAGGCCGCGTCATTCTCCGAAGATAGCAAAAAAAACGGCCAGCAGGGCTGGCCGTCATACGCCGTGCGAGGGGCTTACTGGCACTTCAGAACGACGACCCCAGTAACGTCCCCACTCGTGGGGGTAGGGATGGCATAACCAATGGCCAAGTACGGCTTCGTTGCAGAAGGCCCAAAAGTCTGAACTTGCTGCAGAACGCCGCCGGCAATGAAAACGCCGTTGAGAATTGAGCCGGTCACAGCTGCGGTGGCGTGCGCATCGGAGCCGATGGCGACGTCGAGATTGAAGCTGTCAAGCGTGGCAAATGTCAAATCAACGACTGCTACGGCCGAGTTGAGCTTACCCGGAGCAAAGTTGCCGCTTACAGCGGTGGGGCTAGTGCTCGCTACGGCAGAGCAATTCACTTTGATATCCGGGGCTCCGACAGTCAAGTCGGGAAGGAGCTTAATCGGCCTCCCTACGGCGTAGTGGGAACCTTGGTTGCTGTTGATTGTGCCAACAGAGCTGCCACCGTCAGTCCACCGGCCAATGGCGAAGTCACCGTTGCCCGCTACGTCCACGACCTTGCCGGAACTGAGCGTCACCAGGCTATTTGCGTCAACGCCGAACTGTGTGTACGCGCCTTCGGCAGTCGCCTTCTGGAACTGAGCCGCGAAGCTAGCCGAGGAGATTGTGCCGGTAACAGTCTTCGTGGTCGATGAGCCCTGCGGCACGAGGATGACGGCAAGAGGGTCACCGGAAACCACTGTGGCGCTACCCTGAACGGTAATGGTCGGCGCGGGCGGCGTCGGCGTTGCAGGCTGCTGCGCCGCAGAAGCGCTATCGCCACCGCCGCCACCACAGGCGGCCAGGGTCAGCAGTGCAGCAGCAGAAACGATGGAGAGTGCGAACTTGGTCTTTTGCATTTCTTCTTCCTCTGTTTTCGGTATGGACCGCGGCTCGATCTGAACCGCTTAATTCCATCCTACGGGCTTAATCCGCTTGTCAAGCCCGTGAAAAAATCATCGGCCGCGATTGTTAAGTGCGGCCTGAATCTTCTGGTCGGTTTTGTATTGGCTCAACGCATATGCCGACCAAATGGCCGCCGGAATCCAGCCGATCACTGTTGCCTGAAGTATCAAGCAGACGACGCCGGCGAACGGTCTCCCGATCGTGAAGAACTGCAGCCACGGCAGCAGAATGGCTAGGAGTAATCGCATCGTTGCAAGCAAATGGCAAAAATGACAAGGGCAGAAGGATACATCACCGCCCATTTGACTATTCGGCAATAAAGCGCCAATTTTTACCCCACGTCCAGGGGGTGCTGGCTAGGACGTGTACAGAGTCTTTCCACACGAATTGCACAGGTGGTATTGGCGAGCGACCATGAAACCGGTCTCCCTCCACAGACGAATGCTCCGCGAGCCGCAGTAGGCGCAGCTGACGCCGTGTTGCGTTTGGCACTGCGGATGGGCTTGGAGATACTCCGCCAACCTCGGATGTTTCCGGCTGGGGAGCAAGATCAGCGCAACGAGGCCAATCAACGAGGTGCAGAAGCAGATCGCTGTCCAGAGAAAGCGATTGCGGCCTACGCGAGGGGCCAAGAAGAAGGCGAGTATGGCTGGCAGCCAAAGTGCGATGTACATAAATACTATTTCTTCCTCTTTCGGGAATCAGCGTGTGGGCCACCGAGCGCGCCACTGCAGTTCGGGCAGGAGAAATTGTGGCTGAGTTCGATGCGGGGAGCCGTGTTGGCAATGAGATAGGGAGTCCTGCAAACACGGCAGGGCGCCAATTCTAGCGTGGCTTCTGTCGAGATAATCCGACAGATGTGGCACGCTCGGTCAGCTGAGATTTTCGAAATCGTGCCAAAGATCTTCTCGAACAGGTCGTATGCCGCGATCAATGCCTCGGGGACGTTGGCACCGAAGGACTGCGCTATCCTGTAGAACGAAACCATAGCCGTGGCTTGGAGGCGATGCGTGGCGTGCTCGAAGTACCAGGCGGTAGAGGACGGGAGTTGGCCGGAAGGGGAGGAGTCGCCGTGAATTTGTTGGAACTGGTTCCGCGTGTACGTTCCGCTCATCCCGAGCAACGACGCCACGATCGACGCGCGGAATCTCTGACGGATCATCAGATCCGAGTAGACGCGCTTGGCGACCGGCTCCAACGTGAGGCGTGTCCAACTATGTTTGCCAGCGAGTTTGTCGGCACGCATCGGCGTCGCGGCAATAAAATGGTGCGCAAGGGTGTCGGGCATGATGCGGCCCGTATCGAAGTCGATCCAAAACGGCTTGCTTGGAAGCCGCCACTTGAAGATCGGGAAATCGATCCGGGCGATCGCGCGGTCAAGCACATGTTGGGGTAGCGATCGGAGATACTCTGCGAGATCCTTGCTCAGTCCAAGAAGCGGTGCCGCAAGGATGCTGACGTGGAGCAGTTCTGCCAGCAGCCAGATGTAGTGGCGGTTGTTATAGAACAGTCGCAGCTTATCGTCGGTGTCCCACGGCGGCATGTTGGAGCGCAGCTCATCGATTGCCAGTGTGGTCGTTGTGTTCTCTGCCAAACAGCGCCAGTCCTGCACATCGGTGAGCGTAGGCGTAACGACGAGGAAAGGCGTGCCCATCAATTCGCGCTGCGTGACCTCGGCTTGACGAACGCGCTCCACATTTTCATGCCCGATCTGGAGCGTAGCCTCAAGCTCGGGGTGGTGCGAGAGAATTTCTGCCAAATGGTCGGTCAGATGATAGTTGGCGGAGCGAATACGGTCTCGTGTCATTCGCGAAAGCAGCAGTCGTTCGAAATCCGCTGTTGGAGATTGGGCTTGCATGATGTACTCCTTTTCTTATGCGGACTTCAGGGCTGCACGGATGTCCGCCTGAAGGCGAATGACAATGCCGTCGAGCACGCTCAATGTGGGGCGGTATTTTTCAACCTCTCCGTCAAGCTGGACCGCCAACTGGGCGCTAGCAAACGTCGAGACGAGCGACTCGAACATCTGGACGAGCTTCCGCAGGCTCTCGCTGGCACGGGTGCGACGGTCCAACGCGTCCTGGTTCTCGGAAATTTCGTGGTCGATTGCGTCGCGCTTGCTCTGAAGGGCGGTCAATTCTGCCTGGGCAGCAGCCAGTTGCTCATTTTTGGCGGTGAGCGCTTCCTCGAGCGACGCGTAGCCTGGGGGCACGATCTCGATGGGGACGGTCTCGGGGCGGGCATGGGCCTTGGAGTAGGCGATCCGCGATTGAAGCTCTTGCTTCTCCTGTTCGAGGTCGTGAATCTGCATTTGCAGCCGGCTGAACGTGGCATTTTGACGCGTCAGCTCTTCGCGTGCTGCGCTCAGCGCGGTACTGTTCGCATCCGAAGCGGCCGTCAGTCGAGAGATTTCGGAGTTCAGTTTGCGGATCTCGAAGTCTTTTTCCGTGTTCTCTGCGACAGTGCTCGCGAGTTCGCCGGTGGCGATGTCTAGCCTGTTTTGAACTTCTGACAGGTCTTCCTGTTGCCGGCGAAGCTTGTCGACGAACTTCCGGATGTTGTCTCGGTGATACGTTGGGTCCGTTTCCTTATATTCGATGACGGCGTCAATCTCATCGTCCGTATAGTCATTACGGCGAAGAATCATAAGTTCGCCGACATTCAACTTCGACAACGCGCCGTTATGGCTCAAGAAGCGCCGGTAAAGGTTCAGGTAGAGCTCTGCCTTGCTTCGGGATAGCTCAAGATGGTTCTCTGCGATGTGAAAGAAGAGATCCCAGCCGCGAGACCGTGCGGCTCTTGAATCGCCGTAGTGTGTGACGGCGATCTCGGTTGCGGAGTCGTGAATTTGCTGCAGGTCCGCGCCCAGGTCAAGAATTAGACGCTTGATCTTGTCCGTGGTGCGTTGAACGTTCCGGATGCATTCCAGCAAACGGCTCAGCATGTCCTCGCTGACCGGGATGTCGCCGAAAGCCTGGCGCAGTGCAAGCGCGTATCGTGCCGTGTCTGTGCTTCCCGCGTAGTTGACGATATCGGCCTGCTGCTCGGCCTGAGCTTTCTTATCTTTACCTTGAGGCATTTCGACTCTCTGTTGATGTCCCGACAAACAGCGTATCGGTCTGAACGCGATGTCAAGCTAACGTGAAGGTTACGAAAGCGAGGGAGCGTTCAGATCGGAGAAAGCTCGCTTTTTCGATGCGGCTTTTCCGGAGGGGAGTGGAAAGCTGTTTGCCTAAGGGTGTCTTATCGGGACGCTGGAGCCTTGCTTGTAGGCACTTACCCCTATGGTCAGGGGTCCATATAAGCAACGTTTAAGACAAAGGTAAATAAAAGTAAAGACGGGGTGCGTGTATGCGTTGGCGGGATTTCTGAGCACGCTCATCGAAAAAAACCAGAAAGACGGGCCTTTTTTGTGAGCTTTCTCCAATGTCTTGGCGACGTTTTGCCCATAGCATCAGAATCATCCCCGCGTCATCGACGCATCGACTCGCACCAGATAGCTCATACGGTGCCATCTCACTGACGCCTTCTAATCCCAGCGTGCTTACGCCATGCCAATGAGCATGCCGCAAGCGCGTTGCGCCCGCCATCGGATTCCTTGCTCCTCGAGCATCGAATAATCGCCCGGCATCCGCCAGGAAATCCCCCTATCAACGTTTCTCGAGAGAAACCATGGAATCCTTCGCCAATAACCTGATCAAGCGCCCGCTCAAGCTTCTCGCTTTGGCTATGGTGTTGTATCTGGCTTCACAGTCCTTCATCGTTGGTGTGTTTGTCACTGTTGTTGCGTTCTTCTTTCTGAAGGAGAAAGCAATTCAGTGGAGCAAGGTCGTACCAGCCGCCCCCAAGGTGTCGATGCCTGATGTCCCAGCGAAGCCGCAAGCGACCGCTGAGCAGCCGGCACAACCACCCGAGAAGCAGTACGAACGCTCGGCCGTGGTCACGCCTATCCGTCGCACCGGAACGCACGATCGTTCCTAATCCCTAGTCGCCCAATCCTGGGCGGCCTCATTCCACCTGTCGCGGGTATCCAATACCCGCCGACAGGTGGGTCTCTGGATGCCTGTCCGGAGACCATCATGGAAACAAACACAGCAGGATGGCAGCTGGACTTCTTCGGTGAAGCGGCCGCCATCGTTGTCCCGCCTCCCAAGCTTGACCCTTTGCCTGACCCCTCGCATTGGAGCGAGGCGGTGCGGGAGAAGATGGTCGATGCGTTGATCAGCCTGGCCTGTGACAGCCGTCGCGGCGACAACATGCCTGAATCGTTGATTGACTGCGCAGAACTCTTGCGCGCTCGTATCCGAAGGAAGCCGCTCGATCATGAGGAGTACTGCATGACGCTCGGTTGGATCTTTGGATATTGGGACGGAGCGCTTCCCTACATATACGTCTGTGCAGTGTGTGGCGTTAGCCCCGAAGTGCTGCAAGACGTTGTCCTCAACAATGCCCGACTGAAGGCTGATCTCGAAGAGGTCAGGCAACAGTGCTGCGGCTCTCTTCTCTGAAATCTCATGTCGCTTTTCAAGTTCATCAAGCAGGCGACTGTTGCCATCCTGGGGCAGGGTGCCAGTACAGCCGCAGAAGCCGCAGAAGTAGCTGTTGGAACCGGCGCGGATAACGAATACGAGATCTTCATCAGCGGCGTGCCGCATCTCTTCCGTGATGAGGGCGACTGCGTTGTCCATTTTCGAGCGGAGTTCGATAGCCTGATCCAGCAAACAGCGTTCGGCTCAAAGCTGCTGCCGGAGGTGTTTCCTCGTTGGACCAAGGTGCGCGTCTACGACGAAAAGGGCGTGACGCCCAAATCGGTCGCGGAAACGGTGATGCGTGACGCCAAGCAGCAGCCCACGCAGTCGTCGCCGGTGGAGCACAAGGCGGCCCAAGAGACGCACGATGGCCGTGGTCTGTCGGATCGGCGAGGCTCTGCCATTGCGCGGACCGCGCATACCACGTCGCACGAAGAAGCTTCGTCAGCTGACTACACCGTCGGAACGCTCATCGAATGGGGCGAAATGGAGTTCCCCAACCGAAAGCAAGGTGGCAAGCCAACTTATACGTCTTTCGCCGTGAAGCTTGACACCAACAATGGTGTGAAGACGCTGCAGGGCGAAGGCCTCAAGGACGTCCTGGCGGACGCGCGCTCTAAAGTCGGTGAGCGCGTCGGCATCAAGCGTCTCTATAAAGAGAAAGTTCTCGCTTTTGACCAGGCGACCGGTCGTCCCATCTTCGAAAAGGGCACGCAAAAGCAGAAGCTTTGGGACCGTTGGGTCTGGTCCATTAACCGTATTCATTGACAAGGAAACAACATGGCATCCGTAAACAAAGTCATCCTCGTCGGCAACCTCGGGGCCGATCCTGAAACTCGTTACCTGCCGAGCGGTGACGCAGTTACCAACATTCGCCTCGCAACGACGGATCGCTACAAGGACAAGCAGTCCGGCGAGTTCAAGGAAGCGACCGAGTGGCATCGCATTGCCTTCTTCGGGAAGCTGGCGGAGATCGCTGGCCAATATCTGAAGAAAGGCTCATCCGTCTACATTGAGGGCCGCATCCGTACGCGCAAATGGCAAGACCAGTCCGGCCAGGACAAGTACAGCACAGAGATCGTTGCTGACCAGATGCAAATGCTGGGTGGCCGTCAGGGCGGACAGTCCGGCGGCGATGACAATGGTCTGGACGAAGGTGGCAATGCTGGTCAGCGCACCGGCGGTGCTGCACAAGGCCATCGACAGTCGCAACGCCACGCTGGGCAACAGCCGGCTGGAGGTTACGGCGGTGGCGGGGCGCAGCGTGATGGCTTCGATCAGTTTGACGACGACATACCGTTCGCGGCTCCTCTGGCGCTCGATGGGATACCGTTCCGGCGCTAAGGCAGCCGGAGCCAGGCGTCGAAATTTCAATTTGCAACTGCTGCCGGGTTCCCGGTAGCGGTTGCACCTTCCTTACGTTGCCGGCGATTCGCTGCCGCGCCACTGATTCTTCCATCTCCCTCGAAGCGCCATGCTGAAAAGACCTTCTGGCTACCCGCCGGGATGTCTTTTGAGCAAGCGTTCCTTCGCCTGTCTCAGGCATCGACAAACCTACTCCACCTGGAGCATCCCATGAAAATGAAAGATCTGAGCGTGATTGTTGCGAGTTGGGAATCCCGTCAGTGGGATGCACTCATTGCAGAGTATTTACCTGCTGGCGTCCTGACGGATGCCTTCTGGAGCGGTCGACCTTGCCCTTGCCCGATATGCGGTGGGAAAGATCGGTTCACTTACACCCGCAAGCGTGATCGCGGAGATTGGGTGTGTCGCAAATGCAATAACGGAAATCCTGGCGGCGGTGACGGCCTCGAGCTGGTCCGCCGATACACCAACATGTCCTACTACGAGCTGAAGTGTCGGCTCAATGGCGCGGCGCCGCCGGCGCCATTGCAGCTACCCGATCGGCCCGTGTCGACGCGCAAGCCGCTTGATTCGGCGGCAAAGCTGCGTCGGATCGAGCAGCAGTGGTCCAAGGCATCGCCTCTGTCATCGGGTGACCTCGCGATGCAGTACCTTGCCGCCCGGGTTCCTGGGCTACGCGCCCCGCGGCCGCAGTCGTTGCGGTTGGCCGTACAGGAGTACTGGCACGAGAAGCAATTGATCGGACGGTTCCCGACGATCGTTGCGCAGTTCACGCTGCCAGACGGCCGCATGGCAACCGTGCATCGGACATCGTTGGATCCCAATCGGCCTGAGAAGGCCACTGTGATCAGCGAAGACGGGGAGATTCTTCCCTCGAAGCGCAACGACGTGTCGGCGCTTCCACCGGCGGGCGGTGCTGTCCGCTTGATGGCGCCGCGCAATGGCGAGTTGGGTATCGCCGAAGGGCTGGAAACGGCTTACGCCGCGTACATGCAGTTCGGTGTGCCGACCTGGTACTGCCTTAACCGTGTACTTCTCAGCCAGTTCGTTGTACCTGACGGTCTTGGTATCCAGACGATCCACATCTTCGCGGACTTCGATGCTGTTGATGTGAAGACGGGGAAGTCGCCCGGCGTAGCCGATGCGCTCGCGCTTCAAAGGCGCTTGCGTCAAGCCGGCTTCAAGGTAGTGCTTCATCGTCCCAAGATCCGAGGCACGGACTTCTGTGACGAATGGCGAACAGAGTTCCAGTTGCGCCAGATTTCTCAACAGGCGGTCACCGCCTGATTTTCCCCGCCAACCGGCGGTTCTCTTTCAACCTCTGCCCCGTGGGTCTGTCCCACGTGGGCGGACTCCCAATGTGGCAGGATCTCTCAGGAGAAATGCAATGCCGCAAAAGGGTTTCACCGCGATCGTGAACAAGCTCCATATCCAAGCCATGCGTCGCACTTTGACTCGCGATGTTCAGGCCAATCAGTCGGACGCGCAGTTCTTCGACGTCTATCGACGTGAACCATCCGGTGATATGACGTTGGTCGAGAAGGGCCTTTCATTTGACTCGGCGATGGATTATTGCCTGACGCCCACGACGGTACATTGAAGCGGACCCATCCCATTAAACACAAAGCCCGGCAAATGCCGGGCTTTTTTATTTCCGCGCGCCGCTTTTATCAGGCTGGCTTCCGCGCCTTGAAGCCGCGGTAGCAAGCGACGGCCGCCTCCAGTACGCAGTAGCAGATCACGACTGCGAACACGAAACGGTTAATGTCGTGGTTGGTCGAGAGGTAGTCAAAGAACTTCATATGAATTCTCCTGAGGTTTGTTATAGATTGCCACACAACTCGCTGAGGTCAAGCGTATGTCTAGTATCGGGCCATTGCGTCATTGAGTGCATCGATGTCCAGGCCTGCCAGCGGATCGAAATGGTCGTCGCTCGGTTCTTTCATGGCATCGGCGGTCTGCATCGAAGACGAACGGGCGGCGCCGTCAGGTGTCGCAGTGGGTGGTGCCACTGGCGGCTGGCCTCGTAGCGGCGGCGCGGAATCCCGGAACTCTTCTTCCTGGGTGACAGTAGAGGAGTTGGCGGATTGCAATGGGTCCGCCTCCGCCACGCGCATTATCGGTGGGCTTGCCATTAGCGGCAAAAGCGCGCCATCGGCTCCACTCTGCAGCCCCGCCTGAAGGCCACGCATAGCGAGCATTCGCAACATGAAGGAACGCTCTCGTGCCCCGGAGAACTGCCGTACATACGCGAGCAGCTCCGGTTCGGACAGCGTCACGGTCATCTGCAGCTTGTCCATGACGTCGCCTTACGCCTTGCGGTTTGCATGCCGCGCAGCCCCGATCGCGTAGAAACCGCGGACGTTCGCGAAGCAGGGTGCATCCATCATGTGGATGACATTGAGGGGAAAGGCGGCGCGGATCGCCGGCGCATAGATCTGTGCACCGCCGCCAGTCAAAATGATCGCGCGCAGATCATCAGTACGACCGACGCGGGTCTGAATTTCCTTGACTGGTTGCTGGGTGATCGCCAATGCTTCGGACAGATAGGGGCCAATATCGAGATCCTCGCCAAAATATACCAGGGGCTTGGATTCCCGGATGGCCTTGTCGATGCGCTCGATGCCCGCGTCCGGCTGGCCACGGTCAGCGGTGATCAGGCTCGCGACCTGCTGGTAGACGCGAGCCGCGCCGCCGGGCACACCACCGCTGCGGGTGTCGTCCACCGTGTAGCCGCGTGCAACCACCCAATCGGTGGTGAAATAGCCTACGTCGATGACCAAGTAGGCGTTGTCGGGATCGTATTGCTTACCGCTTTGCTGAATGTAGCTGATAAGGGTGCCGAGCGGCTGAGGCAGGGGGAGTACATTGCCAATCTGAATCTCGCCCCACCCGAAATCATGCGTGCCTGCGAAGCGGTCTTTCAGGTGGGCGGCGTATTTCTGGGTGTTGTGGACCGGCAGCCCCAGAACGAGGCGCTCTACCTCGCGCGCGCCGGCGTAATGAAGGGCACCCGCCAGCAGCGCAGCATAGTTTGACGTAGCTGCGAAATCCTCCGACAGAGATCGACCTGTATGTACGTGCGCACCGCTGATCGATACGTCCGGTCCCACTTGGTATCGCGCTCCATCCACTTCCACGGTGACGACGTTGCGTGATTTGAAGACGCCGCCGCCGAAGCTATTCAGCGCGGTGTTTGGCGCGAGCGGTGCGAGGGACGGAAACATGTTCATGGCGATCTCCGAGCCCTGAGCCCAGGCTGACTTGGTGTTGCCGTAGCCTACGTCGATGGCGAAGGTCGTGTGCTTAATGTGTTCGGCGTGTTGCTTCATGACCGCAATTCCTCTCAGATGGTTTGTGTTGCTCTGCTCGATGCGCCAGTTCGGAAACGTCCGCACAAGTCCCACCATGTCCTAGTTGATGGCACCAAGTCCCACGATGTTGGTTCAGTTTGATGCCACTATCTCGGACATGGACGGATCAAGTGCCAGTTGGTCCGACTTGGTGGCACATCGTCACAGCCCACTCTACCGTCGCAAAACCAAAGTCAAGTCCGCAAAAGCTCGCCAAATTAGGCTTCGATACGTTGCCACACGCTTGAATCGTGGTTTATGCTTGGCGCATCTACCGCGTCCCCGACGCATCGACCTCGCCGCCATTTGCGCGGCAAATCTACCCTCTGAATCCTTCCTACAAATGGGTTTAGGGGCGCATCTGTCCGAGCCGCACAATGTCGCGGCATTTTTTTCAATCGGCTCAAGTACATACTGGCCCACACTGAGGACCCCGGACACCGCGATACCAATTGGCTTTGCGGTCGGTTTTGGGGAATGAGCTGAAATGAGGACATGTGCAAACCGGACACCCGGACACATTGTTGCCTCTATCTATTCCACTAGCCCAGCGGCGAGAAGCGGGGTATGCGAACGGTGAACCCGATACACGGCGGTTCAGATGTCGCTACCTGACGGGCAGGACGTGGGTTGAACTGATCAACCAGACGCTCCAACTTCATACGAACGGCGTGCGCGGCCGTAGAAAAGAACAGCGCAACAAGAGTTACGCGGGCGGCGTAGCGTGGTGCTTGCACCATGTGGCGTTCATGTTGGGGAGCGGTTCCCTCCAGCAACCGGGTAGCCCGTCGAGCCTATTGCGCGTAGCGCAGTTGGTTCGATCGGGACAGTCATGCACGCTTCTTCCGCGTGAGGGCTGACCAGCCAATGGAATCGCTAAAGGACCTGGAAGAGCAGGGCCACGGTCGGTGGTTAAACGGCAGAGAGGGGCGTTGAGGCCAAACGCGGTGTTACGGGGGCATCGCGTGATCGCACAGCGTCGAGAACAGCAATTAGAGGAGCGAAATCATGCGCCAGGCGGCGGTGTTCGACATCCGGGGCCTTTTGGCTAAATACGACCTACCCACACGAATGAAGTCCGAGACCGAGGTGGTACTTTCGGACAATCTGAGGAAGATCCTTAGCCAGACACGGATGAGTCTCAAGAGCGCGTCACTCAAAACGCAGGAGCGGCGGATGTACACCGTGTGTCGCTCACTCGCGGAGCTCCGCGAACTTGGCCTGATGATCGAGAGCCCTTACTCGCTACGGCACAAGCACATTCAGGCATTGGTCGAGTACTGGGTGCGGGAAGGACAGACAGGGGGGACGATTGAGAACAAGCTCAGTCACCTCAAGGCCTTCTGCCAATGGCTTGGCAAGCACGACCTCGTTCGTCCGCTAAGTGCTTACACAGATCGCGAGGAGAATGGACTCGTTCGGTCATATGTGACGACGAGAGACAAGTCGTGGGAAGGATGCGGTGTGGACGCTCTGGCAGTGATCGCCGACATTGCGAAGGATGATCCGCGTGTAGCCATCCAATTGGAGCTACAAGCCGCATTCGGGTTACGAATTGAGGAGAGTTGGTCGCTCAAGATCGCTACCGCATTGAAAAACTTGGACACACTGCGGGTCGTCGACGGTACCAAGGGTGGCCGGAAGCGGGAGGTTCCCATTCGACTTCAGCTAATGGTTCTGGAAAAGGCGGCACGCGTCATCGATCCCGTGAGTGGGTCTACGACTCCGGCTTCATATTCCATGAAGCGCTGGCGAAACTACTACAACGCGGTTCTGCGGAAGCACGGTGTGTACAAAAAGGGCCTGGGCGTAACGAGTCACGGTTTGCGGCATGGGTGGGCACACCAGGTGTACGAAGAGGAGGCGGGGGCACCGGCGCCAGTCAAGGGTGGCGCGGCGCCGGACCTGGAGGCTCATCGTCAGGCAATTCAAGCGGTCGTTCTTGCTGCTGGCCACAGTAAGCCGTCGAAGAGTGGCGCCTATTTGTCGACCTTTGCTGCGATGGCTGCCGCCGGCAAGCCCGAGGTATCTCGTGAAGATGCCGAGGCGGCATTGCGCAGACACAGCGGTAATAAGAGCAGAGCCGCTTCGGAGCTAGGGATAACGCGCCAGAGTCTATACCGGCGCATCGCAAGCTAGATGTTTATACGCGCTGCTGCCGACAGCGTCGGCGCGAAGGTAGGCGCGGTTAGGCATCGGCGATATGGGCCCCCTTCGCCTGAGCGTGCTCATGCTAAAAAACCGGAAAGCTCGGACTTTTCTGCTGTCTTTTCGGGGAATTTGGGTGACCGCGGCATGCTTGAATCGGATTCCCTCTTAAAATTGGAGATTGAAAATGACGAAGGCAGAACTGATCGATGCGATCGCCGCACGTGTCGATGGCTTGTCCAAGACGAAAGCTGAGCAGGTGCTCAATGCCACGCTGACCGCCATCGTCCAGGCGGTAGCTAAAGGCGAATCGTTGAGCCTGGTGGGGTTCGGAACCTTCAGCAAAGGGACAAGGGCCGAACGGCTTGCCCGAAATCCCCGCACCGGCGAAGAGATCACGGTCGAGGCGGCGAACACTGTGAAGTTCAAGGCTGGGCAGCGTTTTAAGGACGCGGTCAACGCGGTGCCGCATGGCTAAGGAGTGCGCCGCAGGCGAGCTGCCCAAGTACATGTCCGTTGCCGAGTTGCTTAATGACTCAGGAGAGGTTCCACAGCGCATCGATGTGACGAGGTTTGAGTACAACGGCGTGCGTTGTCATGTATATGGCGTCTTGCATGGTTTGACCGGCGGCACGAACCTCCAGTACAAGGCCCTCGTGGAACGTACCATCGCGGCAGCTTCTGGTGAGCTCGTATTCGGTGAAACGAAGTTTGCGAAGCTCTACCGTGGCATCCAAGTCGAGATGGACGACTGGACCCAGATCCCGCTCCGGGACGCTTTCGTCATGCAGCTTAAGGCGGCAGCGACACCGGCACGATTGTTGCAACTGAGTCGCTGCATATGGCGGGAAAAGCGGACGGCGGCAGACCGGTTTGGGCGCAACGGCCATCGACGACTGCAGGACATCGGTGGCTCGGCGGCATATCACGCGATATCGCCTGCGGAGCGGCGCAGGATCGCCGGCTTTCCTGCGCCAGCCGAGTATCTAGAGCTCAATTGTCAGAGGCGTGTGGGGAAGGGCGACAGGGCAGGTCCGGTTTTCCCCGACCAAGACTACAGCTGGCTCGCGATGATCGAGCCGGAACTCAACATTCCATTGCGAAGCGTTTTCATGCTGGAATTCGCCGTGGAGCGTGCACGGCGTTTGGGCGCGGCCGATATCTCGCTTTTCGTCGGTGATGTACATAACTCGGACATGGAATGGCTCGCTGCCTGGGACGGGGCCGCCGCTGACGGTCTCGTTAGCGCTACGGTAGCGCAGGTTCGGAGCCGTGCTCGCGAACTCGCCCATGCCGCACGCCCATCGCGATTCCGGTTTGTGGCTGCTTCGCTTTGCGGTGCAGCCGTTCCGTTGTCGCTCTACTACGGTGCGCTAGCCTATTGGCTACTACGCTGAAATCTGTCGGCGCTTTGAAGGCAAAAGAGGGGTCCGCAGGCCCCTCTTTTGTCGCTTTTGAAAGGAACATGTTCCTTTCGGCGCTGGGGCCATCAGCGTCTAACGCGCGTAGGCAAGAATGATGGTGGCGAGCGCACTGGCATCGCCGACAAGGCGGTTGAGCGACGGCGCAGCAGATTTATCCCCAAGCGATTCACCCGAGACTAGCCATGCGAATGCTACGCGGCGGGAGATCTTTTCGCCAGGATGCGGCGTAGGCGCTGGCAGATCGAGTGCCGAAGCTCGCTGCGCGCGAGTCAGCGCTGGGAATGGGTCGACGCCCGTGAAGTGCGCCAGCTCTTCGATGCTGATGGCGCTGTATGCCGGCGTTGCGTCGTTGCGGACAACATAGGCGCCGGCACCGACGCCGGGCACATAGATAGCCTTCCATAGGTAATCGGGGATCCGAACCCTACCGTTGAGGGTCGCACTGTCGCGCGAGAACATAGGGCCGGTGACCACCTGGATGGCGCCATATTGTCGCGCCAGCCGACGCGTCGAAGTCTCGATGTGGCTCCACGTGCGACGGTTGGATACGCTATTCTGCGGCACGATGTTCGCCAAGCTGAAGCTCTCGGCTTGCGATGCCTTGTCTGCGAAATCACCGCTTGGCGATAGGTGGCCTCGGTCCCAGCCAGATCGTGCGAAATCCGCCAGGCGTGCTCGATCAGGAGCCGGCAGACGATCCTCTTCGTAGAAATCGCTGTCTCGCGGCAACGTGCGGGCTGCGTCCACGGCTGCGGCTGTGAGGCGCTCCGCCGACCACAAGGCAGTGCGGGTCTGGCTCGAGTAAAGAACGGCGTAGGCCCGGTAGCAGAGCAGGCGGTTATTGCTCGCCGCCTGTGCGACCGTGGGCGTGCCTGCGGTGAGAACGTGCGGGCACTGCGCTGTGTCTTTGGCGGACGCCGCTGCCGTGCCGAGCGCCAGGGTGAGTGCTACTGCGAGATGGCGGATCATGCTGGAAGTACCCTGAGTAGTGAAGACACTTCTAGCTTGCCTGCACCTCGGAAAAGTCAAGGTTGCCAATGATCCGGCAGGCCATCGATGGCCTTGCCGATGAACTCCTGAAGGTCTAGCAGCGGCCAAACCTTGTCGACCAGGGACTCTTCCGCAATCTCCGCGCACATTGCGGGCACATGGTCGAAGCGGACCATCGGGGCGCCATCGATGTAGATAATCTTGGCGCGTTTCAGAAGCTTCTGGTAGCGGGCCGCCTGCGAGACGACGGTTTCCGGCGGGTCGACGTGCTTGAACTCATAGCCGGGTTCAGCGAGCGCCGCGGCCATAGCGGCGAACTTGGGGCCGTTCTCTTCCCAGTCGGTGCTTGTAGAAGCGACCAGGTTCAGGAAGTAGGGGATATCGGATGCAGTGAGCGCGCGCCGGGCCGTCATCGCAATGGCTTGCTGATCCGCAGGCCGGTGTTCGACGCGGTTGTTCCAAATGGCGCTCAGCTGGGCAAAGACCGTATCCGTATCTCCCGAATCCATTCGGATTGGCGGGGTAGATATGCCGCATTCCTTACACACAATGACTGCCTGCACCCGGCCGGCGATGTAGAGGGGAGCGCCGTCGCAGTGGGCGCATTGGAGGAGGCCGCTGGGCATGGCAGGGTCCGGTGCTGAAAATCCCGGGATTATGCCTGCCCGCGACATGCGCCAGTCAGAATTGGCCGACGGGCTGTTCGGTGATCGGCTCCCGGAAGGCCAGGTACTCGCTTGTCGTACTGAGAACCTCGCGCCGGGCGGTGCATTGAAAGCCTTGCAGCATCTCGGCGTGATCGCGCAGCGCGGCGCCGATCTGCCAGAACTCATTCAACCAATGGCCAGGCGGACCCATTGGGCCCCCCAGTTGGCCGGTGACGATGGCGCCGCGGATGGCCAGGACGGTTTCGGGCTCGGGATATTCCCGATCTTCTTGTTCGTTGTGTTGCATGCTGAGTCGGTTGTGTTGCCTATGCGCGGGCGGGGTCGAGGTGACCGCCGTCGGTGTTGGAGGGGGAAAGTTGGGGGGGCGGAAAAGCGTCGTGGAGGACGCCATCGAGGAGGCGTCCGGCCGCTTTCTTGCCGACACGATGCATGATGGTCACGGGGAAAGCCCCGTGGTCACGCGTCCGCATGAAATCCTCCCCTTTCGTGAGCTGCTGCCCATGCCTGTCGATACAAATGCCACCGGCGATCCAGGTCTGTGCTTTGTTCACCCACTGCTCGAACGTGTCGAAGCTCCGGAAGACGGCCTCACCGGTCGTCGTCAACACGGCGTTTGTGTGCCATTCCCCCCATTGCTTCAGGAGGAAAGGCACGCCGGCGGCTGCGCACTGGTCGCGCAGGCTGCGGGGCCATGCGGGCAGCATGTATCGAGAACCTGTACCGGATTCGCCGCCAGCGATGATCCAATCGATGGCGCCTGGATCGTACTCGTTGCCCGAGGTATGCAGTAGCTCTCCCGTGGCGGCGGAGAAGACGTCAACGTGGCCAAGCAGCGGCTCCATCGACAGGAAACGAATCTTCGCCGGCGTGCGGAGCAGCTTCGGGATGTCACGGTCCGCCTCGGCCTGGTTCACAATCGTTGCACCGAGCCAGATATCGGCGGGCGCATTGCCAGCGAGCCAGGTGGCCAGCCACGGCACGAGTGGGTTTTCGGCGAAGTCTTCGCGCGACATCAGAACGTTGAATGCCTCGCTCAGCCGCTTCATAGCGTTGCCGATGCGTTTGGTCAGCACCAGCTTGTCGAGGTTCGGCGTCTGGCGCCAGACATCGAGCAGGTCGATGAACCATTCGATGGGCACCTCGTTGTCGAAGACATCGGCCAGGCTCGCGCAGAAAACGCGCTGGCGGCGCCCGTGAACCGCGGCGAAGGCCGCATGCGCGGCGTTCCACCGGAACATCTTGCGCCAGTTGCCGGCGCTTGTGCGGCGCCGTAGCGCACCTGGGCCCCAGTTATGGGCAACACCCCCGCCAAACCGGGCATTGCGCGTCTCAGCGTAGCAATGGTCGCAGCCGGGGCCGACCTTCTGGCAGCCTTCCCAAGCGTTAAAAGTGTGGTCGGTCCATTCAATGTTCGTGTTTTCGCTCATGAAATGTGGTCCTCGAAGAGATCCCGGGTGCGGGTATCTCGTTCTGATTCTTTGGTAACAGCCGACCGACCGGAGTCGGCCTGATGGGCTGCAACTGATTGACCGGCACCGGCAACGATTCGTGCACAGTGCGGGCAGCGCTTGAACCCACGCGGGACACGATCGAGTGGGATCCAACGGGCGCGCGGTCGCATTTGGCGAGCTGTGTCCTTCGGCTTGTGTCCGCACAACGACGTGCCGGTTACCGGGTCAACGGTGTGCACGAAGAAGCCGCCATTTGCACGGGCGAGAAACGGGGTCGAGTCACTATGGGTCAGTCTTGCGTACTGCGTCGTGAGAGCCTTGCTGCATTCCCAATGAGCACCAGTGGCCCCGTGGTAGCCTTGAGCGCGCTCCACACGGCCACCACAAAGCCAGCAGGTGCCGATATCCCGGTGCTCAGCAATGGTCTTGCCGAAGTAGCGATCGTCCTTGGACATCATGGGCGCCTGGGTGCGGCGAAGTAAATGCCTGTACCACAGTGCGCGCAGCCAAAATGGTGGCGCTCCTGTGCTTCGGTCCTATCTGCAGGGGGCGGGCAGCATGGGTGGGCATTCGCGCGCACGAGGAGTTCGACAAGACGCAGGGCAACCAGTTGGCGATCTTCTTCCTTGGACTGGCCGAGCAGATCCGCCGCGATTAGCGATGCAATGTGGCTGACCAGATGCAACGGAGGGTGAAAGGGGGCAGCTTTGGCAGCCGGCACGCAGGGAACACCGGCGTCGGCCGAAGCGTCATGGCCAGCCACAACGCCTGGCCGTTGGGCGGAATTGAGCGTGTCGCACACCCATTGCACGATCACGGCTTTAATGTCGCTCGCGGGATTGGTGTCGAAGTTCTCACTGAAAATGCGCAGCGTGCCGCAAGAGATCACCCCATTGCCGCCACGCCAATGCCCGGTGAACGGTGGCGGTCCACCGGCCGGCGCTGTAAGTTCGGCTGCCAGATCCTCGATCAGGGTCGCGGCCGCTTCGAATGCGTGCGCATCCTGGGTGATACCACCAGCGACTTCCTCCGGGGAACCGATTTGGACCGAGGGATCTGCAGTGATGGCGGAGGCCACCGCACGACAGGTGCGCGCTTTGCCGCGGAGTTCATGAATCCAATACTCGATGCGGTCCTGTGTGGGCAGAGGTTCTGCGGTGAGACCGTATGCTGGTCGCTCATGCTGCTGGGTCTGCGTCGACCACGCCGTGCACTTCGTGTCGTGCTCGTCTTCTTCGTCGCAGACTTCATGCTCGCAGCGGTCGTTTGTCCACGCCGACGGTGGCGTGACGGTAAGGGCGGCACGTCGGACCAAGTTCATCACGGTTTCGACGATCCTGTCCCCACCCATTTCCATGACGTACCCGCCGTCCAGCGTGTGCAGGACGTGCTCAATCTGAAGCCGGGCATCGGCCTCAGACACTCCTTCGTCTAGTGGGACGAGGGCGGCGCGGATCATGGCCATGTCGCGGACACTGGCTTGTGCAGTTGCAGATTCAGCTGGCACGCTCAACAAGCCGCAGGCGGGGTCGAGCAGCGCGTCCATCCGATCCAAAGCCTCGCGGAGTTTACCGCACGTTATGTCTTGCCGGGAGAGGAGGGGGGCGAGATTGGTATCGATCCAGTTCTGAACTTCGGCGCCGCTCCACATCTTGCGGAGTGCGGCGGGGAAACGGGGAAGCGAAATCATGGTGTGAGGGAGAGGACGAAATTATGGTGTCATCAGCCTAGCCGCTGGCGTGCAAAGTCAAGTCGGGGCGACCTACGCGCGCGTCAGCCGATGTGGAAACGGGACTGGATCGCATCCAAGGTGCGGCCGTCGTTGGGTTGGTCGAGCCGCTCCAGTGAATCCAAATCAGCTTTCCAATCGGAGCCGCAGATCAAGGATCTGCTTCGCCATCTCACCCCTCCACGGTCCGCTGATCGCGCATGGCGGCGTGCTGAATGCGCTGGAACTCACGCTTTGCGCTCGACTTCCTTCCGTCGTTGTTGCTAGGCAACTCGGTCGCATGAACCACCATGCATGTCTCGCAGCGCGCCTCATAGGCAGTCGCCTCCCCCGTTCCGCGACCCCCTGAAATTGGGAGTATCCAGACGGTTTTCTCTCCGCCGCATTTGTGGCAATCGAAATCCATCACGTACCTCCCTTCGCATCCGCCCCCGCCTCGCCGCTCTGGGTGCGTGCCTTCGCGTTGGCGCGGAGAATCAGTGCGGCCAAGTCGTCAATGGCTTGGTGCCGCGAGCCGAAAGCCTGCGTCAGCATGTCAATCAAGCGCTGGTCGCCCGGCTGCGTGACGTTGATCGTTGTGAGATCCGCCTGCGCAGCGGGTGCCGGCGCCGCGATCATGGCACAGACTGCCTCGGCAAATGCCACGATGGTTTCCGGCTCCAAGCCAGTGCCGTATGGCGCTATGGATGACCATGCCGCGTAAGCCTGCTCAGGCGTCAGCTTCGGCGCTGGTGCGGCGGGCGCAGCGATGGCTTCGAGAGTTGCTGGCACTGTCATTTCTGCATCGTTGTAGATCGAAGCGCCAGGAATGCGCGTCATCGTGTTATGGGCGTCCCATGCAATTTGCTTGCGTTGCTCCGCCGTCAGCCCTCGCCCCGTCGCTGCGTTGCTGGCATCCTTGGCAGGATCGGTATTGGGCGCGGGAGGAACCGCTGCGAGCATTACAGCCCAGTCCTTGCGACGGCGGTCCCAGCGCTTCACAGTCTCGCCAACGCTGGCAGGCACGATTCGCCCGATGTCAACCGCATGAAGCATTTCCTCGGTCGGGTTCACGGGAACTAGCATCCAGCCTTGCGGGATCGCAGCGTTGCTGACATCCCCAGATTGGGCGGCGAGGATGGCGCGGAGCTCGGTGGCGTGCAGGTCAAGGCCGCGATTGCGCGCGACTTGCGCCGCAATCGTCAGCCCCGCCTGGCGTGCGTTGCCGTTGGTCGTGCCACCGGCATCAAGCGTGCCGTTTTCCGTGACTGTCATGCTTGCTCCTTGTATATGGTGAGGATGACAATTGAAACCTTAATCGCGAGCCGTGCGTTCGCGCTTTGCTCGCACTTTTTGGTGAAGACGCAAAACATGTGCGTTTCGTCACCCTAGCGGGCAACGTTAGAAGTCAAGGTGGAAAGCGTCCTTGGAGCGTCAAAGGGAGGGCCTCGCCTTTAGCCAACCCAAAACGGACTGCAGCCGCTCGCAGCAGCTCGGTATCGACGTTGTCCTCCGCCAGCGCGGTGAGCACGGCGCGTGCGAACCCGTGGAGCGCCGCCAGTTCCTCGCCGATAGGTCCCTGCGTGTAGAGGAACAACCCGTTCTGCATGCGCCGCACCGCAGTCGTCTCCGTAGCCATGCGCAGCAGTAACGTTTCTGCCGTGTCGTGGCTGACGCCAAGATGACGCTGCAGGAGCACAACAGACGCTGCGCGATGCTCGTGGACAAGCGCAATTGTCCTTGCGAACAGGGCTTCGCGATCAGCGTGCATCGTGCGACGGTGACTTGGCTTGGGGCAGCGGCACTTGGGTGAGGGACGTCGACACCGCATCCCATTCGACAAACGGGACACCCTGTGCACGATAGTGCTGGCGCTTGGCCGCCATACGCGCGTCGTACTCCGGGTTTCCGGTCATGCCCAGCACCTCGATGACGACCTCCGGTTCGACATCAGTCAATACGAAGTCGGGATGGACGACGGCGCGGCCAATGTGGCGCAGGGGCTTGCGGAACGCACGGCGCTGGGCGACCAGGTGATCGGCCATAGCGACTTCGTACGACGAATCGCACGGCAGGAACTGGCGGTTCGCGAGCATTGCGGCCACGTTGACCACGGTCAGGTAGCCGGCTTTCGATCGCTCAACCAGCAAGACGGCGACGCAGCGTTGGTCGTCCTTGCCAAGTGCCGCCAGGGCCCCGCCGAAAGAAGATTGCAGGCGGGCGTAGATCTCGGCCGCCATGAAGAAGCGCTGCGTGCTCTGGCGCAACACCAGCTTGCCGCCATACCGGGTGGCTCCGTGCGACTCGACCTCCCCGATTACGATGCCGCGCGGGTTGCCTGTCGAATTGGGGGCGAGGCGGGCCTGCCACGCGTCGAATTCGGCCAGGATTTCTGTCTTGCGCGCCGGGTCCCATCGTTGCATGACGTGCAGCAATTCAGCGGCGGGCTTGCCGTTGATGTGGCAGTCGGCTAGCTCCGTGGTCAGCTGGGACCAGCACGCGTTCCAGCCGCGCGAGCCGTTGCCGGACCAGACGTTCAGTCCCGCTTGCTCCCACGCGTACTCGAGAAAGGCGAGCAGGCCTGCGGAGCGCCGCTGGGGCTTGGTGCTCTGCGCTTGCGGGGTCCGTTGCACGGTCTTCGCCGGCGTTCGCGTGCTTGCAGACAGCGTGGCATCCAGGCGGATGTCATGGCGGCCGTCGCGCACGCGGAAAGCGTCGAGGCTGTCGACGACATTGGTCTTGGATTGCGCCTGCCGATGGAAGGGGCATGCGCCGCCGTGGTGATGGGCCTGGTCCGGCCAGCGCGCCAGCAGGAAGATATCGCGGTGGCGTCGGATCACCAGCTTGGGCCGTGGACGGCTGGAGGTGCAGCCGCATTCTGCGAACCCTTGTACGGTCTTCGCGCGTTCCAGTTGCCGGGCATAGCGGCCCGGGTCTTCCAACACATCGCCCAACGGGAACTCGGTCCCGCCAATCCGCACCGTGATCATGATTGATTCTCCTCAGACGCCTGCATCGCGGAACATGGTGTAGAGATCGCGCCGGATCTCGCTCACGTCCAGGACGTGCTTGGCGCGGGTCATGGCGACATAGAGCAGTCGCATTTCCTCTGGGGCCATCGTGAGCTGGCCTTCGTCATTCTTGAATTTGAAGTCGCCGGCGAGCTGGACGCGGTTCCATTCGAGGCCTTTGGCGCGGTGGATGGTGGAAACGATGTAGTCCGCCTCGTCCTCCGGGGCAACGCGCGTGAGGATGAGCCTGAGGTAGTCGACCCCCTCGCTGTCGATCAGCGTGACGAGTGGCTTGAGGTCCCGGCCTGCGAACGACTCGGCGTACTCCTGCACCTCATCCCACGTCTCGAAGAGGGCGAGGGTCGCTGGAAAACCGACGCGCTGGCCGCGCATGAGCTGCTCTGCGCCGTCCGCGAAGGCGCGCAGCTCATCGACGTTGGCTCGGACCGCCACACGGTCACCGCGGCCGATGCCTTGCGCGAGGTGGGTCAGCACCGTGGCGTTCTTCCGACACAGGATGGCGTCGAATCGGTCTTGGCCGGGGGAGGACTCGTGCAGGACGCGTGAAGCGACATGGTCCTGGCCACGTACGGGCGTTTGCTCGTCCATCAATTGCAGCACGCGGCTGGCGAGCTGGGCGATAGCGGGGCCGAAGCGGAACGATTCAGTCAGTGCGCACTCGGGCGCGCGGATATGCTCCATGGCGTTCACGGCGCCACGCCATTCGTAGATTTGCTGGTAAGGGTCGCCAACGTAGATGACCTGGCACTGCTGGGCGCGCAGCACGGAGAGCATGAGGCCATCCGCATCCTGCGCCTCGTCGAACAGGATGAAATCTGCGCCGATGCGGGGCCGGCTGAGTTGCCAGAGTTTTACGTAGCAGTCGTGTGAAATGGCTGATGGCGCCGCCGGATCGAGGTATTCCGACCAGAGGCGTTTGACGGACGGCAACAGCGATTCGCGCAGATGCTCGGCTTCCTCGTCCTTTACGATCGCCTCGACCGGGATGTGCCATGCGAGCGGTTCGGACTGGGCGGAGCGGCAGAAGCGGGCGGCACCGTCCATCACCATCCGGGCGACCTTGCTCGGACTGAGTTCCAGATCCTTGCCAATCGTGGTAGGCAGGCGCAGTTTGCCAAAGCCATAGCGCAACGCCAACTGGTGGGGCGGCTCCACCGGATTTCTCAGCTTGCGGGTGATCTCGGGCCGCGTGCCGCTGTAGGCCAGCGAGTGCACCGTGCGGCAGCGGGTGTTTTGCGGGAATTTGCGGGCCGCTTCGTTGGCGATCTCTTTGTTGAAGGCGAGGTACAGACCCCGGGCACGGCCGCGAGCCTCGGCAGCCATGCGCAGCGTTGAGGTCTTGCCAGCGCCGGCATACGCTTTGACCTTGACGGCGCCGCCGGCGCCGACTGCTTCGACGACCTGATCCTGTTCAGCGGTTGGCTTCATGCAATCTCCAGTGCAGCCTGTTCCGGCATCATGGCCAGGACGCGCCGACGGACCGCGAGCATGTTTGCGCGGGAGGCCTCTGCGCGTCGTGCAGCTTCGCCGCTGACCATGTCAACGATGTAGGCGAAGTAGAAGGGGGTTGTAGGACCCGTCCACGCCAACCATTTCGTACGGATTTCGGCGCGAAGTTCGGCTGCCAGGGAAAAGTAGACGGCGCGTTTCTCACGCCAGATCCGGGCGTGCAGGCTGCGCGTCGTGCGCTCCAGGTTGTCTGAGCGACGCTGACGGCGCGCGAACTCCTCGTCCGGCGAGTGCTGCTCGGCCGCGACGTGTTCCGCAAAGAGCGGGTACCTGTCGCGCTCGCGTTGCTGCTTGCGGGCGAAGGCAGCCTGGCGGCGTGCATTGAAATTGATGGGATCGTGGCGTCCGTGTCGGGTAAATCGCATGGCGGCTAGGTATTTGGTGGTCTGAGACCAAGATACCGGCCCCACGCCGAAGTCAAGGCGGCCGGCGGGCGTAGTTCGCCGCCAACCATTCTCCGGGTGATTTCCGTCGGGGTTAGGCCCGAAAGCTATAGAATTTGGGGCGCCTTTTACCGGAAAACCATGTCGCACACACCCATCAGCCGAGAGGTATCCCTCGGGAACCGCCCCCAAAGCGAGCCGCAGTTCATCGCGCCCGGAGAGCCGGAGTACGGCGAGATCGCCAGGCTCGACGCCTTCATCTTCAAACGCTATCTCGACCGTGTGTTCTGGCACCCTCGCCCTGAGGTGCTGCGCTTCGAGGTGCGCGCTGTGCCGTCGCCTGTCGGTAGCGTGTACGACGTGGTCGCACTCGTGGGCCAGGGAGAGGGGGAGGTCTGGTTTTCTGAGGCGGCCGTGCCAGCGCGCTGGGACTACGTGGCCATCACCGAGGCGACGGATGGGCTAGGGCGACTGCAGCGCGACAAGCTGAAGGCGCAAGGCAAGCTTCCTGAGGACTACAGGGCGTTCATTGGCGATGGACCCATGCAGGACTATTCCAATCTGGAGAACCCGGAAGAGGTTGAGCAGCGGCGCTGGGCCGTAGTGAACCGTCTCCGGGAGGCTAACCGCCTGGCCCGACATGCAACAAAGGGGGAATAGCCGATGGCCGTCGATATCCTGAGCCGCTCGGCGGAACTCCACAACGCCGCAGTGACTGGCATGGCCCGCGCCACGCCCGTGGATCATCCGCGGACGATCTGTGCTTACCAATGCGCGTTAATGTCCGTGGAACATGCAGCAGGCGCCGTTGCATTGCTCACGATGGGCATGCCTAATGCCGCGATGGCACTTTTCCGACCGCAGTTCGAAACCCTGATCCGTGGCGTTTGGCTGCTGGAAGCGGCAGGCGAGAAGTGGGTGCGGCAGTATCACGAGCCACTTAGCGAAGAGTCGGCGCGGGCAGCGGACAAGGCGCCGGGCCTCAAGGTCATGTTCGACGAGCTGCTCAAGCTCGATGACCCGCGAGTGAAAGGAATCGTGGGGCATCTGGACGAGTATCGCCAGCAATCCCTGCGCGCCATGAACAGTTTCACGCACGGCGGTATGAATCCCATGTCCAGATCCGGTTCCGGTTACCCGATGGGACTGATTGACAATGTGGTCAGGTGCGCAAATGGCCTGGTCACCTATGCGGCGCAGATGGCTGCGCTGGTCTCGACAGACGCTCAGCCCAACATGGTTCCCGTGCGCGCACTCCACGCCGACTTTGCGGATTGCATGCCGGCGAAGAAGCCCGATGCATGACTAGCGTCTTGCCCTAGGCGCTGGTGCGCTGTACTATCCACTCGATTCTCCGCGCTACCGCGCATCGACCTCGCCGGCGTACCGGCCATCTTCTTCTTTCACCCATTGGGGCTATGTCCCCACATGGGTCATGGCTCCCATTACTTTGGAGCCATCATGTCTCACATCGACGCCCCTGAAACTGCCGGTGCCATCGTTGCACTGGTCGTGATTCTTTTCACAGCGCTTTTCTTCATCGTTACGACGGTGAGCATACCGCTGCTGTACCTGCAACTTTCCACGCTGACAGTCGCCGTTCTGGTGGTTGCTGTGTTGTGGGTCCTTGCCAGGTTCTCTCATCTGTCGGGCCAGCTGGTCTGACCATCGCCGCGCGCTGCCCATCCGGCACGCGCGGCCCTCCACACCCATCCGGGAAGCGTCCCGATGGGGCGTTTCCCGTCTCCCATTTAGGAAACGCAATGCTCCGCCCCAAGACAATTGACATCGAAGTCGGGCCCGTCCCGGCCGAAGAATCGTGTGCGCAGGTTGGCCGCGACGACTACAACGAGCGCTCGCGACGTGAATGCGCTGTGTACATCCGGCAATTGCAGCGCGTCTTCAATTTCCCGGACGCGACCATCCTGAAGTTTGTTCGTCGCGGCTTCCCGCATGAACTCGGGCGGTACCACGAGGTGGTGGCAGTCATGACGGCAGAAGGTGCAGAAGTATTTGACGAAGACCGCTTGCCGCACGCTTGGGATCATGTCGCTCGCGCCGAACTGACGTGGTTGCGCCTTCAGCAGCAGTGGCGCGAGACAGTGCTTGCGCGGCCGTCGGCCATTGCCCTTGTCCCGGAGATATTCCGGGCGCAAGAGATTCCGGAATTCCCGAATCACCCTGTTGCGCAGTGGTGGGCTATGGGCTTTTCCCCCGCCGTGCCATCGCTCGGCTTGCACTGAGCATCGCAATTTCCCCGCATGGGACCGAGTCCCTGCGGGTCGGTCCCGATATTCCTTCGAGACCATATGTACAACCAGTTGATCGGCCAGTTTCTGGCCGCGGAACACTTCAGCACGACCGATATGGATCGGGTTGCCAAGCTGGAGGCCACTCTGTTCCCCAATGCGGCGCGCCTCGCCTGCCGGCGTTCGAGTGAATCTCGGCTGCGGTACCGTCGTGCCTTCCTGAAGCGCCTTGCAGCAAACCTTGTCGACAAGGCGAGTACGCAGATCGGGGAGCGCGTCGACGAAACACGGGTCCAGTTGGATGGTCCCCGTAATGTCTGGCAGGTGATTGACGCCGGCCAGATTCCCGATCTCGACAAGCTCTGGCATGTCTTGGTTGCCTCAAAAGCTCAGCCGTTGCCTATCGAGCAGGCCGTAAGCGTGCTGCGAAGCGCCTTCGCGGATAACACGAACCTGAGCATGAGGCTGACGCGGCAACTCGGAATCCTGCGCCTTGCGGCTCCGTCCGAGCCGGCGGCCGGCCATACGCCCGGTATGCGGTGGCTTTGTGCCGGCGCTGTCGACCGGGTTAACCTGGTTCTAACTGGGTTGGCCGTCTTCGCCAAACGCTCTGGCGAGCTGGCAATGGCCGCCTGCCTCAGTGAGTTTCGCGTCGACGCGCCGTTTGTATCTCCCCAGCGGCGCGCCTTCCCTGGTGTCGAGATCCGCCAGTTCAACGAGCAATGGGAGATCAGATTGCACCGAGAGCTTGCCGAGCGCCTGGCGCAGTTCGTCGGCACCTGAACCCTTTTCTTCCACCCCGTCCGGGAACGTTCCCGGCAAGGGGGCGTTTCCGGATCCATTGATCCCAACGAAATGCCCCCAAATTCCATTCAATTCCGTTGCTGCAGTACTGCCGCGTACCCGTTTCTGCGTAGGCCGGGTCAATGAGCAAGGCCGCCAAACGCAAGTTCGAAGGCACGGCCAGCGACCCGCACAAGCAGCTGCTGTCGTTCTTCAAGGCCTTCGGCCACCGGCACTCGATGCACGAGGTCTTCTCCGACTTCGTCGAGTTGTCGGCGCTGACCATCAGCAATGCCGTCGATCGCCATCAGTTCGATGCGCGGGAGAAGCGTTACCTGGAAATCGTGAAGCGGTACGAGCGCGAGGATCTGGAGCGCTTCTCGCACATGCTGGGGGCCCTGACGCTGACATTCGAAGACCGGGTGCAGCAACTGGTGCCCCACGGCGACGGCCTGGCCGATGTGCTTGGCCAGACATACATGATGCTCGAACTCGGGAACGATCGGGCAGGGCAGTTCTTTACCCCGTACAGCGTCTCTCGCCTGATGGCCAGCATCAATATCGGCGACGGCAATCCGTACGTTGACCGGGACGGGTTCGTCACGATCAGCGAGCCGGCATGCGGTGCCGGTGGGATGGTGATCGCTTGCGCGGATGCACTTCATGACGCAGGCCGCAACTACCAGCAGACGATGCATGCGACCTGCATCGACATCGATCCAAGGTGCGTCCACATGGCGTACGTTCAATTGTCGCTCCTGAATATCCCCGCCATCGTCGTACACGGCAACGCGCTCTCCGTCGAGGCTTGGGGCACCTGGTTCACGCCGGCTCACATCCTCGGTGGTTGGGGCGCGAAGCTGCGGGTAAAGCGGTTCCGTGAGGCTATGGAATCGCTGACTCCGGAGTCCGTTGACACCGACGAATCCGCTGCCCCGTCGTTGCCGACTGGATCGACTGACCTTGAGGTTGAATCCATTCTCCACGTGAGTGCAGATCCCGAGCAGGCGCGCTTAACCACACCGGCGATGCGGGTCTTCGTGCCAGATGACCAGCTTGCGCTGTTCTGACGGCGAAAAGACGCCGAAATTGCCAACCTTTCGGGGTCATCGACCGGCCCACTAAGCCATAAGATGGTTTCCGTAGCGCCCCGCTACGGAACTCTCTCAAGATGGACCCGTTCTCCCCGCCCTCCTCGTGAGGGCTTTTTTTTTGAAGCCGTGGGCGATTGCCGCAGATGCACCGGCAAGTCCAGAGGGTTAGGGTAATCCCCCATAAGCGGGGTGCAGGGCACGGCGAATCCGCCGATATTCAGATGCCGCGAATTGAAGGGTAGCGGCCAACGAAACATGGAGAAATTGTCATGCGCAATCAGCGCACTTTGTCGTTCCCAGGGTCTCTTGCTTTGGCATTGCTGACGTCGGCCGTGCTAGCGGCATGCGGAGGTGGCGGCGATGGCGGAGAGCCCGCCACGCAATCCACTACAACGGCCGCGACCGCGCCGAGCGGTCCGGCTACCCAGACGCCCGCCGATCCGGCTGCCAAGCCAACCAGTGTCGTTGCACCGGCCTGCTCGAATTGCGCTGCGGTCGATGCGAATACCTACGCCGGCTCTGGCGTCGGTGTCTGGCAGAGCATGAATGCCACGACGGCAGCCGTCGACATGCCGATCAGCATCGCCGGCCTGACCGGCCAAGACGTGACCCTGGTGTTCACGAACCAATCCGGCACCGCCCAGACGATGCCGACTGTCGCGCTGACCGCGTCGCAGTTGCCGACGGTGGCCGCGAGCGCCATCCAGTGGGATGACGGCGTCAGCGCCGCCAAGGGCCGGATCGCCGATTACAACCGCGATGGCTGGGCCGCCAAGGCAGGCGCCCGGGGCACCGGCGCCAGCCTGTCGACGTTCGGCGCCACGCCGCCGCTGCGTGCCGCCTACACCGTGGGCGACACGCGCAACTGGTATCACGAGGACAACAGCTCGCGGGCAACCACGCTGGTCCGTACGGATACGACCGCCGACGGCACGGTCGTCAACTTCTGGGTCGAGGATACGGAGAACAACCCGCTCAAGGTCAGCACGGCCATCGTCGCCGCGCTGGAAGCGGGCTTCGTGCCGGCCGGCAAGATCTACGACCTGCTCAAGCAGACCGGCGGCCCGGTGTGGGGTCCGCACGTGTACACGGACCTGATCTCTGGCGCCGTGGCGCAGCCGATCGACATCGTGATCCTGAACTTCGACAACAACGCCACGCCGTTCGGCATGGTCGGCTACTTCTACGGTCGCAATGCGCTCACGGCTGCCGCCGAGCCGCTCAGCAACCAGTCGGTGTCGCTGTACCTCGATGCCGAGACCCTATACCTGGGTGGCGCGTCGGGCATGAAGTCGATGCTGCTGACGATGGCGCACGAAGGCATGCACATGCAAAACTTCTACCGGCGCGGCGTGGTGAAGGGTCCGGCCTACGCCTTTGCCACGTGGCTGGAAGAGGGCACGGCGATGATGATGGAGGACTTCGCGAGCCAGTCGATCGACCCGACCTACAACGCGATCCGCGATGTGCGCTTCCCGAACTACATCGGCTACAAGGCAGGCTCGTATAACTGCAGCCTGCTGACGTGGGACCCATTCGGCGCGGCCTGCGACAGCTATTCGGTGTCCGGCTCGCTGGGCGGCTTCCTGGATCGGCAACTCGGCCTGGGCTTCTACAAGCACCTGCTGACCAATGTCGGCAGCACGGACTCCGTTGCCGTGCTTGACGCGTCGATCAAGGCGATCGCGCCGACGTCCAGCCTTGGCGAGCAGCTGCGCCGCTTCGCCGCCACGTCTGGCGCGCTGATGAAGGCGCCGAGCCCGACCGGCTTCGGCTTCCCGGCCCGCGCGGAAGGTGGCTTCACGCTGCCGGTGATCGATCCGCAGGCGCAGCTGGCCAGCCGCACGCTGACGCAGACGGTGCCGTCGACGCTCCAGCCCTACGCGAGCCTGCCGGTGGTGCGCAAGGCCGTGAACGGTACGTATAGCGAGACGGTCAAGGTTCCGCCTAACTCGACGTTGTCGGTCGTGATTCAATAAGACCCCCGGGGCGGCAACAGCCGCCCCTTCGTTTTTTGGGATTGTCATGCAGAAGATCGTACTGACCGCACTAACGGCACTCGGCCTTGCGGCCTGCGCGGGCGCGGCAACGGAGCCTCAGACGCAAACGCTGGTGGGGGAGATTCACATCAAGGGTAACGAGCCATTCCCGACCGTGGTGTTGGAGACGGCTGCCCATGAGACCTGGGAGCTGGTGGGAATGCCTTTGGACGAGGCTCGCTCGCTCGTTGGCCGCGAAGCGACTGTAGAGGGCACCGTAGTCAAAGCGCCGGGGCCTGGCGTGTGGCTGCCATCCCTGCGAGTGCGAGGCACTCCGCGGAAATCCGGACGGTGACTCGACTGGGAGAGCAATGAAATTCGAGGCGAAGCATTCCAATGCCTGTCCATCGCCTTTTCCGAGGACGCCAAGCAGGGAGCGCTCCGCGTTTTTCTCTCGTAACAAGTTCGAAATCGAGCATATTCCGAGATGGACAAGGATGAATATCAAGGGCGCCAAGACCCTCAAACCTTCCCAAATCCGCCACCTACTCCGCGTCACCGAGGCTCATCCTGACGCACAAGGGCGGGCCCTATGAACTAAGCGTCAAGCGCAGAATCAACGAGGCCGGCGAACGGGTCGATTACCTTGCAGCCGACAGCCTGCAAAGCTATGTGACGGGGCTCTATCGAGCGGCCGGGCTTGGGAGGGACTACAGCAGCCACTCAAGGCGACGGACGTTCGCCAGTTGGCTTCTGGCGCAGGGGCATTCGCTCGAAACCGCGCAACTGCTGTTGGGACATGCCGAGCTGGATCATGTTGCTCCCTATTTGGAAGTGCCGAAGAAAGAATATCGAGAGGCGATAGCCGAGTTGGACGCTGGCTGAATGTAAAGATCTAAGCACAAATGCCGATACCTCAACGAGGTGTTGGTGCGCCACTCCCTGACGCTATCAATGATTGCACTTCATTGTGTGCGTGCTATCATTGATAGCGCGACGACAAGGAGTGGCAATGGCAAATCTTTTGGTTCGAAATGTCGATGAGGGACTCGTGCAACGACTGCGTGAAGTGGCCGCAGCTCACGGGCGTAGCGCTGAAGCCGAACATCGTGAAATCTTGGCCAAAGCGTTGGGCGGGACGAAGCGCAAGAGTTTTGCGGAAGTCCTTATGAGCATGCCCAACGTTGGCGAGGATGCCGACTTTGCACGCGTTGATGACGTGGGAGAGGTCGCGCGTGTATTTGGTTGATACCAATGTCATCAGCGAGGTGCGAAAGCGCCTGCGTGCTAACAAAGGTGTGCTGGCATTCTTTCGTCAGGCAGTCAAAAAGGATAACGGTCTCTATCTGTCCGTGGTGACTGTGGGCGAGTTGCGGCGAGGTGTCGAGGTGGTTCGTCACCGTGGCGATGAGCAGCAGGCGGCAATGCTTGACGCATGGCTGGAGACTGTTCTGAGTGATTTCGCGCAGAACATCCTTTCGGTGGACGAGGAAGTTGGCCAAGTGTGGGGACGCCTTCGGGTTCCGCATCCCGAGCACGCGCTAGACAAGCTGATCGCTGCAACTGCCCTGATACATGACCTGACCGTTGTAACGCGCAACGTAGAAGACTTCGGGGGGCTGGGTGTCCGAGTGCTGAACCCATTCGACTAAGGAAAAGGAGCGTTTCAAGTATGAGGATAGCAACGAACTTTGTCTTGCTCGTAATCGCGCTGGCGATGTTCGCCTACGCCTGGAACATCCTGACGCAAAAGCGCCCGGCCGTTCAAGGTGCGCCTTGTATCGCGCAGCAAGGGGTAAAAGCAACTGCCGACGGCACGCCGGTAGTGTGCCACCAAGATATGGGTTGGAAGCCCGCCCAGTAAGACAAGGGAAAAGTGGAAAGACGATGTTCGAGCGAATTGACGCACTAATCACCACGCATGATTTCGCCTTTCAGGCCTGGCAAGACCGCTACGGCAAAGGCGTGTGGGCGGCGCTCGGGGTGTGGGAGAACATGATCGATACCGTCCGCGACCTATCAAGCGCGGGCGATCTCGACATGATCCCGGCAATGGAGTACGTATTCAGCGTCGATTGGCTGCCGATGGAAACCGGTCGCACCCTCAATGAGGCAATGGCCGCACTGGAAGCGAAGCTGGCCGCGCTACCGCAAGAGCAACTGACCCGCGGTTCCGAATGGACGTCTGCGGTCTCGCGCGCGATCGAGGATCTGCGTGACACATGGAATGCTGTGCGCGGCTATGGTGATCTTGATGGCAAGCTTCCGAAGCTTCCTGCTGACTTCGCCGAGCTCGGCGCTGCAGGGTAAAAGACAACGGAAAAGACTGACTGAACCATGAAAATTTTGCCCGTTGTGACATTGACGATGGCGGCACTGGGGGTGTCGGGCTGCTCGGACGCCGGCTGGGAGCTGGCGATGGCCAGCGTCGCGTTCGCGCAGTGCCGGCTGGAGGAAGGCGCAGCTTGCCAGAAGCAGCCACCGGCAGGGACGACCTTCCAAGCGGCGACGCTCACCCGCAGCGGTGACGCAGTGCGCGTACGCGGGGTCCTAAAGGACCCCGCGGCCTGCGAGAGCTTCGTGCGCAACGCCCGGCCATTGCGGCCCGATGTCGTGGTGCAGGCCGTGGTGAACAACACCGTTGTCAAGCCGTACGGTGACGCGCCCTTGGAGCGGTCGATCACGTCCGCGTGTGCCACGGGGCCCTACGACGTATCCGTAACGGTGGGCAAGCCGTCCTAACGCAGTCGCAATAGACAGGAAAAGCAGAAATGGTGGAAAGTACTGCAATAAAATGCGGCGAGCGCGACGCCGAAGAGGCGAGGTTCTCCTTCTCCGGCCCCTCCCTGGCACTACTGATTCTCAACTGTGTTGTGTTCGGCAGCTGCGTAGCTGGGATCTTTTTCAATGCTGCTTCGCGCAACCCGGCGGCCATCCTTGCTAGCTTGATCGGCATGGCCGGCAGCGCATTCGTGGTTATATTGACTGTTTGGCGAACGCGCGTTCGATAACCGCGATATAGGACGACAGAAGCCGGTATGAAGGGAAAGAGTATTTTCTTTCAGGCCGAAGCAGAGCGAGTCCGCGAACTCCAACGGAAGGTTCGCAGGGCGGATCGTGATGAACAGAAGAAGCTCCGCGACCGCCTGCGAAATGATATCGGCTTCTATATCTCGGGATCACCCTCGCGGTGTTTTGCGCGACGCTCTGCGTGGCGTAGTGGCGGCTGGCCTCGCAGCATCTGGCAGAGTACGAGCGATTCGATGACCCTTCTCGGCTGCCGATTGTCCTGGACGCCATGACGAAGCGAGCGCGGAGGGAAGGCGATTGGCAAACACTGGAGGAAATGCGCGACGAAGTGCGTCTTGCTCTCGCGGCCTTGGACCGTCTGAGGCACGACACGGCTGAGCGGAAGCTGCGCGAATCGAAAGCAATCGGGCAGCGACAACACTGACAACGGAAAAGGACATGGATCTGCCTGACTGCGGGATCCCGCACCCTACTATCGCAGGTGCTTGATTCCGAAACTGGCCTAGGATATCCTCACGGCACCTACCGCGTCCTAGACGCATCGACCCCGCACCTCCTGGTGCCAGCTTCTGCAGTACGGTGGCCGGCCAGCATAGCCTGGTAGTCCAACCTTCTATCCCCTCGGGAACCATGTTCCCGGTGCGGCAACGGGTTCCCCTATTCTCGCGAGAACCCACAATGCAAAATCCTACCGTTGTTATTGGCAGCATCCGTCCTGGCCGCAACCCGCGCAAGTACTTCGATCCTGCCCAGATGGCCGAGCTGACCGAATCCGTCCGCGTAGACGGGGTCATCCAGCCCATCTTGATCCGTCCCATCGAGGATGATGAGCACGGCCACGAGTATGAGGTGGTAGCCGGCGAACGCCGGTATCGTGCTGCAATGGCGGCCCACGGCGACAGGTACGAGATGCCTGTCAACATCCAGGTGATGACCGATGCCGAAGCCGATCGTAAGGCGCTGATCGAGAACATCCAGCGTGCCGACATGGCTCCATCCGAGGAGGCCGTGCAAGCGTCGAAGATTGTCGGTCAACTGAACGGCGACCGCGACGAAGCGGCCCGCCAGCTTGGCTGGTCGCGCTCAACGCTCGACAAGCGCCTGGCGCTGATGAACTGCAGCGAATCCGTTCTGGAAGCGCTCAACACCCGTACGATCCAGCTCGGCCATGCCGAACTGCTGGCCACGCTCGCCAAGGACAAGCAGGACAAGCTCCTGCCGGTCATCGTGAGCGAGAAAAAGCCCGTTGCGGAACTGAAGAAGACGATCGAGGCCGCCGCGTGCAGTCTCGAAGCCGCCATCTTTGACAAGACTGAGTGCGCGGCGTGCCCGCACAACTCGTCGTTGCAAACGGAGATGTTCAGCGAAGCCATTGCCACCGGCAACTGCACAAACCGCGCATGCTACGACGGCAAGCTCACCAGCAAGCTCGAAGGCATCGCCTATGGGCTCAAGGACGAGTATCCCATCGTGCGCATCATCCGGGTGGGTGACAACCACACCCGGATCCAGTTGAAGGTTGAAGGCCCGACTGGCGTGGGCGATGAACAGGCGAAAGCCTGCCACGCGTGCCAGAACTTCGGCGCCGCCGTCAGTGGCCTGCCCGACTCGATGGGCAAGGTCTACAGTGGCCAGTGCTTCGATACCGTTTGCAACCAGAGCAAGGTTGCCGCGCGTATCAAGGCCGAGAAGGATGCCACCAAGGCGCCTGCAGCCAAACCGGCAGCAGGTGGCAAGGCGGCGCCTGCGAAGAAGGGCGACCAGTCCTCTGCTGCGGCCGAAAAGCCGGTGACGTCGATCAGCGAGAGTGAAAAGGTGAAGGGGTACCGCACCGCGCTCTGGCGCAAGGCACTGCGCAAGGAAGTTGCGCAGAACGCCGAACAGGCGAACTCGTACCTCCTGGCGGTTGCACTGAACGGGCTGGCGCGCAATATCGCCGGCGACGTGATGGGCAAGTTTTTCGAGAAGCTGACCGAGCAGAAGTCGTCATCGTCGCTGCAGGGCTGCCTGACGGCCATCCACGCGCTGGATGACCAGAAGCGCCAGCAGCTGACGATCGGACTGACCGTTGCCGCTATCGATGGCGTGGAGGTAGGCAATCTCCGCGAACTGTGCCGGTATCACAAGCTGGATCTGCGCAACCACTGGAATCTCCAGCAAGCACAGGATTTCCTCGAAATGCTCACCAAGTCGGAGATGAAGGTTCTCGCCGACGAACTGGGTATCCGCAAGGCGCTCGGCGATGGTTTCGCCAAGCTATTCAACAAGTCGAAGCCCGAAGTCATCGCCGGCCTGCTGGCGGTGGAAGGTTTCGACTACACCGGAAAGCTGCCCAAGGTTCTGGGCTACTGATCCACTCAACTCTCCATCTGCAGAGGGCGCCCAGGCGCCCTCTGTCATTTCATTTCCCCAAAGGATTCAACATGTTCACTGAATTGATGCCGCTCGTTCGCGCGAGCGACAAGGTCGTTCTCACCCTCACAATGCAAGGCGACACGATGTCCGTCGTCGTGATGCCCGTCATCAAGGACGCTGCGGACCCCGCACTGACAAGGCCCCTGATGCTGTCGGCTACGCCGGCGGAAATGGATGCCGAATTCGCGGCGGCCGTCACCAGCGTGACCGAAGCCCATCGCTCGCTTGCCGAGCAGGCCGAGGCCACGAGGTCGATTCTCGATGCCGCCAAATCCACGCAATCGTCCAAGGCGACGAAAGCGCTGGCCAAGGCCGCATCGCCGTCGGCGCCCGACACCACCAGTGATGGCGGTGATGCTGACGAGTCGGAAACCGGTGACGGCGCGCAAGTCGAGGCGAAAGCTGATACGAGCGCACCGGCGTCCACCGGTACCGACCTCGCTTCCCTGTTGTAAAGGAGAACCGACATGGCACTCGAAGTAACGCAACTCACCCGTGAGTTTTCCTACAACGGCATGACGCTTCCTGACGTGGGCCCGCAGTTCTCGCCCGACCAGGTGCGCGATGTCTATTCCGCTCAATACCCCGAGCTGACCACCGCCGCGGTGGACGGCCCGGAAGTGACGGGTGGTGTCGCTCGCTACACGTTCGTCCGCGCCGCCGGCGCAAAGGGCGCGCATGCGCAAATCTGACTTGATGAGAGCGCTGGCATCTGCCCAGTTCTCTTCCACTACGAAGCCGCCCGAGAGGGCGGTTTTTTTACATTCTGAGGAGACTCAACAATGTTGTTCGACCCTCGGTCGTTTGTTCCAGCGGTCGATGCTGGACAACCCGCATGGACGCCTGCGCGACAGCATCCCGTTGCCAAACGTCGACCTGCCCATGATTTTCTGACGCTCCCTGCCATCCCGGAGGGAATCCCCAGCCGTGCGCTTCTGACCTTCGGAGACGAGGTCGAAGCGGTGGATTTGGCACGCGCCCAGTTCGCAACGGGCGTGCTACGTGCCAGTGACGTCGTCAATCCCACTGGAGCGGGTGATGCGTTCGCGCAGGCCATGTTCGCATGGCTCGCGGCGCGGATGCCAAGCTGCCGGCGGCTGAACTTCAGTTTCTCGCTCCTTGATATCGGCGCAGCGAGGGATCAACTGATGCAGTTCGGCTGGGATGATGAGGTGGATGCGCCGCTGTATCTGGCCATCGACATGCCTGGCGACGAGGCGTACTTCATCGGTGAGGCTCGCGCGAACGCGCTGCGGTCCGTGCATCCCCATCTGCTGTACACCGCCATGTCGCTGATCAACCTGGCGGGTGCGAAATCGTTGTTTCTCCGTACGCCAGAGGTACTGCTCGACCTGTTCGCGCGGTGGCACTGGGAGTACGACTGCACCCTTGCCAACGACGACGACGCGCGCGAGTTCCTCAAGGAACAGTGCGGCCTGGATGAGGACGACATCGCGCGGTACCTGCCGTCCGCGGTTCGGCCGGAACTGGCGCCGGATGAGGTGCTCCCATCCTTCTGTCACGCATACCCGGAGTCGCGCAGACTCAGGGCCTTTGGTAGCCGGAAGCTCTACGAGCTGGCTCGCAGCCATCAAGGCTGGATCAAGGATCTGTGCGTGGCGTTGGCGGAGTTGAACCTGGCGGTAAAGCGCCAGGGTGACCGATCGGCTGTTTCGGGTTCCCAATGGGCCGAACCGGCCTATGCGGCGGCCACCCTTGCCTATATGCAGTCGGACTATGTCACGCAGGTGCTGGATGACCTCTATGACGGACTCAACTGCAACGGCGATGCAACGATGTTCCAGTGTTTTATTCCCATCGCGGACGAGCCAAAGGCGATTCGGCAACAGTTCAAGGATCTGAGCGGCATGCTCAAGATCATTGCGGCGCTGGATCGCGTACTCACACTTATTTCTGACTAGGGGGGCCACATGGCCGAAATCCTGACCGCCTCGCGGTCGCATGAAGTGGCCCTCCAGGGGGCCATTTTGCTTTATGGGGAAGGGCCGGGGCAGTTTTCCTATGCCACCGCCCATCGCATCGAATCGGAAGCATCCGGGCGCCCGGTGATTGGCGCCGGTGTGCCACTGAATCGCATGGCATTGATCCACGCAGTCCGCGAGGTAGCAGAGCACGCCCTTCCCAAGGGCGAGTTCCTGACACCCAACGTGCTTTCGATCAGCACGAGTGCGGTGACGTGGTGGTGTCCAGCCAAACGCCGTCGGGTGTTCTTCAAGTGCAAGGAGCTGGGTGAGCGTAGCGCCATCGTTGCGCACCCCGCGCTGGTCTTCCAGGCATCGCAATCCGGTTTCAAGGTCTTCGCCCTGAAAGGGGAAGAGCGCCCGGTACCGGAGAGCGTGTTGTTCGAACCGCCGTACTTCAACACGTGGGACCACGGCAAGATCTGCATCGGCTCAGCACACGTGCCAAAGCAGATCGACGTTGCCTCGATTAAGGGCTGGGAAGACGGGTTCTTCAACTCGGCATTCACCCATCCCAATCACGGCGGCAAGCGCGTCAAGTACGAGCGCGGCGCCTATGCCTTCTGGAAGGACATGCTGGACGGTCAGTTTCCTGACTTTCCCAAGCACGTCCTCGTTTCCATGAAATCCACGCTGGCCGATCTGATCGCCGGCAAACTGGAGAAGTAACATGCATCCTGCTGACGCTGCCCTGCAGCAGTCTTTTCCGTCCGTGATGGTCCCGCGCTTCGGTGCGCTGGCCACTATGGAGCGGCCCGGCGAGCGCTTGCTCATCGCGGCCAACGGTGTTTTTCTGGAAATCGTGCGGCCCTGGCTGCGCGTCGTTCGTCGTCTCGGTGCCTTCCAGTACCGCACGGCGATCCCCTATGGCGAGGTGGCTGAAGCCACCGAACTGCGCTGTAGTCGAGTTCCCGCCGACCTGATCGGCGAGTTCGCTGCGATGGCGCGTGCTACGCACCCCAAGGAAACGGGCGCGTGGATTGTCTGGAATGCCGCAACGGCGGCATTCCGACTGGTCCCCGTGCAAATCCTGGAGCATAGTGGCGGGCACCTCAAGTATGACCGTCCGTCGCTCCGAACTGGCGAGGTCCTGGTAGTCGACTGCCATTCGCATGGTTGCCATCCGGCGGGGTTTTCCCGAACGGACAACGCCGATGACCAGCACGACGTGAAGTTCGCGTTCGTGATGGGAAATTGCCAGGCCGCGGTGCCATCGCTGGCACTGCGTCTCTGCGCCAAAGGGATCTTTGAGAACGTGGAGAAGGTACCGGCTGAATGGTACGAGGCCGCGCGCGAGGAGGTCTTGGCATGACCTTCGCACATCGCATTCCGCAGGAGATGACCACTCGCGCATGGGAAGTAGCGGTTGTGGGCGCTGGCGGTACCGGAAGCGCTTTGCTGCCAAACCTTGCGCGGCTGCATCACGCCATGCTGGAGCTTGGCCATCCTGGGGGTATTGACTGTACGGTCTACGATGACGATACCGTCAGCGAGACCAACGTCGGCCGCCAGGGGTTCTACCCGGTTGATGTGGGACAGCCCAAAGCGACGCTGATCGTGAACCGCCTGAACAACCTGATGGGTACGCGCTGGCAAGCGCAGACCCGCCGGATTGGAAGCGGCGACCGCTTCGCGTGCGACATGGTGATTGGTTGCGTCGACACACGGGGCGCTCGCAAGGCGATCCTCGGCGCGATGCAACGGGGTACCGGTGGCTACTATATCGACTGCGGCAACGAGTCTGATCGCGGCCAGGTGATTCTTGGGCAGGTGCGTGGCAAGGCAAAGGAACGGCTGCCCCACGTGGGCGACCTGTTTCCGGAGCTGCTGGACCCGAAAGGGGACAAGGCCGACACCGCGCCATCGTGCTCGATGGCGGAGGCGCTGCAGAAGCAGTCGCTGGTGATCAACTCGGTGATTGCAGTACAGGCGTACAACCTGTTGTGGACGTTGTTCCGCACGGGGACGCTCCAGTACTGCGGTGCGTTTGTAAATCTGGCGACGGGGCGTACAAGCCCGCTGCCGCTGGATCCGGGTGCATGGGAACGCTTCGGCTATAAGCTGGGTGAGACTAAGGCTCGTGCCAAACGCAAGACGCGCCAATCCGTTTGAACAGCCACTCCCATTGCGGGAGTGGCTTTTTTCTTTTGTGCGCTCGTTGCAGGACGGCAGGCCTGGCTGCTACTATTGCGCCACACCTCGCGCTTCCGGCGCATCGACCCGTGGCACTAGGCCACACATTTCATTATCCCGTTGGGGCACTTGCCCTGGCGGAGTGCTCCATCCTCTTCGGAGCACTACATGAGCATTTCCACCCCTCAAGTCCCGGCCCAGTCGGCCTTTCGTCGCATTTTCGTGACGGGCCCCTGGCTGTCTGCTGGCGTTATCGCTACTGGTTATTGGAACGGCAAGCCGTGGCACACGCTGACATATCCCATGTTTAGTCGTGCGGATGTGCAGCGGCTTTGCGAGCTGTTGCCGGATCTAACCTTCAGTGAGTCGCGCAATGCGGTGCGGCACGTCGAAGGAAGCCGTACCGAATGGTTTGACGCCGAACCCCACATCGTCGACGGAAAGCTGATGGATCTCTACGCCGTCGGTTTCGGTTGGGGATGGCAGTTGGCGCGTCACGATACCGTCCCTGCCATTCACGGGCAGTCGTTGCACGTGATGGTCCGAACGGCGGCACTCGAATGGATGCAAGCTCTGGCAGACGAGGATCACGTTGCGCTGTGTGCGTATGCGTCCTTCCGGTTGTCCGGCTATATCGAACAGCGCCTGGACTGCCGTCGTCGGCTGGACCTGTCTCGGTTCGATGCCGTGCTGGCCATTGCAAGCCAGCGGCTTCCGTTGCCGGGAGCGGTTCGGATTGCTGTGCAGTCCAGCGAATGGATTGCCGTTGTCGACGCGCTCACGTATCTCGCCGATGGCGAGGGATTCAATGCGTTGCCGCAGCAAGCGCGGCGCGAGCGAATCATCGAAGCGATGCTGGACCAACTGGCCCGCGAAGTCGGCGGCGTCTGAGTTTCTAACCTTCTCTTTCACCCATCGCGGGCACATCCCGCTGGGGGAGTGCTCCGCCCATCTCTAGGAGCACTTTCATGCCTCAGATCACTCTTTCCCGCACGCAGGTCGCATCGCTCGTCGCCTTCTGCGATGCGGCTGGTTCGGACCAGTTTTTCATCGCGAAGGACCACGGTGCGTATGTCGGCTACAGCACGGGTGCCACGCCCGATAAGCAGTGCCTGTTCTATTTCAAGGGCTGCAATCCTGCGAAGGACGCCGATTTCTATGAAAACGCGCGCCGCAGTTTCGGTGGCGATGACTTTGGTGAGCACTTGCCGCTGGTCGACTTGCGCAAGGCGCTGGAAATCCCTGCGACTCAGAAGGTCCGCATCACCGTGAACGCAACGTCAATCCGCCTGGACTCGTTCGCCTGACCCGCAATGCGAAACGTGCCGCCTGGCCTTGTGAGGCGGCGCGTCTCCTTCCTCTTCTCTCCAACGATGAACGCTAGAAAGTTTCTTCTCACAAATATTCGTCTCGCCGTTGGATTCTGCGGCGTTGCTTTGGCGTCGCGCGCCTTCCGATACTTCGAATACAAGGGCTACTACGCGGCGGATTGGCTAGCCATTCCACGGGAGCTCATGGCCTGCGGCGAGCATTTCCTTGCCGCCATCGGGTTTCCGGCCATGCTGGTAGCAATCAGCTGGTTTTTCTGGGGTGTTGTCCGCTCGCGCACAGTCGCTGTTGATTCTCAGGCGATGAGGCGTGTCGACGACTATGCGGCCGCCGCCTTGATTTTTGTGCAAGTCTTCGTGTACATGGGCTACGCGGCGTATTGGGAATTTGCCTCGCATGGGGCGGTCGGCGCGGTAACGGGCAAGCTGGCCAACCAGTTCGTCTTCGACGTCTACGGGTTGGCACAATACCTTGCCATCATGACTGCCAAGCGCGCATTTGCATTGACGCGGCAGCTCGGTCGCGAGGTTTCCGTTCCGGGCTTCCGGTTCTTCGGCGCTGATGCTGGAAGCTTGCGCGGTGCGACGGTCGCTGACCTCGCACGGTACCACGGTCGCTATCCGCGGCTCGGGCTGTACATCACCATGCATGACGATGAAAGTGGAGAACCGCTTCCGCGACTGGTATTCGTCTCGGGGGGCGAAGAGATTTTCAACCCCCTATGCGGTTCCCCGCTCTGGCTCCATGCAGACCCCGCTGCGGAGTACGGCATCTCACTCGTGGATGCCCTGGCAATCGCGCGCATCAATCGTTGCTGATTCCTGTAACGGCTGCTAAGATTCGTGCACCTACCGCGTCTCAGACGCATCGACACTTCCGGTTGTATAGCCGGACAGCTTTTTTCTTCTCCCACCTACGGGCCTTCCTGCCCGTGGGCATGTTGGCCCTTTTTTCATTTGAGGCCATCATGTTCAAGCGCATCGTTTCGCTTTTCCTTTGCTCGGTCATCTTCACCGGCTGCGCTGTCCAGCAGACGTCTCCGAATGCCTATCGCAGTTCGGAAGCTCTGCGCACTGGCGCCGTTGAAGTTGTCACTGTCGTCCGTGTCCGCCAGGTCACGATCGTCGACAGCGATGGCTACACGTCGGCCAATAGCGGCGTCCCCGGTATCGTTGGGGCGGTCGTGGGTGGCCTGCTCGGTGCCCGTGTCATTGGCGGCGGCAATGGACGTTACATTGCCGGCGCGATGTCCGGCACGGTGTCGGCTGTTGCAGCGCAAGCTGTGGCTAGCCGCATGAACCGCCGCGAAGGCCTGGAAGTCATTGTCCGCAAGGAGAATGGCAGCCAGATCGCCGTCACGCAGGATGCCGACCAACAGTTCGTCACGGGGCAGCAGCTCTACCTCGTGGCGTCCGGTGGCGGTTACCGTCTGACGCGCTAATTCAATCGGGTTCCAGTCGGATCCCCAAATTCTTTCACCTTCCCCGCACGGAGTCCCCGTGCGGGGCTCCGTGCGTCCATCGGAGCTATTTATGCCACCCGTGGCAGACGCACCCCCGAAATTCTCGCCCGTCCTCACCGATGGCAAATCGATTGCAGAGGTCTTGGACCAGATCACAGCGGCCCTCCGGGGTACCGAGCTGGAGCCGGAATGGCTGGATTCCGCCAACTTTCCGGGCGATGGCAACGAAGCCCTGTATGGTCCTAAGCCGGATCGGCCGTGGCCGAAACTCGGCGCACGCGATCGTCTCGCCGTTTCTCTTTACAGAGGGACGTCGGAAGGCTGGATTGTCTATGTTGACCACATCGGCTATGCCGGTGAGGCTCCAAAGCGCACGACAGCCCTGCAAAAGCTCCTGATCGGCAAGACGTTGTCCCAACAGCATGGCTGGGATCTCGTTCGTGCGATCAGTAAATTGCTCGACGTCACCTGACATCGCAGCGTGCATGCCCGAGAGGGCTTGCCCAAGCCCTGAGGCTTCGGCAAGTCGTTTTCACCCGCGTCACTGACGCATCGACCCATGTCCGGCATCGTCCGGACCACCAACCCAGCTGGGACACTCGTCCCATGGGGAAGGGATGTCCCGTCTATATCGAGGCTCCCATGAAAGTCCCCAAGTCCTTTACCCGTCGGCACCAACCGACCAATTCCACAGCCTGCCAGGCAATTCGTCGGGATGCTTGCCGTGTTCTCCGTCGTTTCGCCGGCGACATGGCGCTCAGCCCGCGCGAATACACCATCCGCGAGCATCGCCAGCGTCGTCGCGATGTCAACGTGTTCGCGTTGCATACCGACTCGCTGCTCATCGAGATCCAGCATCCCGCTGGTGCCGAAGGTGGCGTGCTTATGTCCTACCGGACATGCCGCGGTCGCCATGACCTCACCGGCGGCCGAGATAACGCGGTCAGCGTTGATTCGCTGGCCAGCGAGCAAGGCTACGCCAATCTGGTCGCTACGCTGCGCGTGGTGGCCGGCCGGCGCGGCTGAGGAGCTGCTCATGTCGCGCATTGCAAAGGTGGTTTTTCGCGCCACGAACGGGGTCGAAGTCTCCTGTTCGGTCCGGTATGAAGGTTCACAGAATCTCGTCGCCGTGCCGGCGCGTATCACATCGTTGGTCGAGCAGATCGGCGCCAGCGGTGACGAGCATGTGCTTCTGCTTGTCGAGCGCGGCTTCGAATACCCGCTCGTTCGTGACGAAACGGGGGCGTACCGCGTCGACCGCTCGCATGCCACGCGTCCCGGGTTCCTGGACGAGCTCAAATCCTCGGTCATTGCACCGACGAAGGACCAGCGCCTGCAGCATGGCCGCTATTGCCACACGCTGTCGATATCGGCGGTAGTTGGTGCTGTTGGCTACGGAGCAGGCTTGCCTGGTTGGACCGCAACATCCGTCGTGAACTGCGCAAGCCTTCTGGCGTTCGGTGTTGTACTATTCGCCGTAGGCGCTGTCCTCTCTAAAGGAGAAAAGTGATGTTTGGACCATTTGTTCTGTTGCTGGGCCTGCTGATCGCGGCATACATGCTGTGGGCTGACCGCAACGGCCGCCGCATCCACAAGGACTAGCCAATCCCTTCTCAGGAGCCGATTCGTCGGCTCACCGCTTGAACGCACCCCTCGGGGTGCGTTTTTTGTTTTCTACACCCACACGGGCGCCGTCCCGTCGGGACGTCTCCCATCCAAGGATGCATCCCGATGAACAGTACCGTCTATGGCGCAGGCCTGGCCAGCTACCCGGCTGGCGTCCTGCTGCGCGCCAGCGTCTATTCGACCAACCTTCGCGCAGCCATTTCGTTTGTCTGCGCTGATGACGACATGCCCTACGGCGTGCTGTCGGTGAATCTGCCTGATGCCACGCTTGCCGACGACGAGATCCTCGTCACGGACGATTGGATCCTGCCCCTCGACCTCAAGGCTGCCTTGCTTGAAACCGGCAAGTTCGTGCAAACCGGCCGTTGGAACCAGGTCGGCTTTGACCGGGGCGAAGTCTGGCGCATTGTCGATGCCGAAATCCTTACGGAAGTCGCGGCGGCACGTGTTGTGGCCAGTCGTGGCAAAGCCGCGCGGCGCTCGGCCGTCGTCGCCTGACCGATCCCTTCAACCCTTGCGGGCCCATCCCGCAAGGCGGTGGGCCTATGGGAGATTCCCATGCCCATCACCATCGACGGAACCGGTCTGGCCGGATCGCCCGGTCCATTGCACATCGCAGCGGAGGTCTATGCAGTCAACGACCGCCCTGCGTTGTCGCTGGTCGAAATGACGACCGGCGATATCTACGAGACCTTCACCGCTAACGTCCCCAGCGAAACGCTTGCGGACGATGAGGTGATCGTCGGCATCTGGCGCCTGCCTATGTCGACCGTGGTTGCGCTGCTCGACTCAGACTGCCTCCAGCCGACTCGCACGATTGCCGTCGGCAACCTCCGGGGTGCCATCTGGCGCATCACTTCCCCCGAACTGCTACAGGCGATCCACGTCGCGAGAGCGGCAGAGCCTGCATAAGCCATCCCTTCCAACCCTATCGGGGCATGTCCCCGAAGGGGCATGCTCCGTCCTGGAGCCACTATGTACGTCATTCACATCGGCCAGCGCGCCGAACATCGCACGACGCTCGCTGGCGTGCTGCAGTATCTGAACGATGACCGCGACGGCAAGGCTGCGCCGCGTGTCGAAGATATCGCAGTGCGCCACGTTGAACGCGGTGCGATCCCTGTCGAACGACTCGCCAGCGGCAATTTTGCCGTTCGGCCGGCCGGTACCCGCCGTGCCATCCTTTCCCTGATCCTCGACGAGGTTGATCGCTTCATTGTTCGTGTCGGCGGCAAGATCTTGCGCCCCCACGAGATGAGCCGCGCCGCCTGGGGCGCCGTGGTGGCCGCCGGCCGCCTGGCGTACTTTCCGGCAGAAGCCATCGATATGTCCCAAGCCGACGCCGGGCCGCTGTTCCAGACAGTGGACCTCTTCGAAGACCAGGGGGATTTCGACATTACCGACTTCATTTGCGGCGAGTTTTTCCGCCGCTTTGGCTATGGCACGAACGGGCCGTTGTATCACCCGACCGCGCCTCCCAACTGCCGTCACGAAGTCCATGTTGCTTATGCGCTGATGCGTGGCGAAAAGGTGCGCGAATGCATCATCAACACCTATCGCGACAACCCGCATCACGCCCGCTCCGAGTTGTGGATGCGTCCGTTGATCGAGGTGCCGGCGCTGCGCGGGGCATTGTCGCCCAGCGTTCTGCAAGCGCTCTGCCAAACCATGCGCAGCGAGAAGCTGGAAATCACGACACACAACGTCGGCAAGCTGATCGCTGCGCTGCGAGACGTGCCGCGCGACGGGAACTATGTGCACGTCGACGACGCGCTGTACGCGGCCGGCATCCTGCCACCGCGGACCATGCCCACACCCAAGCCTCTGGAGGGAGCGAACGCTCAGCCGGCAACGAAGCTGGCGGCGCGAATTCGCACCCTGATTTGCCAGCGGCGATATCAGGAAGCTGTGGACAGGGCCGGTGCAGAGCGCGAAGCGTTCAACATCAGCCAGCGCGAACTGGATCGACGATTGCGGGCGGCAGTGATCGAGCGTGACGGGTATGGCTACGAGTGGCCCAATCGGGTCGCGCTGGCCGTCATGGAGCGCAATATCGCGGTGGTGCTGGACATCTTCGACGGGCCCAAAGACTGGAACACCGAGTCGAAGCGCGCACTGCGCGATGAGTATGGTGTCGATGTCCTGCAATGCACTTCTGCCGAGCGGCGACGGCGCCTGTTCGACCTGTGCGGATTCTCGCTCGCCGAGCAAGCGGAGTGGGAAGCCCAGGCTGCCATATCAAAAGCGCGCAAGCGGGCTGATAGGGTGGTCGCAGACGCGAAGTCGCGCGCCGAGGGCACGACCTACCGACTCGAAACCGGTCAGGCCATGAACGGGCGCGAGTATGTTGACTTCTGCATCGCTGCGGGCTTCTCGCGGCTCCTCGACGAGCGGCGGGGAAGCGTCACACGCTACTGGATTCACGATCCGGTGAAGCGGATCTCGCGGCCGTTGCGCGCCAAGGACGGTACGCTGGACTACGCGCGCGCGCGCCTCGAGCAAAACGCATCTGAGGCGATTGCATGATTATTACCCCCCCGGCCGTCTTGGCTGGGGGTTTTTTCTCAAATCAGCTACCCAAATGCCGAGCTTTCGACGGGTGCGCGACACCGCTTTCGCGATAGCCTTAGCGATACCGACAGAGCTCTGTTTGCACTGAAAACCGTTCAGTCCAAACCGAGTTTTACCCGCGTCTCCGACGCATCGACCCAAACGCCGGCACGCCGGTTATCTCTTGAAACCGCCCACAGGGACCGCTCCCTGATGGGACGGCTCCGTGGGCATCTCCACGATTCCGATGTACCTCACCTTGCTGTAGCCACGCGGCGCGTTGTCACTCATCGCTGCCGGCGGTGATGGCGAGCGTCTCCCAGGCGACCGCGCTTCCGGCCCGGCCGTCTTTCTCTTCTTTTTTCATTCCCTTTATTTCATTTGCGATCGAAAGCACTGGCTCTCGCTCGCGCTATTCCATTTCTAGGAGCAATCCCATGTCCCATCTCGTTCAAACGATGGCTTACGCTGGCGCAACCCCCTGGCACGGCCTGGGTAACCGGTTGGCCGAGCATCAGCCGCTCGAAGTCTGGGCCGAAGCCGCAGGCATGAACTGGCGCATCGAGGAGACCGACGTGATGTTCCGCGTTGGCACGCATGACCTCGATCCGATCAAGTCGTTCCCTGAGCAGAAGGTGCTGTACCGATCCGACAACGGCAAGCCGCTGTCGACGGTATCGCAGCGGTACCAGGTTGTCCAACCCGCCGAGATCCTAGAATTTTATAGGGACCTTGTTCAGGTAGGCGGATACCAGTTGGAAACGGCTGGTGTGCTGAAGGAGGGCCGCAAGCTCTGGGCGCTCGCGCGCACAGGACAATCGGCCACGCTCAAGGGCGGTGACGAGGTGCGCGGCTACCTGCTGCTGGCCACGGCCTGCGACGGTACGCTGGCCACCACTGCTCAGTTCACCTCGGTTCGCGTGGTGTGCAACAACACGCTGCAGATCGCGTTGGGCCGCAACCGTGGCGCCGTGAAGGTGCCGCACCGTAGCCAGTTCGATCCGCGCGCCGTGAAGGAAGAGCTTGGCATTGCCATTTCGTCGTGGGATGGCTTCATGGCCAACATGCACGAACTGGCCGACCGCAAGGTCAGCCAGGCCGAGACGGAGCGGTTCTTCCAGCGACTCTTCACCTACTCGACTGCCAAGCCCTCGGACAATCCCAAGATGAATGAGCGCGGCCTGAAGGCAGTGCTCAGTCTCTTCGAAGGTAATGGCCGCGGTGCAACGCTGCAATCGGCTGCAGGCACCGCCTGGGGTCTCGTGAACAGCGTGACCGAGTATGTCGATCACCAGCAGCGTGCACGCAACCCTGGCAACCGTCTGGATTCGGCGTGGTTCGGCCCCGGCGCAATTCTCAAGCAGCGCGCTTGGGACGCAGCCCTCGAACTCGCAGCTGACGCGGCCTAAGACCTTCGGGTCTGGAGCCCTTCTACTAAACCCGACCTCAAGCGATCTGCTCCGATGCCGTAGTCTGGTATTGGAGTGGTCGTTTCAGGTATGAAGCCCCGGCTGACCCCGGGGCTTTTTTCTTTTTGGGAACTCCATCGTCTATTACTTACGCCGCATTGAAGCTCATGAGCCGGATTGTTCCATTTGCCAAGATAATCGCGTTGCGCGACGACCTTGCATATGGCAATAGGATTCGACGTGGCTGCGTACGACGGGGAGGGACCAGGGAGCATGCCTTGGAATCCCATCCACTACATATCAAAGTCGACAGGCTGCCGCGACACGGACTTGCCGTTCGCGTTGAAGAGTGGCTATCAAATGTACGACTTCAAGAACAATTCGATTCATTCGATGCTTGGCTCAGAGTTGCTGCGACGCCCGCAAACGGCGCTATCGCAGGGATCTGCATCGAGCAGGACTTGTTGGAGTTTGAACTGCGCCACGGAAAGCGTTACCTCATAGAGGACTACGTGAGGGGTGCACGAAAATTTGATTGCATCATCGACAGCCGCGTACCGCTTGTCGCCTTTCTTGATGCAGCAGACCATCCAGGACCCTGGATCACAGTCAAAAGGCTCTTCACAGTCGAAGAGATCGTCAGCATGAAGCAACTGTAGCGGGAATAAAAAGGGGCCGACACACTCGTGTGTTGGCCCCCTATTTTTGCTTGCTACCTTAGAAAGACGTTGCTTTTGTGCTGCCTTTTCGGGATTTTACGATGAGCACGCTCAGACTTTGGCCTCGATGGTCTCGCTTTCCATCGCTGTCGACGAAGCGATCGTCGCTTCGGTCGCATCCGTGCAAAGCGTCGATGAGACGCGGCTAATTGTGCCATCGAGAGACGCGGAGACGCCTAGGCGTATCGTGCCAGCGTACATGATGCGGCCTTTTACCTTGCCGTTGATATGAAGCGATGTTCTTGCTGCGACGTCGCCCTCAACAGTGCCGTCAATAACGACGTGCTCGCCTTGCACCATACCTCGGACCAGTCCCTCCGCTCCGATGTGTACCAACCCCCGCGATGCGCGTAGGTCTCCATCAATGAGCCCGAAACAACTGATGCCGTGATCTGCAACGATATCTCCGTGGATGCTGAGACCTGGTCGGATGAGGCTGAAATTTGCTGGTTGTGTCATTGGCCAATGCTCTCAGAAAAGGGTGATCTCATTGCCTTGCTGCTTGGTCGGCAATACCGCTTTCACAGGCTGATGAGACGGCGCAGTTTGCTGGACGGGGTGGGGCGCATTCGTGACCTGCGGCTTCTTCGGCGGTAGCTTTACCTCAGGCCGCTGCTCGGCGGGCTGCTCCTGAGTTGTTGTTGCTCGGACGTTCGTGGCTTGGCTCTGCGGCTCGATGACGACCGGTGCGGAGGCTGGATCCGCTGGCTTGCCAGGCACAGCTGCGGAAGCTGCCGGCCACTCGTGGTCCGATGCTGTTACGCCAGTACGGTTTTGTAGCGCAGCTGCCTGCTCGCGCTCTTCCACCGGTTTGCGCTTCTGTGAAGATCCCATCCAGCTCCCAATGCCATAAGCAGCGGCCGCCATAACGAGGACAAGCCCGACCAACAGGGCTTTACGTTGCAACGCGCCGAGGTTCCCCTGACTTTCGCTGGATGTGTTCGGTTGATCCGGGCCGGGGAGAGCGTGAACCCCAGGGGCCATGGAGATGGCGTCGGAAGACTGAACGTCGATGGTAAGGGGCGGCTGAGCGTATTGACTATGAAGCTTCTGCAGTTCTTGAATGTCCATTATTCATGCCTATTCGTTGATCGCCTTATGCTCCGTCAGACAGCTTGCCATCCGGGGAGAATCTGTCGTTATCGGGGATGCAGAGCCGATGAATGGCTCGAATGTGCCGAGCCGCGCCAAGAATGGCGTCGTCTTTTTCTTTGTCGTTGATGGTTTGGGCGACGTAGGCGCCGAGGGCTCGATGTACTAAGCGATCATGCTGGTTCAGCAATCGGATTAGCCGGCCGGCAAGCGGGTGGGTCACAACGATTTGCCGATCACTGAACTTCATGCTGATGTACCGGCGAGGCTTGTCCTCGATCCAGCTTAGCTTTTTGTCCATCCATTGCTGAGCTTCACGGAATGCCTCGTCCAGTGCGAGCGTTTTTGACTTACTAGCAACAGAAAACTTGGCTGCACAAAAGTTGTAGTCGCTGCGAAGGAAGTTCCGTACGAAGTCTGTGCAATAGGCGATTTCTGTGCCGCTATCCGTTTGAGGAACGATCTTCGAGACGCGCGTCTCGCTAAGCATTCGCCGGATCGGCTTCGGGCCCGAGCTGGAGGCAGGGGAAGGTGGCACGTCACCGGATGAAACGACGGGTACCGGGCGCGGTTCACCATCTGGCAGGTGGTGGGAGGGTTCGGCCATGTTCCATGTGTTATAGGATCTCTCTCAGTAACAAATTGTGAGCGAGAATTGGCCGAGACCGCCCCGAGAAAGCTATACGAAATTCGCGAGCTTTTTGACTTTTTTTAGGAGGCCTCTGTGTCAGAATTCAATCACACCTCGCGTCTCTGACGCATCGACCCCGACTCCTCGTGAGTCCATCTGTTGAATCAAGTCGTGCTTCTGTGCACGCGCCGACTGGTTGGCTACCAGTGTGGATACTTCTTGTGCTAAGTGTTTTCGCCGAACACTTCCCCCTCATCAGCTCGTAATACGCGTTCCTTGCTGTGCCTCTTCATGAGCGCACGCAGGACACCGTTCGAGCCTGGGACCATGTGGAGCTCTCTCAAAGGCCCCTCCTAGGCAGAACGGCAGACGTCGAGCCGATCCGTGAACCTGCGGCCGAACCTGTGGGTTCGCGAAAAGGGTTGTTGTGCAGCGTGACCATGCTGCACGAGGGCGACTTTACGTCCTCAACATAGAGCAGCGCGCATTCGTGCGCCGCTCCCTCGATGCCACGCCCCCGGAAGGGGCGTGGCGTTGCAGGTTCCTGTCTAACAAAGCTCGCTGCCGGCGCAAACCGGGGCGGGCTTTTTTTGTTTCTGGATGAGAGACCTCGATTCCAGGAGCACCCGATGCACCACCAGAACGCCGAGATTTCCGCCGCCATCGCGGCAACGCTGAACCTGCGCCGTCCCGAATATAAGGACATGCCGCAGGCGTGGCGGGCACTTTGTGAGGCGGCTCACGTCGCCGGTCTACCGGAAGCCGCGAGAGCGAACTTCCTCAATCTAGTAACGACCCAGCGCGGGGCAGACACAGCCTTGCGCCTTCGGGAGCATGCTGCGTCCATCCGGGCGAATGTCGTTCGTTTCCTTGATAGGAGAAAGAGCGAATGCATGCACCCATCACCTACAGCGAGCCCGGCGGACGCCGAAGCCTGCTAGAAGAGCGGCCCATGCGGCCGCCTGTCATTGGCAAGATCCGGCCCGGCATCAAGGTCCTGACCAGAGCTGCGCGCGACAAGCCCGAAGCCGTGAGGATTCACGATGCCGGACTGGCCAGAGGCGAGAGCTTCGAGCGCATTTCGGCCGACATCACCAGGGCGACTGGCATCAAGACGCCGATGGTTCCAAAAAACGTCCCGTGGTTCACCTGCCGGGGTTCTGACTTCGCCAACCCGGCGCTGGCGCAAGACATCGTGCAGCGCTACGGCGAGGACCGAAATGATGGTCACGGACGGCGACTCTGGCGCTTTCCGTTGGTCTTTGCGTTCGACGATTGGCTGAGCAACATGCCCAACCAACTCGTTGCATGGACGAAGAGCGGCAGGCAGTACTTCTCGGAGTACGGCCCTGACGGCAGGCGCTACTGCAAGATGTACGCTGCGCCCGTCCGCGATGCGCGGGCCGACCGTGCAAAGCGCACGTGGAACGGCCGCACCGTCATCCTGCGTCAGGACGAACACATCCAGGATGGCATTTGCGATCCGCAGGAGTGCCCACAGTACCAAGCCGGTAACTGTAACCTCTCGGCCAGTTTCTTTTTTGCCGTGCCCTCCGCTATTGGCCTCGGTCTGATCGAAATGCCCACGACCTCGATTTACGTTCTGCAAAAGGCTCACGCCGCCATGCAGACCGTTTTCATGGCTCGCGGCAAGCTGGTCGGCATCAAGTTCTGGATGTCGAAACAGGAGATCGAGATCAGCCGCATCGATGACTCCGGTCAGCCAGTGCGCCAGATGCAATGGCTCATCACGCTCGACGCGGAGATCGACATCGCTGCGTTGCTTGATGGTTCGGACAGGCGCCCGCCGGCATTGGAGATGGCAGAACAGGCCGCCTCGATGCTCGAAGGCGACCGGGAAGATCCTCTGCCAGATGACGGCCAGGCCGATGACGCCACCATTACGCCGCAGGCCGGCGCAACGGAGATTGGCGTAGATCAGGCCGCTAGCTCGGCACCCGCGTCCGATACGGCGGGTACCGAGAACCTGGAGAGCGAATACCTCGATCTCGTGAAGCGCCTTGGGCTCAACAGCGAGGATGGCACCCGCCAGCTGAAAGCCTTTGCAGCGGCGACCTTCGGACGTGGCTGGTCCAAGCGGGATCAGGATGTGCGGCGGTTCTTGGCTGAACTTCGCACTGCGCTGGCCAATCCGATGGCATTCCGTGAGCAGGTGGCGGCCATCGCCGCCGACGTCGCTACGTAACTATCGCCAGCCTTGTGCCGGCAGTTGAGGGAAGCCCACGGGCTTCCCTTTCTTCTTTCTTGCCGCATGCCGGCACATTCCCTTGGAGGTTCCACAATGCTCAACGATGGCGAAAGCCTGTTGGCTGCGCATTTCTCTGATTTGCACTACTCCCCTGGTCATCTGGCCGAGGCGGATCGTTGTTTTGGCTTCGCTGTAGAGGACGCGATCGCAAGTCGCTGCCAGGTGGCTGTGGTGTCGGGCGATTCGACCGACCACCGGCTCGATGCCCACACGCCGGCACTCTCGGCGCTGGCGCGGCGCATCCATCAGTTGTCGGCCCACTTGCCGGTCATCATGCTGCAAGGGACCTTTAGCCACGAACCGCCCGGCACGCTGGATCTGTTTCGACTGATCGGCGCAAGTTATCCCGTGTACGTTGCGGATCGGATTCACCAGGTCGCGCTCGTTGGCGGGGCTTTCTTTCCAAGCGATGGAGCGATTTTCAGCCAGGTTGAAATGGACCGGCTGCTGACACAGCACGGTCTGCCGGACGTTGTGTTCACCTGCGTGCCAACGGTCAACAAGGCTGTGTTGGCGGCCGCGGCTGGCGTGGCAAACGCTGCGACGGCGGTGGGTAATCACCTGGCTGACTATCTGGCGGCTGCGGGTGCTGTGAATCGTCAATGGCGGTCGCAGGGCGTTCGCACGATTGGTGTTTCACACGGTACCGTCAACGGTTGCCAGACGGAGCACGGCGTGCCGATGGCCGGACTCGACCACGAGTTCACTATCGGGGCACTGTTCGAGGCCAGCTGCGACGCGTTCATGCTTGGCCACATTCACCGGGCCCAGCAGTGGGAACGTGAGGGCAGGGTGGTTGCCTACCCGGGCTCAATCGGACGGTTCCACTACGGCGAGATCGGAGCGAAGGGGTATCTGCAGTGGCAGGTTTCACCGGGAGAGGCGGTAGCCACCCAGGTGAAGACGCCGGCGAGCGAGGCCGTCTGCATCGACTTCGACGGGCCGCCTGACATGGCAAAGCTTGCCGAGATTGCTGCCGATGCTGCCCACAAGTACGTGCGCGTGCGGTGGACAGTCAACGAGGAGCATCGTCAACTGGTGGATCGTGAGGCCATCGAAGCGGTCTTCGCTGCCAGTGCGGAAGTCAAGCTGGAAGCACGTGTGCTGCCGGCTGTCCGCAGTCGCGCCGAAGGTATCAGTCGGGCCGCAACATTGTCCGAGAAGGTTGGACGATGGTGCGAACTGACGGGCGTCGACGCGAATCCGTTGCTGGACAATCTTTCGATGCTGGAAAACCTCGACGCACAGGCGATTGCCGATCAAGTGCTTGCTGGTCTTGCGGAGACGTCCATCCCTGTAACGCAGGAGGTCCGCGTTGTGGAAGCTGCCGCGCTGCCCTTCATTGCGAAACTGAGCGAGTTGGACCTGGATGAAACCGCCGTCGCACCCGAGGCGACGTCTGCCTTGTTGGAATCGCTAGCGGAGCCGGTAGCACCCATTGCCACCGCGGCGGCGCCAATGAACTGGTTGACCGACGATCTTTTTGCGTAGCGATACGCCAATCCCTAGAACATTGCGAAAGCCATGTTCCGACAGCCTTTGAGGTTGTCGAAAACTGGTTTTACCCGCGTCCCTGACGCATCGACCCCGCAGTATCCATTTCTTTTCTATCTACCCAGACGGGTGCTTCCCGTCCGGGCGCACTCCGTCCGACTCTGGAGTGCTCAACATGATTCTCTACCCGGCTGGTCCCCAATGGCTCTTCATTGAAGAGACCTTTATCAACCGCTCGGACATGGCCAAGCGCCTTTGCGAGCAGCACGGCTTTACGCAGTGCATGATGTATGAGCCGTTCGGCCCAGGCCGCGGCGCTGTGATCGCCAAGCGCGACCACATGCTGGTGATGGCCTTGGGTGAGGCGGGTGGCAACACCTTCTTTGCCGTGGCGCCGTCCAAGGAACTGCAGGAATTGATCTGGTCGTTCTCCAACGGCCTGGCATCACAGTGGAGCGAGCTGGAACTGCGAGCCCTCACCGGCCATCAGGACTGGGACGCCGTGATGAAGCTCGCAGGCAAGCAATTTTCAACAGCGCGTCGCTCCGTCGAACGTGCGGTCGCCGGTAAGCCTGAGCAAGATGCACCTTCGCTGCCCGATGTGCCGCAATGGGACGAGAGCGCGATGGAAGTACCGTCCGACTATCTCCATTCTTTCAACGGCTCGGAGGTGTCCGAATGCGCCCACTGAAGCTGACGCTTGCCGGATTCCACGGGATCCGCGATGGTATGCATCGTGATAGCGTCACCGTCGACCTGTCGACGCTGCCCGGCGGCCTGATCGCCCTTGTCGGCCCCAACGGGGCAGGGAAGACGACGATCATGGATAACCTGCATCCGTTTCCTATCATGCCGAGCCACGCGAGCAAGATGTCGGCCGACGCGTTCTCGTACTGGGACCATCTCTGCGCCCCGCGCGCAGAGAAGGACCTGGAATGGGAGCATGGCGGCAAGACGTACCGCTCCGCGTTCGCTTTTCGTAACCCTGGCAAGAGCCGGAAGGCCGAGTATTACCTGTTTGAGAAGCACGCCGATGGCGATTGGAAGCCGGTGCAACTGGCCGACGGCACGCTGTCGGACGGCAAGGCGGACACCTACAACCGGTGTCTCGAAACCGTCTTGGGGTCTCTCGAGGCGTTCTTCACCAGCGTTTTTTCTGCTCAAAACAGGCGGCCGCTCGCCAGCTATCAACCTAGCGAGATCAAGAAGCTGCTCGCCGAGCTGCTCGGGATCGATCACTTGCGCGACTTGTCGGCGAAGGCAGGCGAGGTCGCCAAGCTGCTTACCCGCTCGCTCGACACCCTGCAGCGCGACGTGCTGACCCTCACGGGCAAGCGCGATCGGGCAGTGGTCGTGGCGCGCGAGATCCGGCAGATGGGTGAAGGCCTGGACGCCGAGCGAAATGCACGTGACAGCGAAACAGCGAAGGGTGCGAAGCTGCTGCAGGAGCGCGCGACGCTGGCGGCGAAGCAGGCCGCCAATGCCGGTACCGAAGCGCGGTTGCGGGAACTGAACCAGCGCAAGGGCGAGTTGGACCAGCGTGCAACATCGCTGACCAACGATGAACAGGTCGCCGCCGGACGTGTTACGACACGCCGGCGCGATTTGGATCGGCAAGTGGCAGGCCATCGTGCGGTATTGGCGGAGGCCGCAGACATTGAGGCGGCATCCGGCGAACGAGACGTTCTGCAACTGGCTATTGGCCGGAGGCAGGACGAAATTGCCAGCCAGCGCGCGATCGTGGAGAAGCTCGACGCCGTTCAGGTCGAGCACGCGGCGCTGAGTACAGAGCTCAAGGGCCTGGAGCAGCAAGGCGTTGCAGGTGCGAAGTTGGCCGATTCGTTGAAGCTGCAAGCCGAGGTCATCGAAGCGGTCCCATGCCGTGATGATCCCATGCACGCCACGTGTCCGTTACTGGCACACGCTCGTAATGCCAAGGTGAAGCTCGGAGAGCAGGTGGTGTCGGTGAAAGCACTGCGCGAAAGCTATCGAAAGAAGCTGGAGCAGGTGCAATCGATGCAAGGTTCGCTATCTGAGCGTGCCACGGCACGCGCTGCACTGTCGGCATTGGAGGCTCACCTGGTTCGTGATCAGCAACTGCTGCAGCGACTCACGGCAATGGCTGCCAAGAAGCCGTTGCTGGACGCCGCGCGTGAAGGACTGGCGCAGGCCGAACGCGATCTGACGGCATTGAGCGAGGAGGATGCGTCACGCATTGAGCGCCACAAGCGCGATATCGCGGACGTGCAATCCCAAGTCGAAGCGGTGCGTCGGGAACTGGCGACGCTGGCCACGGAGGACGTGACCGGCATACTGGCCCACATGGACCGCCAGATTGCCGCCAGCCGGGAGGCTGTCGCTGCGATTGCCGGCCGGATTGAAGCGTTGATTCGGCAGGAGAGCATGCTCGTGTCCGAGCGCGAGCGTCTGGATGTTGAGCTTGTCGGCATGCCGAACCTCGAAGCCAAGGCGCAGGCGCTGTCCGACCAGATTGCGCAGTGGAAGCTGCTCGCGAAGGGCCTGGGCAACGATGGCGTGATCGCGCTGTCTATCGATGACGCGGGCCCGGCGATCACTCAGATCGTCAATGACTTGCTCCTGGCCTGCTACGGACCGCGATTCACCATCGCGATCCAGACACAGACAGCGCTGGCCAGCGGCGAACTGCGCGAGGGCTTCTCTATCAACGTGATCGACGCTGACAACGACACCACGAAGGAGTTTGGCGTGATGTCGGGTGGGCAAAAGGTCTGGATCAACGAGTGCCTGACGCGCGGAATCGCCCTGTATCGGGCGCAGGATGCGCAGCAGCCTTTCCAGACGTTGTTCACCGATGAAGCGGATGGCCCATTGGATCCGGAGCGCAAGCGCGCCTTCATGAAGATGAAGCGCGAGGTGCTGCGGGTCGGCGGTTATGAGCGGGAGTACTTTATCTCGCAGACGCCAGACCTGGTGGACGACGCCGATGGCGTCATCGATGTCGTTGCGCTGGCGCTGCAGTAGGTCCGGCGCCATTCGTTAACCACATGCCCGCTTCCCGAAAGGGAGCGGGCATTTCTTTTGTCTCCAATGTCTAAGGAATGTCTTGAAGATGTCTTCGCCCAACTCCGGGCCGAGGGCATCGAGAGCTACTGCCAACAGATCTGCGGCGGCGGCTACTGCGGCACTGGACCAGTTTGCCAGTACGGCATCGATGCCAAGACTGAAATGCCGGTTGGCTTTTATCCCCCTTCCGAAGGGCTGCTCTTGAGCGCCCTCGATCCGTTAATCATTCAGGCATAGCCCAGTTACACCGAAAACATGTCTAAGGTATTCGTCACGGCCGAAGAGGCTGAAAAGTTGCTGCCGCGGCGCCGGAAGATCCACACGTTTATCCGCATCTTTGGATGGCAGGGTGACAACATGGATCGCGAGGCGCTGCTAAAAGTGTTCCAGTCTGCCAAGAACGTTGAGGTCTCCCAAGACGCCGCCTGCTTCGATCACTACCTTGCGGTAAAGATCGACGGCATGGTGACGTACATCGAGACCAACCTGAAGGCGCTGGCCAAGTTCGGTCTGCTGCCTCCCGGCCGCAAAGCCGCCTGACGGACTTGGCGGAATCCAAGTTCGTTGCAATACCTACATGCCTATGCATCCCATCCGGGGCGCATAGGCATTTTCCTTTTCGCTTCCGCGATGTTCTGTGACGACGAGACGCCGTCGGTCGACACGCTATTTCAACCCAACGGGACCAGTGCCCGTTGGGTGCTGGTCCTTATCGAGGACCATATGGAAACCATTTCTCTATTTCCGCAGGGCGCATGCGACCCGGTGGACCGTAAGGCCGACAAGGCGATCGCAGCCATCGTCGCCTTGTTCGCCGCCCGTCATCCTGTCGTCGTTGCGTACAGCGGTGGCAAGGACAGTAGCGTCGTCGCAGCCCTTGTATTGCATGCTGCGCTATTGCATCACAGCGCCGGCGGCAAGCCGATGGTTGTCGTGACCACGGGAGACACCCTCGTGGAGTCCCCGGAAGTCGCGCAACACTATCGCGCGGAGCTGCGCCGTATGCGCGCATTCGGGAAGGCGCATGGCATCACTGTATCGGCGCATATCGTCACGCCGTCGCTGGCGTCGACATTTCAGGTGAAGGTGCTCTCTGGTCGTGCGTTGCCAAGCTTTCCTGGCGCGCAGGGCGACTGTTCGACCGACCTCAAAATCGGGCCGCAGCGGAGCTTTCGGCGGAGGCTATTTCGTGAGCTTGAACAGCAGGGGCTCGCGGAACCGGTGACCTGCCTCGGCAGCCGATACGATGAAAGCACGCGACGTGCGGCCGGAATGCGGTTGCGGGGAGACACTGACATCACGGCTTCACGCAACAAGGATGGTGACCTGGTCATCAGTCCGGTGGCCCATTGGAGTGATGACGACATTTGGGAAGCCGTGGGGCTGTATGCAGGCGATGCGCGACCTGGGTACTCGGATTTCGAAGAAATGCGGCGGATCTATGCCCATTCCGTCGGGACTTCGTGTGCTGTCGTGGCTGATGCGATACTGGACGGTAGCGGTACCCGGCGGCAAGGCAAATGTGGTGCGCGCCTGGGCTGTCACGTCTGCCAGATGGCCGAGGACAAGAGCCTCGCAAACATGGTGGCGTACGACGACCGGTACGCGTATGCCGCAGGCCTGCAAAAGCTGAATCGCTTCATCCGGGCGACTCGGTACGATTGGTCGCGGCGCCACTGGATCGGTCGCACCATTCGAGGTGGCTACATCCGGGTGATGCCCGATACGTACCATCCCTCGATGTTGCGGGCGCTGACTCGCTACATGCTGCAGTTGGATTTCGACGAGCAGCGACGGGCTGCAGGCGTTGGCGAGCGACCAAAGTTTCAGTTGCTGCCCCTCGACATGATGATCGCAGTCGACGCAATGCAGTCGCTGAACGGAGTTGCGAGGCCTTTCGCAGCCTGGGCCGACCTTCGGGACATTCAGGTTCGCGGAGTCCGGTACGACGTGCCGGAAGTGCCCGACGCTCCGCAGTCTGCGATGCCGATCGCACGATACTTGCACGTCGGCAGCGAATGGGACGACACGGCTCCCGATGCCGATTGGACCGGATTGCGCGATCCTATGCGTGAGGCCTTGACGGAGGGGAGTGCTTGCCAGTCGAATCTGACAATTGCGGCGGACGGGCGGGCAGTGCTGGACTTTCAGACGGCCCAGCAGTTTGACGTCGACGCCGAAGCTGCGCACCTCATTGCGGAGTTCGAGACTGATCGGCTGCTTGATATGCACGACGCAGACGGCGGGCCAGGCTCAGTGACGGCGGGGTATCGCTGGTACGCGAACTACGGCTGTTTGACGCTTTCTCACGCGCAGAAGGTCGAGCACGACGATATCGCTCGACGAACTGCGTTTAAGGACCGCCTGGGTCTGACACTGAGCTACGACGTCAAGAACGTCGTGGCCAGGTCTGTCTCGCTTGAGGAGCTCCCACCTACGGCGAGTGCCCATTGGGGACGCTATGGTAGTGAACAGGCGCAACTTGCCCTTTGCTAAGTCCCTTCAAAAAGCCCCGGCGTCCTTGCGACGTTCGGGGCTTTTTCCTTGTGAGGCTAGGCCGGATATCGCCCCCGCCCATGTATCTGTTACGGGGAGGCAGCTAACAGCCGACAAGTGTCCGACATCCGTGAGCTCCGGTTCCGGCCCCTGGTGGCTGGACGTCCCTTTTCAGTCGGGCAATTGGCCCGCCGCCGATCGCGCAATTCCGACCCAATGCGGTTTCGAACCTGTTTCATGGCTGTGCTCAGCGGAGGCTGGCATACAGTCCGGGTAAATCAGCGGTAGACTTCTGCGTCATGCACAAAGGACGAGCGATTAACAATGATTACAAAAGCTAAGAATCTTAGTTTCCAGTTACTGTCCGGGCTGGTGGTTGTCTTAGCCGTTGCCGGCTGCGCCTCGACGAACGTCATAACCGACACTGCAGCACCTGTTCCAGCCGACCGTATCTACGCTACAGCTCTGAGCGAAGCCACGCCGGGAACCGTCCCAGTTGTTTTCAAGCGGGACACGTTTCCCGGTCACTATTATCTGATGAGTGTCTTTGTGGACGGAAAGCAAGTCGCACGAATTGGCAGCGGAGAGAAGCTGGTCGTCAATCTTGCGCCTGGTCGATACGTATTTGGCGTGGCGGCAACCTCTGTAGACAAGGCGCCAGATCGCGAGATTGCTGTGACAGTGACTGAACAGTACCACCCGATTTTGCGACTGTCGCTCGTAGCAGTGGGTTGGGGCGGCTGGAAAATAACGGAGGCGAGTCAATAGGGCAACCTTGCGGATCGCCAACCCATGCCGGCATTTGGCCGGACCGAAATAGCTTAGCGAGAAGCCCGCGCTTCGTGCAATAGGAATTGCTAGTCTGCGGCCTTTGCTGCGACCTCGTAGCGCTGGCGTTTGTGATAATTCTTTGGCGCGATGGTGTTGAGAATCGCGCAGGACGGGCACCAGTGGCCGGCCTTTACCCCTGACGGCGTCGCGTCCCATACGTGGCCGCGATGGCATTCCCACTTGAGCTTCGCTTTGCCGGTGTGGTAGGTGCTGGAGAGACAATTCCCGCCGCGCTCCCGCGCCAAGGCACGCATCGCTTCGATGCCCAGCCTCTGTCCCTCGTTGCGGCAAAGGCGGCACCCACCTCCCTGGAGGACGTTATTGCCGAGTGCCTTCCATTCGTGGCCGGCCTTGCATCGGAAGCGGTAGGTTGCGGCCGTTCCATGATAAGTGGCGCTCAAACATTGGCCGCCGTGGTCGCGCGCGGCGCCTCGTATACGTGTCAGGCCGTCAGTATCAGTACGCTGCGCGCCAAGTCTGGTATCGGTACAGGCTCGGCACCAGTTCCCCTGCTTGAGAACCTTATAGCCCATCCCCTCCCACCTGTGGCCAGCCGCGCATTCGAACGGGTAATGATCGCGCCCGGTCTTCCACTCGGCCGCGAGGCACTTGCCACCGTGCTCGGCGGCCTTTGCGTGCAGGTCTGCCAACCCGTACTTTGACGGCTTCCTTTGGGGGATTGAGACCGCGGGCTTGCCAGCGCAACGGGGGCACCAATAGCCCGCCAATATGCTTCGGCCCTCCGGCGACCATTCATGTCCGTTCTCACAGCGTATCCGGTGGATCGCTGCGCCACCAAGAAATCCGCCTTCGTTCAGGCACTGGCCGCCGTAAGCTGCCACGAGCCCGTCGAACTTTTCTGCGACGCTGGCGCGGCTGCATTCTGGGCAACCTGATTCCTTGTATAGGACACCGTAGGCAGCTCGCTCAAAACGATGCCCATTGGCACATTCCAGAGGAATCTTGGCGCTGACGCCAGGCCAATCCGTCGCGTGACAGGTGAAGCCCTGTTGAATGGCGGTGGCGTGGAGCCGGGCGAGTGCCGCCGCCGCGCGTTGCGACGTTTTGGGACTGGCTTGTTTCACTGTGCGACGGACTATCGATTCTCAGACTGAGAGAATCCTAGCATCCCATCCGGTACTGTTGGTCGCGGATTCCGCGGTGCTGCTGACGCAAGTTGTCTAGCCAGGACACGGAGTTGGGGCGCCGCATCGCAGCCTCAACGGCCCTGGCCTGATCGGCTAGCGCATCGCATGCTGCTGCCTGGGGCTGGTTCTGCACCGACGTGGTCATTGCGATGGCGTTCGGTGGCGCTGATCGAGCCGTGCTGGCGCGGGCATCGAGAAACTCCTGCTCCTGCCGGCGGACGCCTTCACTTTTGCCGATAGTCGAGACCGTGCCAACGGCGGGACTTGCGACCGGTGTAAAACCGGTCGGACAGTACAGGTCCTGCGTGTACAACACTCGGCTGGCGCGCTGGCATTTCGTAAATGCATGGGCTGTGCCCACCGAGGCGCCGATCAAGGCAAGGGCAGCCAAGCGGCTAATTACTCGGCCCATGCGTAGCTCGGGTCGTTGGTGATAATCCAGCGCAGGCCCGCAAAAAGCGCGGCCAAGAGGGTGAGGGCGTAGAGAGCCCATGCGAGGGTTGTGACCATGCTGCGTCTCCCGGTGTTGTTCAATTCGTTTGATCCGGAAATTCGAGCTGCGAGTATGGCGTAGCAAGCCTGAGACGGCCTCCCGGCTAAAGAGGGGGGCAATCCTGGCTAACGGGTACGTCGATTGTTGCGGCGATTCGTTCAACCGTTCGGTTGCTGGCCAGACCAAGCCGCTCCGTGACTGTGTCGGGCGCAACGCCACGAATCAACAACCGCCGGCAGTAGGTGTTTCGCAGAATGCGCGGGCCCATGTCGTCAGCCTCGTGGCCAATGGTGGCGAACGCCTCACGCACGATCTTGCCAAGGCTCATGTCGGTGATCGGTGTGCCCGTGCGTTTGAGGGAGAAGAGGAGGTCGCCATCGGCTGGCCAGCTTCGGCGAGCATAGAGCCAGGCGCTCAGAGCTGCCACCGCAAATGGATCCAGATGGATGGTGCGGGATACTTTCGGCGGCCGCGCCGGCACGTGGAGATACGGAGGTGATGCGTGCGGATTCAGATCCTGAATACAGGCAGCACGGCCCTCGCTGGCCGTCACGCCGGTGCCGAGATACAGCGCGACGATCGCCCGCTTCTGCAGCGTGGCCGGATCGTCGTGCGGCTGTGGCCGTACGAAGTCCTGCATATCCCGGTCGACGTGTTGGGGAAGGAACAGAACATCGGGGTCTTCGCCGGGCCAGTACTGACCGAGGACGAGGTCACTGGCAGGGTTGGCATCTCGAACACCGATGGCCACCAAATGCCTGCAAAGGCGATCGATGAGCTTGAGATAGCGCATGCGCGTCGCCGGCGAGTAGTTTGCGGCATCGCCATCGAGCCAGAATCCGTCGAGAACATCGGCGCCGAAGCCGGCCAGCGTGGCACCGCGGCCGACCAGGTATCGGTGGAACCTGTCGAACATCGCCCGGTGCTGAACGATGGATTGCTGGGAGAACGGTCGCCGGTCAGCGCCAGCGGCTTCGCGCGTCTGCCAGTCGGCGTAAGCGCGCGCAGGGTCAAGGTGCCAAAGGGTATCCATAGGCCGAATTTATATACTGAAAGTTGCGTTTCCCGACAATCTTCACCGCATCTTTGATGCGGCCATCGCTTCCAAAAGTGGGGGGCGGTCTGCCAGGGCCTCGGCGCGGCATCGAATTCCGGCGAGCGAGATCCACCTGGAAACGACGCGCGGACGGCCGGCAACCGTGTCGTCGACGTCGGCACATGCAGTGGGGCCCGCCGGGCCATCGAACAACTCACGCAGTACTGCGCGTTTCAGCGCCAGCCGCCCCGGGCCAGGGTCGTTGAAAAGCACGCTGTCTCCGACCGCATAGACCCCGTATCTCCTGTACAGCGGCTGGCCATTCGGATGGGAACCGATCTGGTCGGCAAGGGCAGGGCGGCCTTGCTCGGCGAGAAAGTTCGCAAGCTGGGAGCGCTGGTAGCCGATGCCTCCGCAGACCTCCTCGATCGGCAGGTGCGGCGCACCGACCAGCCCGATCGCAGCGCGCATCACGCGCCGGTAGGTTTGACCCCCAGCGAGGAGGACTCTGCTGGCCCGACGTGGCCAGGCCACCTGCGTGATGGACTGGTCCAACCTTGCCAAGAGCTCGTCTGCGCGGGCAGTTGTCATTCGCAAGTCGTACGGGTCAAGCGTGTCGTCGGGCGCCACGAAACCGTGCTTGGCAGAGAGGATCACCATCGCCAGGGCGGCGCCGCGTCGAGTATGCGCACGGTAGGTCTGGTACATCACGCCCCGGTAGAGCTGCAAAGCAGGCGCGCGAACAGTCGCCTTTTTCCCAGAGCAGGCCAGGAGGAGGAGGGCAGGCGCCGATGGATCAAACTGGATCTCGGTATTTCGCTGGAATAGGGCGAGTTGCATTGCGGGCACTGGGGCGATGTGGCGAAATTGCCCTTTTAGCGTACGCACCAAATGGCCATGTCAAGGTTCACGCCTTGCGCCAATTCGTGCCATAACATAACATTCGTAACATAACATAACGAAATAGATGGAGTTGTTATGGTACGCGAAGCGTCGATTACCCAAGAACAGGTAAATGCTGCGGCGAACGCGCTGCGTGCCGCCGGCAGCAAGAAGCCATCGGTTCGCGCAGTGCGAAAAGAACTGGGGGACGTTGGCTCTCACGCCACCGTGGGACGCATGCTGGATGTGTGGAGAGCAGGCCAGGTACAAATTCCTGAAGCTCCCATAACGTTGCCCGCGCCGCTCCAACGCGTCCTCGCCGACTATCTCGCCCAGCTCGTTGCTGAAGGCAAGGTGGAGCTCTCCGCTGACTTGGCGGAGCAGCAACAGGTCAATACGGACCTCAGCATGGAGAACGAACGGCTCATCAGCCAAATCGACGCTTTGCAGGCCGAACTTACTGCCTGCCAGTCCGAGCGTGACTCGTTGGCGGGCCGTGCACAGCAGCAGAATTCTGATTTGCAGCTTGCCCGTAGTGACGCCGAGCAGGAGCGCATGGCCGCCGCCGGCGTTCGAACGGATCTGGCCAAGGCACTGTTGCGGCTGGAAGCACTGCCGCGCCTGGAGGAAGAATTGACAACCGCTCGCGCCGAGGCTGCGAAAGAACGCGCCGATCGCGTTGCTGCCGAGCAGGCTGCTGCAGTTGCGACCGCCCGGCTTGAGGGCGAGGAGAAGGCACGCCAGCACATCGAGACGGAGCTCCGCACCGTGTCCACGCGCGAAGAACAAGCGAACGGTCAGATAAAGGAGCTCACGGCGCAGCTGGTCGACGGTCGCCTTGTGCGAGCGCGTAGTGAACGCGAACTGCGCAGGCCGGTGGATTTGCGGCGCGGGGCAGGGCCAGTGTCGGCGGAGCGAAAAATGCCCGCTGGCCAGCAAAAGGGGGCGCGCGACAAGCAGCCTCCTCCTGACAAAGGCTGAGATATTGGGTGCGCTGACAAGCGGCCTATAGCGGTAACATAGCGACGCGTCCTGATGGAGGCCCATTGTGCAACGATCGAATGAAGCCGCGCCGTGCGCGGTATGCCATATGCCGGCCTGGCGCCAGCCGGAGCGTCAGAGTACCGACGGCTATCTTTATGACTGCCCCGCTTGTGGAGGTCGCTACAGCATCGGTAAGACGGCCGCGACACGTGCCTCCAATGGCGAGGCGCCAAGCAGTTTGCTCGCAGAGCTTCGCCGCCTGATTGCCAATGGCGATTTTCCCCGCGTTGAGTACACGGCAGGTGAATGGCAACCCTTAGCCGTAGTAGGGCGTCAGCCTGAAGAATAGGAAACTACTTTTCTGGAGGGTCAGACGATGGGCCGCAACTACATCCTCGAACGAACCATCGCCGACCCTCGGACACGTGCCGTCCATAAGACTGCACGCAAGCGTGCCAAGGTTAAACGCCTCCAGTCCGAGCGGGCGGCCACGGCTGCCTACCTGGACCGCGCCCGCTGGTGCGCTAACGGTTGTGGCAAGCCTGTCGCCACAGGCGAAAACGGCTGGACTCCATGTTGTTCGGAAGCTTGTCACGGCCAGTGGGTGGCCGTCGTCGCGGCGCATTTCGACTCGCAGCAGGCGCGACGCGCCCGGCGCACGGTTTGAGACTTATCTTAGAAAGCCTATGGATAGTTTCTGGGCCGATGGGTAGCTTTGGATTACATGTAGCCGAAAGCTACCCACCTAGCTGTGGACATTCGCAAATAGCGTTGTGCGTTCTCAATTAGGCGGTGAAACCTACACCGGTGAGCTCGTGGAGTCCCAGTGATGCAAAGGTTTTTCATCGACGCGCAAGCTGCGCGCCGTTTCATGCGGAAGGAATGCGGCTGACCGGATCGGGATATCGATGCGCTGGCCAGCGTGCGGCCCTTGGATGGCTGCGAGTGCGAGCCGTACTTAGGCGCCTGGATTGTTTGGCAGGCTTGCGCTGGCTGCGGCAAAAAGCTGCCGTGCGCGCCGGATGCCGTGGCCGACTATGCCTGCGACGCCTGCGGCAACGACACGGACCAGGCTCTTTGACAGAAAACGCCCCCCTTTGTGGTATTCGCGCCCATAGCGTAGTCCCGCCCCATGTGCGACAGTAGGCTCCCAACTTCACATCAGGGCGCAAATAATGGCGAGTAAGCAAGACGCAATCGATGCAATGGTCGACCTACTTCATAACGGGAAAAACGGCACTGACCGTGCTGGCGCCGCAGCGGGACTCGGCGTGGTTGGAGGCGAGGCAGCGAGAACGGAATTGATCGCCGCGCTGAAGAAAGCTAAGTCTTCCGAAGAACGGGGGGCTATCGCAACGGCCCTTGGGCACGCGACTCTGCGTTAGACGTCTGTTCCCCCGAGCCGCCCGCGAGGCGGCTTTTTCACGACAGCCCCCCATGCCGATAACTGAAATTATCGGCATGGCGTTTGCCCGCAACTCAGGTGCCAGCGCCGGTCACTTCGGCGATTCCCGCGACCTTCTTGCTATCTCTGTCCTTGTCCTGACTCGTCTCTGGACTAGGTTGAACTTGTCTGCGATTACCGCCGCTGACGCCCAACAAGTGTGCAAGGCTTCCAAGCGGCAACAGCAGAGTATTGGAAGCTGCCGGACCCCGCCGCTTCAGTATTTGCGCGCGTACGAAACCTCCTGGCGCTGGCTCAAGCGCAATACGAAGCGGGGATGCGGATGCGTCGTTCGCAGCCGATGCCGAACGAATGGCGAACACCAATGCGTCCGTCGCCGCGGTCAGGCCCTGCAAGCGCCGGATACCTACTGGCCGCACCCGGGGCAACCATGCCACAAGCGCGCCGAGGGCATTCGACCGCAAGATGGTCTCGCACGCCCACTGTGCGTCGGCCGGAGATTCCGCCTTTACCCATCGAACGTGCTTGCCCACGCCAATGCGCGCAAGCTCGGGCCCGTTTGGAGCAAATGGACACCCTACCAACCATATCGGGCGATTGCGTTGTGCCGCTGCGTCCAGCGCTCCTCGAAGCATTGATAGTTCGCCAATGCCCGAATGCTTGACGATTAGTTCGGCCACTGATCCTTCTGCCCAGCCGCCGCCAGGCAACTCCCCATCCAGAACATCGATGCCGCTCGGCACAACTTTGCCAATGGGACGGGCGAGTTGGCTGGCTCGCCATAGAGAAGGGTGGATCGCGCCTGGATCTGTTAGGGGGTTCAACCTGCCGGAGCATCTGCTTGGTTCTGTTGGTTCCGGTGGCTGCAGGGCAAGGTTCGTGGCGATGGGGCGAACAGGCTCCACGTCACCCAACAGCGACATCTGCTGGGTAGGTACATCAGGCGGATGGTGCGCGCGAACTCTCTGCATACTGTACGTATATACAGTATTCGAAGACCCCTTGCAATTTAATTGATAGATATCTAGTAGCTACTAGATATCTATCGTCGCGCTTGTGTCGCGCCATTTAGCCGGCTAAACGGCTTTGTTTACATTGAACATAAGGTTAATTATGCTTTATAAATCACATTCGGTAGCTTTTGCGCCACACGCCTTTAAATTTGTGCTCCGCCGCCCACACGTCGAGAACCTGCCGCTACACTAGCTCCCCGCCGGGAAATCATTCTCGCTGCGGTTTTGGCGAAGGAGTGCCTATATGTCTTCGTACAAAGACGAAGAGCTCGATAACTATGCGCCCAGCGTAGAAGAGCAGAACGAGCAGGATGCGATGCGTGCGCTCGGGTTCGACGGGCTCTCGGACGACGAGATTACCGACGAAGTCCGCGCGACCGTTCATGATCTTGCCAAGCAGACTCGATGAGTCAAAAGAAGAGCCCGCCGAGTGCGGGCTCTTTCTTTTTAGGTCCACCAAATGATCGACCTACTAGCCATCGAAAACATCGCGCAGGCGTGCCGAACCGGCCTTTTAGCGCTTAGACAAAGCTCCCGCTTCCGCGATTTCCCCCGCGGAAATTGTGGCGAAGCGGCGGAGTTAGTTGGCAGAATTCTGAAAGAAAGGTTGGATTGCGACGGCCATTACGTTTGCGGGTCTTACCACCCTCTTCTGAAGCGAACGCAAAGTCACGCGTGGTTCGAAACCAGTGGCGTCATTGTCGACATCACTTATGACCAATTTGGCGCCATCGGCCTTGCCGGTTGGGTATTTCCGGCTGGTTCAGACTGGCATGCTGCCTTCACTGAGATCGACAAGCAGGACGTGTGCATGCCCGAGCACTGGCTAATGTATCCGCATGAAGGGTATCGGTCGATGCTCCAAGAGCTCGCAGAACGTCCGTAGGACCCTACCTGATACCCCAATGTTGCCCCGAGGAGAACACTAGAAGAGGGTCAACAATGGAGACCATCATGGCCAACGATATTCACGTGGTTCCGGCTGGCGAGGGCTGGGCGGTTGAGGCGGCTGGAGGGGGCAAGCGGACGATGTTCGCCACTCAGGAAGAAGCCATATTGGCTGGCACCGAGCGCGCCAAGCAAGACAAGGTCGAGCTGCTGATTCACGGCCGCGACGGCCAGATCCGCGAGCGAAACTCGTTCGGCCATGACCCGCGAGACGTTAAGGGCTAAGTCCCATGCCGCGCGCTATGGCGCAGTTGGATCTTGCCGCGTTCGCGCCCATGCTTCCAAGCCTGCGTAAGTCGCTGCCACGCGGCGAAGGCTGGTGGGCCGAGGTCAAGTACGACGGTTATCGAGCCTTGGCCTTAACAGGCTCGGTCCCTTCTGTGCGAACGAAGAACGGTGCGGACTGCACCCCCTGGTTCCCAGAACTGCTTCAAAGCCTCAGGGCCCTTCCCGCCAGCACCGTGCTCGATGGTGAGGTATGCGTGTTGGATGCCGTCGGCCGCGCCGACTTTGAGCGGCTGCATCGGCGGGCCAGGCGCAAGTGCTGGTATGAAGGCGCTGATCCGATTGTCTACTGCGTCTTCGACATCCTTGCGTTCAGGGGTCGGGACGTGCGAGTGCTGCCGATCGAGGAGCGTAAGGCCATGCTGCGCCCGCTACTCGCTTCCCTGCCCGGCCTTCTCTACGTCCAGGCTGTCCTTGATCAGTCCGATTGGCTCTTCGCGAACGCGCTGGCGCTCAATCTAGAAGGCATCGTCTGCAAGCGTGCCAGCAGCCCCTATCGAGCCGGGCCTTCGGTGGACTGGATCAAGGTAAGGCGTCGTGGAGTGCATGAGCACGGCGCGTTCAGGCGTGGACCCTGATCTCGCGAAAAACAGTCACGCAGTCTCGATGGCCACGCGCAAGTTGTTGAACCACGCCGAAAATTCATCGGCCTCAGTAAATACTCGCACCGGCGCTTCGGCATTGCCAAGTCCAACCGAGTAGCCGCCATTGAGCAAGCTGACAATGCTGTCCTCAAAAATCGATGGATTTCCCTGTTTTGTCAGCGAATCGCTGATTGTCTCCTGGGAAATATAGACCGCAGGCTTGTCCATAGTTTTTCTCTCGTTGTTTGCGTCAGGCTCCGAGCCCGTGCGGCCCACAGATACCTCCGCCATTGTTGGTTACCCGGGCATGTCGATGAGCCAAAAAAATGACCCGCAGTTGATTGCGGGCCGTCATAGTCCTCGTGGGGTCAAGTCACGAACACGGGATTGTGAGTCCGAGGTGCTTCATTGTCACCCCGACACTTGGGGGATACAGCTCTCGCACCACTTACCGTGCATGTGCCTTGCCGCAAGATCGATGAGCACTGTATATTTATACAGTATGCTGTTTGAAGTCATGAAACTCTGCCTGGAAGGACGCCGGCTACACCGAGGATGGTGGGGCGGGCAGCTGCTTTGGCGTGGCCAAGTGGTAATCGAGGACCGGATGGATACGCGCGCCCACCGCGTCATACCGCATGCGATCATGACCCACAGCAAGCACCAAGACACAGCCGAACTTGGCATCTTGTATGACGCGCGGATCGTGAGAATGTCCGGAGACGATTTGGTCCTTACGGGATTCGAGCGCGCCGACTTCGAACTGAAGGAATATCGGCAAGCGTGGCTAATGCGGCCGATCACGCGCGAGGAGATGGAAACGCCCATCCCTGCCGACGTGGTACGCGGCCGGGGGAAGTCCGGCAAATTGAATGGAGGGTGATGATGTGCGTCAACTACGCGCCGGTCCAACGGCAAATGCTCCGGAACGTGTTTGGCGTCGAACCGCCTGTCGGAGAATGGCGATCGGAAGCCTGGCCTGACTACTCTGCCCCGATCATCCGCGCAACTGAGAGTGGTGAGCGTGAAGCCGTGCTCGCATCTTTCAGTATGGTGCCCAAGGGGAAGATTCCACCCGGCGTACGCTACTACCCCACAGCCAACGCTCGCGCCGAAACCATCGGAAAGCTCAGCTCGTTTGCAAAACACTGGAAGGCTGGTCAGCTATGCCTGATAGGAGCAACATGAGTCGCCCATGTGGCGCATACTCCTTTGTATTACTCCTCTCTTTCGCATAGCTTGGAAATATGGAAGAGCAAGACATTGTCCGCTCCCTCGCGGCGCTAGCCCACAACATCCGCCTGCAAGTCTTTCGGATGCTGGTAGTCGCTGGCCCGGGAGGTTTGACCCCGGGGGCCATCGCCGAGGAGCTTGACGTGCCGAGCGCCACGCTGTCGTTCCACTTGAAGGAACTGATGCACGCGCGCCTGGTGACGCAGCAGCGTGAGGGTCGCAATCTGATCTATCGGGCAGAGTTCGCCCATATGAACGAGCTGCTCGGCTTCCTGACGGCCAACTGCTGCCAGGGGCATCCCTGCCTGGAAGCCAGCGCTACCTCATGCCAATGCTGACGGAAATTCCGCAACAAGAGCCACGGCAAGCGCGCGGCGGCTGCGCCAATTTCATTGAGTCTTCCGATCAGCATCGGGCGGGTCGGTACTGAAGGCAACCTATGTCGACTCCGACCTTTCGACTTGCTCGCCCCGACGACTTCGCGTCCATCCGTGCGCTGCTGGCCGAAGAAGACCTCCTTGTCGAGGACGTAGCTGCAGAAAACTCCAGCCGCTTCTTCGTGGCTGTACAGGACGGAAGCCTCTTGGCCTGTGCTGGGTTAGAGCCCTATGGGACGGATGGACTGCTCCGATCAGTCGCCGTTGCGAAGGATGCCCGCCACAATCAGTTCGGCCGCGTCCTGGTGGACCTCATAGAACGAGATGCCGGGACGATCGGTGTACGACGACTCTACCTGTTGACGACCTCCGCAGCGGACTACTTTCTCAATCTTGGGTACAGGATCGTCGAGAGAAACGCTGCGCCCGCAGCACTGCAATCCAGCGCGCAGTTCGCCGCTCTATGTCCAGCATCTGCGACTTGCATGACGAAGGCCACCGCCTGAGGCTGGTGGCCCGTCGACGCCGGCGCGAACGCCGGCGTGCAGTGTGATGCGCGCCTAGGCCGACTCAAAGCGACGTCTCTTGAAGCTGACAGTCTCCTTGAAATCTTCGCTGCTGCCGATTCGGCGAAGATCTGCCCAAGTACCCTTGTAGTAAGGCACGACATTGCGATCCGTCCACGGTGTGGTCACGTTGCCCATGACACCGTTGTAGTGGCCGAACTGCATGAAGGTCTGATTTCGCTTGATGTCTGGCTCGAGATAGGCCAGCGCGTAGGTCGAGCCATAATCGTTGTAGACCTCGACCACGTCGCCGGAGCTGATGCCGAGCGCACGTGCATCCTCGGGGTTGATTTCGAGATAGGCCATCGGCACCCTGGCGCGCACGAATTCGTTGAACTGGTCGTGGTACATCGTTTGCCAGACTTCGTTGACGCGGCCGTTGTTGATCCAGAAATGGTACTTGGCCTTCTGGTCTGCTACGGGCTTCGGCAGGCCGGGCCAGGTTGCTGGCTTGAACTCTGCCTTGCCGTCGGCGGTATCGAACTTGCCGTCGGTGTAGAGCATCTCGGTGCCGACTAGCTTGCCATCGCGATACGCCTGAACCGGCAGTTGAACGCCGTTGTTGCCCATGGCGCGCAGGCGCTCAAAGGTAACGAGGTTGCCCGTCTTGCCACCCTGGCTATCAATCGGTGCTGCGCCGGGCTGCCCAGCCTGGCGGAATCCGTCATTGAAAGCATCCTCCTCAGTCTTCCAGTCGAAGCCGCTGAAGCGTGCCGCCATGTCCTGCTTGCCTTCCGCCTCGTACGTGCGCTTGAGGGTATTGGCGATGGCTGCGGCGATCAGGCAATCCGGCCGCGCCGTGCCCGGCGGATCCATGAACCGATCGGACAGCCGCATCCGGCGCTCACCATTCATTGACGTGAGGTTCATTTCGCCGGGGTGGGCAGCGGGCAGCATCAGGTGAGCCCCGTCCGCCAGGGTGGTCGGGTAGAGGTTGATGTTGACAAGGAAGAGGCCGCCCTTGCTTTTCACGGCGTCGTAGATGGCATCCACCATCTGTTGCATCGACGCACCGCGTTGGCGGGACATGGCCTCCCGGACGATTCCCGACCGATGAAGAATGACGGCACGATGCTCTTGAGCGTTGAGCGTAGTCTGGAACGGATTCGCGCCCCATGCCGTGTACATCAAGCCCTTGCCGTGAATGATCTCCTGATCGACATAGATCTTGGTGTTGCCGGGGTATGGCGGCCTGGCGTAACCCTCCTGGTGCCCACCCATGCGTACGACGCCCGTGCCACGTCGGCCAACATTGTGCGTGGCCAGCACCAGGTCCACGAGTGCGGACTGAATCAGGTAGTTGTCATTGCCCCAGATAATGCCTTTCTCATAGGCATGCATCGTATGAGGGCGATGGCCAGAGGCCTTCGGCTTGTACGCCCACTCTGCCACGCGGCGCAGCTTGTCGGCAGGCACGCCAGTGATGCGACTGCATTCATCCAGCGGCAGCTTGTTGGCGCGCAGCGCGGCGTCGAACCCCTTGGTGTAGGTGGCAATAAACTCCTTGTCGTGCCAGCCCTGATCCACCACATAGGTAAGCAGCCCATTGAATAGCGCGATATCGGTACCGGGCTCGATATCCAGGTGCAAGACGTTTTCCTTGCCGGCGGCCTGCTCCGCTACCGCGATCGTTGTCGTGCGGCGCGGGTCGACGAATATCACCTTGGCGGCGGCCATGGTCTCGCCGGGGAAGCGCTGCTTGCGCTTGTCCATCGTCTGGCCCTGCAGGTTCGGCAGCCAGTGGGCGAGGAAATAGTTGGTCTGCGTCTCGTATGAGTTGCAGCCAATCGCCATGATCACATCGGCTAGTTCCGCGTCCTCGTAACTGTTGTTCAGCTCCCCAATTCCCATCTCGCGCGTGGCGTGGCATTCGGAGTTGTAGGCCGGGCGGTTATGGATGCGCACCAGCGGCGTTTTCAGCGCCGTGAACATCAGCTTGCCTGTGCCCCAGGTGTTCTCGAAGCCACCGCCAGCGCCACCGTGATCGAAGCAGTCAAACGCCAGTGCGGCGGGGCCGTCCCGATCGAGGATCTTCTTGGTCAGGCCGGCATAGAGTGCAAGGGCATCGTCCCAACTGGTGTCCACCCACTGGTCGGAAACATAGACGCGCGGGCTGCGCAGTCGCGCACGGCCCACGCCATCCGGCGTGAACATTACCTTGGCCAGTTGACCACCGCGCGTGGACGAGAGCCCCTTGTTCACCGAGCACTGCTTGTCAGGCACGATCATGATGTTCTGGCGCCGGCCATCGCGATCGACGATCGTGTTCTGCATGGCAGGTGTCATGATCACAGTCAGCGGTGGAAGCTGCTTGCGAAAATCCAGGCCGAGTGCGTTCTCGCCCGGCGCTCGGCCGCCTTCGCTATTTTCCGGCCACTTGTAGACGTGATACCCACATCCGACAATGCAGAAGTGGCATGTCAGGTTGGTCCGCTGCGCGCTCACGGGCGGCAATGTCACCCGATCCTTGTTCGTTGCCATGGCAGTGCCCCCTTACAGCAGGTTGGCTTGACGGCCGTAGATCAACCCGTCGACGCCAATGGCTTTCACGCTGCCATCTGCGGCGCTGTACTCGAGCTGGATTCTCGGAAGATTCTCGGTGGCCTGGCCGGATACCATCTGCCCGGACTTCTCGGGGTCAAAGATGCTGAAATGACAGGGGCATCGGAATGTGCGCGCCGTGGAGTCATAGGCGACCGGGCAACCCATGTGCGTACAGAGCGTGCTGTAGGCAACAATGTCACGGTCGGGGCCAACGCCACCTGGAACCGGCGCACCCGTCTTGATTACCGCGCATGGCGATGAGGCATCAGGGTACGTAAAGGTGACCGGTGTGTTGGGCCGAAGCTGGCCAGCCCGTGCGATCACCTTAGGCTTGAATGGCAAGGTCGTGCGACCTACGTCCGCTGGTGGCGCGGCAGCACCGGCCGGACTCACCACCGTACCCGAGATGCTTACGCCGGCCGCGGAACCGCCAGCAGCCTTCAGAAACTGCCTGCGCGAAATTGACATGTCGCCCTCCTTCCAAATGCGATCTCGGACCGAGCTGGGTGGCCTGAGGTACATCGTGGTCGCGGGGCTTTAGAGGGCGATTTGCCGGGCGGCCGCGCTCCCCGAGGGATCACGCGACTAGATCTTGATAATTCTGGAATTGTGTAACTAATTTCTAGGGCAATGACAGCCCCACTGCAAGTTGCATAGCAAAATAAAGCGGCGCCGATGGTCACGATGTTTGTACGCCATAGAGCACATCAAACAAACAGTGGGTAGTCTGATCTAGCGCAAGGAAAACAGCGCATGCAATCTCTTTATTTTGATAATATTGGAAACATGGAATTATGGGAACGCCGGAGCGATTCCTTCCCGTCTCCCTGAACACCGCACACCGTTCACCGATTGCTGTCAGCGAGCCCGAGGGCCGACTTTTTGAAAGGAAGTCATCATGAAAAAGCTGGAAGTGTTTGACCCTGCCATGTGTTGCTCGACGGGGGTCTGTGGCGTGGATATAGATCCGATCCTGGCGCAATTCGCGGCCGACCTCAAATGGGTCGAAGAACAAGGTGTCACTGTGACCCGGTACAACCTGGGGCAGGAGCCTCAAGCATTCGTGGCCAACCCCTCTGTGGTCAAGGAAATGGAGGGTGGCATGGATCGTCTGCCCATCATTGCAATCGATGGCCATATTGTATCCACCGGCATGTACCCCTCGCGCCAACACCTGGCGCAGAAGCTCAATCTTGCGCCGGCAACGGCCGAGAAGCCGCGGGTCAAGGCGGGTAGCTGCACACCCGGCTCCGGCTGCTGTTGAAGCGGGGACGCCATGACCTTGCCTTCTACACGTACCCGCTATCTGTTCTTCACCGGGAAAGGCGGGGTCGGTAAGACCTCGCTATCCTGTGCCACCGGGCTGGCCTTGGCCGAAGCCGGGCGTTCGGTGCTCATCGTTAGCACGGACCCTGCGTCTAACCTGGACGAGGTGCTGGGCGTAGGCCTGAGTCAACTGCCAACGGCGATCCCCGGGGCGCCTGGCCTGCACGCGCTGAACATCGACCCGGAAGCGGCGGCACACGCCTACCGGGAGCGGATGGTGGCCCCTTACCGAGGCATATTGCCGGCTGCTGCAATCCAAAGCATGGAGGAGCAGTTCTCCGGCGCGTGCACCGTCGAGATTGCTGCGTTCGACGAGTTCTCGAAACTCCTTGGCGACTCGTCCGGTACGGCCGACTTTGACCATGTCATCTTCGACACGGCTCCCACCGGACACACCCTGCGTCTGCTGACAATGCCCTCGGCATGGGACGAGTTCATTTCCTCATCCACTGGCGGCGCCTCCTGCCTCGGTCCGCTGGCCGGGCTGGAAAAACAGAAGGCGCTATACGCGGCAACCGTCGATCGTCTTTCCAATGCAGACGAGACCACGGTCATCCTGGTTGCCCGTGCCGATACCGCATCCTTGAGGGAAGCCAATCGCACGGGTGCCGAACTGGCGGATCTTGGGATACGTAACCAGGCCCTGGTCATCAATGGCCTGTTCACGGACGCCGGCTCCGGCGACCCAACGGCGACGGCCATGGCGCAGTTGGCGGACGAAGCATTGGCAAACATCCCGGCCGAATTGGCCGGGTTGCCGCAGGCGCGTATCCCCTTCCTGCCGCGTGGCACCGTCGGATTGGACGCGCTACGCGAAATGGCCCATCCCGAGACTGTGGCATTGCCGACCAGTCACGAGATGCCCGAAACCAGCTTGCCACCTGGCTTGAGCGGTCTGGTCGAGCGCATGGCGTCGGCCGGCCATGGCGTCATCATGACGATGGGCAAAGGCGGCGTGGGCAAGACCACTGTCGCTGCAGCAGTTGCCGTGGCACTTGCGAAGAAGGGCCATCGGGTCGTGCTTTCAACGACTGACCCGGCTGCGCATATTGCCGCCACCATTGAAGGCGAGCTTCCTGGCCTGACGATCGCCCGAATCGACCCAGCGGAGGAAGTGCGACGGTACACGGAGGAGGTGCTCTCCAAGGCTGGCCAGCAACTCGACGCCGCTGGGCGCGCGATGCTGGAAGAGGACCTGCGTTCGCCATGCACCGAGGAAATTGCCGTATTCCGAGCCTTTGCCCGCACCGTCGACGAAGGCAAGGACGGATTCGTGGTGTTGGACACGGCCCCCACAGGCCACACGATCCTGTTGCTCGATGCGGCGGAGGCCTACCACCGGGAAGTGATGCGCACGCAAGGGGATATGCCTGAGGCTGTGCGGCAGTTGTTGCCCAGGCTGCGCGACCCTGGCTATACGCGAGTGCTTATTGTTACCTTGCCGGAGGCCACGCCCGTTCACGAGGCGGAGCGTCTTGCCAAGGACCTGGCCCGAGCTGGTATCAAGCCTTACGCGTGGGTCATCAACCAATCGCTCCTGGCGAGTGGGACGACGCACCCCGTGCTGTGCCAGCGCGGCGCTTACGAGGTGCCTTTCATTCGCCGCGTCGTCGACGAGCTGGCGCAAAGCTGCGCCCTAATACCGTGGCTCTCCGAGTCCCCAGTCGGAGTCAAGGGCCTGGAGCATCTGGTCGCTCGCGAGCCAAACCGCGAGCCCGATCCATCTTCTGTGAGGTAACACCGTGAAGACACTTCCTATCGTTTGGCAGCGCCTCGTTTCCGGTGGGGAAACTTGCCCACGATGCGCTGGCACCGGAGATGAGGTTGAGCGGGCCTACCGGCAACTGCGCGAGCAGTTGATGCCGCTGGGCATCGAGCCAGTATTGGAGACTCGAGAGATTGATGACGCCACCTTCAAGGCCAATCCGTCTGAATCCAATCGGATCTGGATTGCGGGAAAACCGATGGAGGAATGGGTCAATGCCTCGGTAGGCAGCAGCCCCTGCTGTTCGGTTTGCGGCGACTCCGAATGTCGCACCGTCGACGTTGGTGGGACCGCCTACGAGGTAGTGCCAGAGGACTTGCTGGTCAAGGCCGGGCTCATTGCCGCGCTGACGATGAATGCGGAAAAGTAGGAACGGATGTGCCATCTGCAACTAGACGTCACGTTGGGACCGAGCGACATATTTGCCGTGTTGAGCTACGAGCGAGCGACAGGTCAAGCACGAAGTTCTCGCGCGGAACCCGGCCGCCCGGCCGGCGAGATGCATAAGCCGCTTGACCTTCCCCCTGTAGCAAGGTCGATAGTGTGAATAGGACCACCCTGATTGGGCGCCAATACATCATCGCCCGGCACTGGAAGTGCACAATGACTGACTTGTCTTCCCTTCCATTGGCGGAAGCCGTCTATGCCGCGTACGCACTGGCGTTGAGCCAACGGAACACAGACGTCGCTGATCCCCTGCTGCGCGCACTTGAGCTATTGGCCGCCCAGTCCGGGGATAGCTCACATTTGAATGCCGCCTACACGCTTATTGAGCGGTCCATAGCCGCGACGCACAACCTGCGTCCTCACGAGCGTTCCACGCACTAGGTCGGCGGCTATACCGGCAGGTCTTCCAGCATTGCAGATCACTCGGCAAAAAACTCCGGGTGGCGAGCTTGCAGCTCGTCTGCCGGCAATTCGCACTCTCCAGTGCAGGCTTCCTCGCCCGTCGTCATACAAAATTCACTTTGCAAGTTTTCATAATTCGAATATAGTCGAATCATGAAAACGGACCACGCCCTTGAAGCGCTTGCCGCGCTTGCCCATTCGATACGCCTGTCGGTGTTCCGGCTACTGGTAGAAGCCGGGCCCGAGGGGCTTGCCGCCGGTCGAATTGCCGAATTGATGGAAATGCCAGCGTCATCGCTATCGTTCCACCTGAAGGAATTGCACCGCGCCGGCTTGCTTTCCAGCCGCCAGGACGGTCGCTCGATCATTTACATGGCTCGCTTCGAGACCATGAACGCATTGCTGGGTTACCTCACGGAGAACTGCTGCGGCGGCAATCCGTGCTCTCCTGTGTCCAACTGTTCCGTCGCCACCGAGGCCCAATCATGAAGCGCTTCCACGTTCACGTCAGCGTCGCGGACCTGTCTGCGAGCATTCGTTTCTACTCGGCACTCTTCGCAGCCGAACCCACTTTGGTGAAAGAGGACTACGCGAAGTGGATGCTTGAGGACCCTCGCGTGAACTTCGCCATTTCGGCACGCGGTGCCGAAACCGGGGTAGACCACCTCGGGTTCCAGACCGATGACGCAGGCGAGCTGGCGGAGTTGAAGGCGCGAGCCGAAGCGGCCGATATGGCGCTGCTAGACGAAGGCGAGACCACCTGCTGCTATGCGCGAAGCGACAAGTACTGGGTCACCGATCCGCAAGGCATCGCGTGGGAGCACTTCCATACGCTTGGCAATGTGCCCGTGTACGGCGAATCCAGAAAGATCGAAGACGCCAAATCGGATTCAGCGTGCTGCGCGCCCAGGGGAAAGCCAGTCGGTATTGCGGTCAACTCCACGCCGTCCTGCTGCTAAGGGTGCCTCATGAGCGAGAAAATCTACAACGTGCTGTTCATCTGCACCGGCAATTCTGCGCGTTCGATATTGTCGGAAGGGCTGATGAACCATTTGGGCAAGGGGCGCTTCCGCGCGTACTCAGCGGGCAGCCATCCCACCGGTGCGGTGAATCCGCTCGCGCTGGCAGCACTGGCGCGCCACGGCATGGACACCACGGGTTTTCGCAGCAAGAGCTGGGACGAATTTTCACAGGACGGTGCGCCTCAACTCGATTTCGTCTTCACGGTCTGCGACAAGGCCGCGGGAGAGATCTGCCCCGTGTGGCCAGGTCAGCCGATGACAGCGCATTGGGGCGTACCCGATCCGGCCGCCTGCGAAGGTACCGAAGCCCAGAAGCAGCAGGCCATCAACGAAGCCGCCATTTCACTCAAGCGCCGTATTGAACTGTTCCTGTCGCTGCCTCTGCCGAAGCTTGACGCGGTCGCGCTTCAGAAGGCGATCCGGGACATCGGCACGCGCTGAAACGCTCCCCAAATTACTTGTTGTTGCAGCCCCCATGACTACCAACGTACTGATCCTCTGTACCCACAATTCCGCCCGTAGCGTTCTGAGCGAGGGCATGCTCAACCATCTGGCCAAGCAATTTGGCCGCGATGTGCATGCCTACAGCGCCGGAAGCTCCCCGAGCGGACGAATCAACCCGTTCGCCATCGAGGCGCTTGAAAACGCCGGCGTCGATGTTGGCGGCTTCCGCAGCAAGAACTGGGATGAATTCGTCGGCGAGAATGCGCCCCACATGCGCGTCGTGATCACGGTCTGCGACAACGCGGCCGAAGAAGAGTGCCCGTACTGGCCAGGTAGCCCGGTGAAGGTGCACTGGGGCTACCCAGATCCGTCGAACACGGAAGGCGGCGACGAGAAGAAGCGTCAGGCATTCGAGCTGACCCGACAGGCCATCGCCTACAGGATGCTGCAATTGCTGCTGCTCCCGATCGATGACATGAACAACGCAGAGTTGCAGGAGACCCTGCAGCGCCTGGCAGGGAGCTGAATATGAGTAGCCAAAACGTAGCAGCGACCGGCCAAGCCGTGGCCAAGCCGGCGATCAGCTTTTTCGAGCGCTATCTGACCGTTTGGGTCGCGCTGTGCATTGTCGCCGGTATCGCACTCGGGCAGATCCTTCCTGAAGTCTTCCAGGCGATTGGGCGGATGGAATACGCGCAGGTCAACCTGCCAGTGGGCATTCTGATCTGGGTGATGATCATCCCCATGCTGATCAAGATCGATTTCGGCGCACTGGGCCAGGTGAAATCGCATTGGCGAGGCATCGGCGTGACCCTGTTCATCAATTGGGCAGTCAAGCCATTCTCGATGGCGCTGCTCGGTTGGATTTTTGTGCGTCACCTTTTCGCGCCGCTATTGCCTGCCGACCAGCTTGATAGCTACGTGGCCGGTCTTATCCTTCTGGCCGCCGCTCCTTGCACCGCCATGGTGTTTGTCTGGAGTCAGCTCTGCAAGGGCGATCCGTACTTCACGCTGTCCCAGGTCGCTCTGAACGACGCCATCATGGTGGTCGCCTTCGCGCCGGTGGTAGCACTGCTGCTGGGCCTGTCGTCCATCACAGTGCCATGGGACACTCTGCTCACGTCAGTGGCCTTGTACATCATTGTGCCGGTCATCATCTCGCAACTGCTGCGCAAGATGCTCCTAAGCCGCGGCGTGGCCTACTTCCAGCGTGTCGTGCACCGACTCGGGCCGTATTCCATCACCGCGCTGCTCCTTACGCTTGTTCTCCTGTTTGCATTTCAGGGCAAGGCCATCATCGATCAGCCACTGGTAATCGCGCTGCTCGCGGTACCGATCCTGATTCAGGTCTTCTTCAACTCTGGACTCGCCTACCTGCTGAACCGCAAGCTCGGCGTCGCCCATTGCGTGGCGGGCCCGTCCAGTCTGATCGGCGCCAGTAATTTCTTCGAACTTGCCGTCGCGACCGCAATCAGCCTCTTTGGCTTCCAGTCGGGGGCTGCACTGGCGACAGTGGTAGGCGTTCTCATCGAAGTGCCGGTCATGCTGCTGGTTGTCGGCATCGTCAACCGGTCGCAGTCGTGGTATGAGGCCAAGGGCCATTAAGGAACTGGAATGTCGGTAACGATCTACCATAACCCCGCGTGCGGTACATCACGTAACACCTTGGCCATGATCCGCAACGCGGGCATCGAGCCAAATGTCATCGAGTATTTGAACACACCGCCGGACCGGCAGACACTGCAACAGATGATCCGTGATGCCGGACTCACGGTGCGCCAGGCTATCCGCGAAAAGGGCACGCCGTACGCGGAACTGGGTCTGTCCGATCCTGCGCAGACGGATGACCAGTTGCTCGACGCGATGCTCGCCCATCCGATCCTGATCAACCGGCCCTTTGTCGTCACCGAGCTTGGTGTGCGGTTGTGCCGACCTTCGGAGGTCGTGCTCGACATCCTGCCCTCGCCACAGCGAGGTTCTTTCACCAAGGAAGACGGCGAGGTCGTGATCGACGGCCAAGGTCGGAGAGTGCAATGACGATGGAAATGCCCAACATCGTCCCAGCGGTTCTCGACACGCCGGACCTGTACAAACTGGAGCCGGCACGCATCAGTACCCACCCGCCGCGCATCCTGTTGCTCTATGGTTCGTTGCGCGAAACTTCGTACAGCCGCCTGCTCGTCCAGGAAGCTGAACGGATCCTGCAGCACTTCGGTGCGGAGACCCGTGTGTTTGACCCACATGGCCTGCCAATGTGCGACAGCGTCCCTGCCGACCACCCAAAGGTGGTCGAGCTGCGAAAGCTCTCAGAATGGTCGGAAGGCCAGGTCTGGTGCAGCCCGGAGCGTCACGGCACGCTGACGGCGGTCTTCAAGAATCAGATCGACTGGCTGCCGCTGGAAATGGGCGGCATTCGTCCCACTCAGGGGCGCACACTCGCAGTCATGCAAGTCTGTGGTGGCTCGCAGTCCTTCAATGCGGTCAACGCACTGCGCGTGTTGGGTCGCTGGATGCGCATGGTGACGATCCCCAACCAGTCGTCGGTCGCCAAGGCGTACCAGGAGTTCGAGGCGAATGGCCGCATGAAGCCTTCCTCTTACTATGACCGTGTGGTGGACGTCATGGAGGAGCTTTTCAAGTTCACGCTTCTCGTACGCGATCGCAGCGACTACCTGACGGATCGCTACAGTGAGCGCAAGGAAGCAGCACCGGCCACGGCAACCACGCTCGCAGCAGCGGCGATGAGCCATGAGCAAGACGCGCAGGTCAGCGATACCGACAGCGGCGAAGTCGAATAACGAAGAACGGGATGGCCATGGAGCCAAGCGGCGGCGTGATCGCCAGGCTGGGCATTGCCCAGACCTTGGCGTGGGGTTCGACGTACTACCTGCCGGCGATGCTGGCGACGCCGATGGCGAAGGACCTCGGCGTATCCACCCCTACGGTATTTGCGGCCTTCAGCGCTGCGCTTGTCGTGTCGGCCCTGATCGGGCCGTCTGCAGGCAGAATGATCGATCGGACTGGCGGCCGCTCGATACTGGTAGCCACCAGCATCATATTTGCCTTGGGTCTGGCGGGTCTTGGTTTCGCCCAAGGCCCAGTTGGACTCTTTGCTGCCTGGCTGGTCCTGGGTATTGGAATGGGCGCAGGGCTATATGAGGCCGCATTCGCGACGCTTGTGGCCCTGTACGGCCACCGCTCTCGGGGCGCGATTACCGGCATCACGCTCATCTCCGGCTTCGCCAGCACGGTCGGCTGGCCGCTGTCGACATTCATGGAGGCACACATTGGATGGCGCGGTGCGTGTCTCGCGTGGGCGGGATTGCATCTGACACTCGGTTTGCTCCTGAATGCGAGCGTGCCGCGCGGCCTTGTGTCCCAAGATGCCAAGCAAGACAAGGTTGCTCCGGTGAAGCGCGAGCCCTCGAATGTGGCGGAGAGCGACTCCCAACGGCTCGCCTCGTATGCGTTGGCCTTTGTGTTCGCGGCGACCTGGTTCATCAGCACAGCGATGGCGGCCCATTTGCCGCGCCTCCTGCAGGCTGGCGGTGCAACCGTCGCAACGGCCGTGACGGTAGGCGCTTTGATCGGCCCTGCTCAAGTGGGGGCGCGAATCCTCGAGTTCGGCTTCCTCAGAAAGGTTCATCCGCTGCTTTCCGCTCGCATTGCAGCCGCACTGCACCCCATCGGAGCAATGGCATTTGGCGTGGCAGGCGCTCCCGCAGCGGCATTGTTCGGTGTATTGCATGGTGCCGGCAACGGCATCCTAACCATCGCAAAGGGAACGCTACCGTTGGTCATCTTCGGGCCAAACGATTACGGCCATCGTCAAGGCGTCTTGATGGTCCCCGCACGCGTTGCACAGGCATTGGCACCGTGGCTGTTTGGCATTTGCCTCGACGCATTCGGCGCAAAGGCGCTTTGGCTATCATCGGCTCTCGGCGTAGGGGCCATCGTCATGCTGATGGCAATTCGGCAAACAGAAGAACCCCTCGCAAAGGCGGTCTGAGCCGGCAGCTCGCTCAGCGACGCTATGACTGAATGCCCCTCAGGCAATCACCGGTGTTGCCGAGCGTCCAATAATCGCGTGCATACGTTCATCTGCGCGGAACTCAGCCGATGGCCTATAAAGGGTCGGCAGTTGCCTCTGAAAGCCGCAACCGCTGGACAGGGTGGGCGGAGGGCAGAGATCGGGCCATGAGCGGCCGTTCGCGTAGGCTGGCGACCCGCCTCAAGCGCGCTCGATGAATCGTGCCTGATCAGGCCCACACCCTACCCCTGAGGGGGACGAGAAAACCCCGGCACTGTACGGTCTTTCGTTCGTGTGCCGCGGGGCCGACCGACTTTGCCGTGCCGACCGCCTGCTCGGATTGCTCCACAAGCGGCATCGATCCCAGGGTGCCGTATAAGGAATTTCGACCGCCGCGGCGTCCTCTTTTCGCTGTTGTCACAGGCAATGCTTAAGGCGGAATAAAACGGATGGCCCGGCAGTAATACAGATGAACCCAATCGCGAGGCCTGTCGGATAGTCCGGCAATCTACCTCTCGAAACTGACTCGTGAGGGCAATATGTCATCAGGTCTTCCGTTCGATCCGTTGCGCCGCAGTGCGTTGAAGTGTCTCGCATTCGGCGGCGCGGGCACCGTGTTTGTTTTGGCCGGCGGTGTTCTCTCGCCTATGGAATTGGCCCTTGCCGCCACAGGGAAGAGGCCGTCGGTCGGCTCGGGCGTCCCTCTATTCCTGCAGATCAGCGACACACATATCGGCTTCAACAAGGAAGCCAATCCGGACGTCGCGGGCACGCTCAAGCAGACCATTGACCTCGTCAACGCGATGCCGATCAAGCCGGCGCTGACGATTCACACTGGAGACATTACGCATCTATCCAAGGCAGAAGAGTTCGACCACGCGGCGCAATTGATGTCCGGGCTGAATATCACCGAGTTGCATACCGTGCCCGGCGAGCATGATGTAACCGATGGGCCTGGGACGGAATACTTCAATCGTTTCGGCCAAGCCTCCGGCAATAAGGGCTACTACAGCTTCGACCACAGTGGCGTCCACTTTGTCGGGCTGGTCAACGTGATGCATTTCAAGCCGAACGGTCTGGGGGGCTTGGGCGACGACCAACTCGCCTGGCTGAAGGCCGATCTGAAGGGCCACTCGTCCAGCACACCGATCGTCGTCTTCGCACACATGCCAATGTGGACGATCTACCAACCGTGGGGCTGGGGCACCGGCGATGCCGGCGAGGCGATGACCTATCTGCAGCGCTTCGGTTCCGTCACCGTCTTGAACGGCCATATCCACCAGATCGTATCGAAGGTGGAAGGCAATATTACTTTCCATACGGCGCGTTCGACGGCCTATCCTCAACCGACAGCCGGCAATGGCCCCGGACCGATGCCGCTCACGGTACCTAGTGATCAGCTACCTAGGATGCTTGGCGTGACCAGCATCAAGATCATGCGGCACCCGCTCGCTGCGACGCTCACCGACACGACGCTCGCCTGAACGTCCAGACACCCCACCAACCAGGACCAGAATCATGCCAACGTCTATTCTTCGCCGCGCCTTGGTCTTCTCTCTCGGGGCCGGGGTATTCATCGCGGCATCGGCTTCCGGGTTCTCCGTCGCGCAAGCCGAGGAGAACAATGCCGTCGTTTTGAAGAATTTCCAGTTCTCGCCGATGTCGCTGACGATCAAAGCCGGCACGACCGTCACGTGGAAAAACCTCGATGGCGAACCGCACACGATTGTCAACGACGCCGGCCTCTTCCGCTCCAGCGCGCTCGACCAGAACGACACCTTCAAGTTCAGATTCGATAAACCGGGGGTCTACAACATCTTCTGCGGCATACACCCGAACATGAGGGCGACGATAACCGTCCAGTAGATACAGTTCGAGCCGGAAGCGCGAGGCCAGACAGAGGCGGCCGAGGCCTAGTCCGGCCGCGCTGCAGGGAGGGTCCGCGTGGAGACGCCGGCAGAGATGAACGGCGAACTGATAGTAGCGCTGACCACCGCCGGCAAGCGCGCGCAGGACGAAAAATCCGGCGCTTCGTCAGATGCCGGCATACCACTCATACCCCTGGTCTTCCCAGTAGCCGCCTTTGCCCTCACCAATGCTTTCAAAGCTGCTGACGAGTTCGATGCCCATGATGTATTTGGCCATCTTGTAGCCGAGCTGTCGTTCTACCCGGACGCGTAAAGGCGCGCCATTGGCGATCGGCAACGGCTTGCCGTTGAGCTCGTAGGCGAGAATGGTCTGCGGATGGTAGGCATCTTCCATGTCGATGCTCTCGTAATATTTCGTCCCCTCTGCATCCATCGGGTCGGCGCAGTAAAAGACCACGTAGCGTGCCTCCGGCCTCGGGTGGACACGCGCGAGCAAGGCACTTAATGGTGCGCCTTTCCATTTGCCGATCGCGCTCCATCCTTCGACGCAATCGTGACGGGTAATCTGGCTCCGGGCGGGCAGCGCGCGCAGTTCGTCCAGCGAAAACGTTGCGGGCTGCTCAACCAGGCCGAAAACCTTGAGTCGGTACGCGGCGAATTCGCCGGCGGCCAGGAACTGGTATCGCTCGTCGTCCGGATTGGCGGTGCCATTGCTGCGAAACGTCGGCGAGAGGTCCGCTTCGGTGAATTCCTGCGCCATCGAATGGCGCGAGGTCACCAGATGTTGCGTGGCCTGGCTAAGCTTTTCCCCGCTCTTCAGAAGCTTCGGAAACCACACGGTGCCCGACAATCGATCGCAGCTTGCGAGAAACAGGGCGCCGCTGGCGGCCAGGAGTCGGGCAAGAAAGCGGCGGCGGTTCGGCTCATTCGCTGTCATGATGATCCTCCGTCGCCGGGATCCGATAGCGCCCCGTAACCATTGCGCGCAGGTTGTTCCAGAGCCCTGTGATGATGACTTGAGAGACATGAATGAGGACGAACGCTACCAGTGCCAGGGCGGCGATGAAATGGATCGTGCGCGCGGATTGCCGTCCGCCGAACCAATCGACCCACCCGGGGATCACTGAGTCGAGCCACGGCGACATTGCCCACCCCATCAAAATTGCGAGCGGCAGCAGGCCGAAGATGACGATCAGGTAGGTGAGCTTTTGGAGAACGTTGTAATGTTTCGCGGCTTCGCCCTTGGGATGGCGTAGCAGCAGGTGGTCCTTGAGCGACTTGCGGATGGAATGCCAGTCCTCCTTGGTCGGCGTCAGGTCGCGCACGAGATGCCGGCTGAAGATCGCGTGGATGACATACGCCAGACCATTGATGACTAAGATCCAGGCAAAGAACAGATGCCAGCGCCGTCCCAGTGCCAGCCACTGGGGCCCGGGAATGGTCGCCCAGGCAGGAAAACCCCGTCCGACCAGGTCGCCGTCCGGGCCTCTCGATGCGCCGAGCACACCCGTCGTGTTGAATTCGCGGCCAGCCACCCTGGTGACGCCGACCACTTTTCCGTCCTTGGTTTCCTTGGCGCCCATTTGCAGGATCGGCGGCCGGCCGGTATACGACGACTTGCCCCAGTAGAGCGCAGGGTGCGCGTTGAAGATCTGCAGCCCGCTCATCAGCAGGATGAAAAACGCGATGACGTTGATCCAGTGCATGATCCGCACCGGCAATGTGTGGCGGTAATAAAGCGAGTCTCGGCGAGGGACCGCTGCATCGGAAGACCGCATGGTGTAGCTCTCATCGAATGAAACGCTTGGCAGCGTCGCCTCGACAACTTATGCGTGGCGCGATGCATCAATGATAGGCGTTCGGCGATATCCCGGAGTCAAGGCGGACAGCGGGGCTGCCGCGAGAGCAGTGCTGCGACTGCGGAGAGTTGTCGACGCTGCCGGAATTATTGGGGAGATGTCTGCCCGTGGGCCGGTGGCGGAGCGGAAGCTGACGGCCCACGCGCCGAGTTCCGCTCCGCGCCCCCCAAAGCGCGCGCCACGCTATCAAGAAATCGTGCAGGGGCTTGGAAGCCGATGACTCTCACAGGGCTCTCGCGACCGTCTGCGCCGAAGAAGATGATCGCCGGCGGGCCAAATAGCCCGAAGCGCTTGAGCAGTGCCTTGTCATCGGCGTTGTTCCGGGTAACGTCCGCCTGCAGGATTACTATATTGGCGAGTTGCGCTCGCACGCCTGCATCGGAAAAGGTGAAGCGCTCCATCTCCTTGCAGCTCACACACCAGTCGGCATAGAAATCGAGCATGACCGGCTGGCCGATGGCGGCCGCTTGCGCAATGCGCACATCGAGCTCAGCCACGGTGCGCACCCGCTCGAAACGCAAGGGCTCGTGGCTTGCCAGGCTATCCGGTGCTCGGCGGCCGGCGCTCAATCCCGCCAGCGGCTGCAGCGGATCGCGCCCGCCAGATGCCAGCCCGACGAGCACGACGGCCCCCGCAAGCGCAGCCAGCAAGCCCAGGCCCTTGCCCAACCGGGTCAGCCCATGCGTTTCGGGGCCCAGCGAGTCGAAGGCGTTTAGGAACACGGCGGCCACCAGCAGGAGCGCGGCCCATGCCAACATTGTCATCCAGGCCGGCAGCAGCGCCCTGAGTATCCAGATCGCCGTGCCGAGCAGCAGGAAGCCGAGGGCACACCTTGTCACTGCCACACGGCGCCCGGCGCGTGGCAGCAGGTTGCCGGAGCCAACCCCCACCAGGACCAGCGGCGCTCCCATGCCGAGCGCCATGGCAAACAACGCGCTGCTCCCGATCACGGAATCGCCGGTCTGCGCAATATAGGTCAGCACGCCAGCGAGGGGTTCCGTCACGTGAGGAGCGACGATCAGCGCGGAAATGGCTCCCATCGCTGCGGCGGCGGTTGCATGTACGCCCTGGCGACGCAAAGGCGACGTCATCATCCGCGCCTGCCAACGCTGAGGAAATTGCAGTGCAAGGAGCCCGAACATGGAGAGCGACAGCGCCACCATCCATGTCGCAATGATGCTCAGTACCCACACGGACTGGAGCGCCGCCGAGACCCCCTCGCCAAGCAGCCCGCTGGCCACACCGAGGCCGGTGTAGACCACCGCCATGCCGAGCACATAAGCCAGCGAGACGACCGCAGCACCGCTGCGAGTCACGTGCTCGCCGACCACGATGGCCGACAGGATTGGCATCATCAGCAAGACCGGGGGGGTGAATGTCAGCAGCAGACCCAGGCCGAAGAACAACACGGCAATTTCAGGAATGTTGCGGGCGTCCAGTGCGCCGGTAATGGTTTCCTCGTCCGCCTGCAGATTGCGCTGCGCGAGATTCCCGGTATCAGTCCGGATTTCGGGCGAGGAAGCTGAAGGCACGTTGCGCTCGTGCTGTCCCGTCAGTCCGACTGGCTTGCCGCCTCGCACCTTGTAGACACTTTTCATTGGGGGATAACAGACGCCCTGGTCGGCACAGCCTTGCGAGGTCACCACCAACGTCCACTTGCCATCGGTCGGCGCTTTCTCCACCGGCACGCGGATGATGACACTCCCTTCATAGATTTCCATCGGCTTGCCGAACGCCTCGTCGACCCTGACCTGGCCCGGTGGGAGTTCCGGCGCGCCGAGTTTGACGCCGGCAGGCTGTGCGGTAAAGGCGAAGCGCTCACGATACAGGTGGTAGCCCGGTGCTATGTCGAAACGCACCTCGACGGCATGGTCGTCGAGCTCGCGGGCGGCGAAGCGGAAGGCCTGCTCGGGAGACAGAAGTTCCTCGCTGCCTGCGGCATGGGTGACGACCATGGTGCTCGCGGCGCACAGCCACAGCGCAACGAGCAGGCCAGAAATGATTCGTGCCATGTTCAAGGTCGGCATCCGACTCGGGCCGCCGAAGAATGACACGGCGCACCGCACCTCATACTCTCACCGCCTTTTCTGATCTTGCCGCCAGACCGCCCGATGCGCGCGCCTGCCGCAAAGCAACTCGGCGGACGTTTGATAGGCGGGCAATCGCGGCCGGCCGGGGCCTCAGGCCATGCCGCACTGGCCGAGACGACCTGCCGTCTCACGGATTGAGCTCTGTCGCAGGGGCATGAAGATGCAGCAATTGATCGACCGGCATGACCGCCACGATGCCGGCCCCCGGCACTGAGGAACGTGCCACCTGGAAAATTGCGTCAGCGATGGCCTGAACGCTTTCCTCCTCCACAAAGATCTCAATTTTGGTATGCACACTGGTGAGGTCGCTGGAGAAGAAGTTCTTGTACTCCCCATACCCCTTGACTCGGGTCGCCGTCAGACCGGGTACGTGAACGGTTGCGAACTGCTGTTCAAGCTTTTCCAGCAGATCGGATGGGACGATGGCGACGACGCATTTGGTGCTCATGGTGGTCTCCTTGATGGCTGTGGCACTTCTCGCTAAGCGCGTTCAGGAATACATTGTCATTCGGCCCCGAAGCGATCCCTGCCGACGACCAGTCGGGTGTCGCCCAGATACTCGTGGGGCGGAATCTCCAGATTGAGCGGCGCCGGAACGCTCTTGAAGACACGCCCCGCCAGGTCGAACTTGGAGCCATGGCATGGGCAAAAGAAGCCCCCGGGCCAGCGATCCCCCAAATCCGCGGCAGCGACTTCCGGCCGAAAGATTGGCACGCAGCCCAGATGGGTGCAGATGCCAATCGCCACAAAGAAATTCGGCCGGATAGACCGCGCTTCATTGGCGGCATAGGACGGCTGTTGGCTCTGTCTCGACTGCGGATCGGCCAGCAGGTCGTCATGCTTGCGCAAGCCCGCCAACATGGCCTCGGTCCGGTGCAAGATCCATACGGGCTTGCCCCGCCAGGCAACCGTGACCACGTTACCGGGCTTCACGGTGTCGAGCCGGACATCCACAGGCGCGCCGCTCGATCTGGCGGCATTGCTCGGGGCCATGCTTTGCACAAACGGCAGCATGGCGCCCGCGATCCCTATCCCGCCGAGGGTACCGGTGGCTCGTAGCAGCAATCTGCGCTGACGCAGATCTCGCGGCATGGCAATGGAACCGTTCATGGCAGTTACCTCCATCCGGGACCAACGCGTCCGCCAGGCGGCGCGCTGGCACAACCGGCGCATTAACCAAAAGCGCCGAAAAGCCGCCTCCACTGGCCGCGCCCAGGCAGGAACATCGGCACCCGACGCATGTAGTCCGCATAGGTCGCGCCAAACCGGCAAATCATGTCTCGCTCCTCCTTGCGCGCCAACCGGACATAGACGAACACGATGGCCGGGAACAGTGCCAGGGTGATCAGCGTGGGCCAGTGCACGACCTCGCCAAGGACCGCCAGCAGGATGCCGGCGTATTGCGGGTGGCGTATCACCCCGTACAGGCCTTCCCGTGCGATCCGTTCCTCGCAGCGGGCCGCGTATACCGCAGTCCAGCCACGGATCAGCAGCACGATGCCCGCGGCGAGCAAGGCATAGCCGAGCAGCATTTCCACGATCGCACCGATAGCGCCATAGCCAAGTAAGGTCGCCCACAAATGCCCCGCGTAGGGAGTGTGCGGAATATCGAGGCCGAGGAAGCCCGTCAACAAGTAGATCGTGAGCGGGAACCCGAACATTTCGGCGTAGAGCGCGACCAGGAACGCTTGGACAAGGCCCGCCCCTGCCCACTCACGCCAACCGCTCGGTGCCGCGTATCGGTAGAACGCCCACGATACCAAGACAATGAGGAAGAGCACGAGATCCCAATGGCCATAATGCGCGGCGAAGCCGCTCATGGGGTTCATGGAAAGGCTCCAGGAAGTTAGCCGATCACGAGACCGTCCCGAGATCCCCGGGTCCATTCCTTCATAGGCATCATTTGTCCTCTCGATGCGTTGATTCGTCCTTGCCTGGTGCCTGCATTCCCCGCATCCCGAAGTACATTGCGAGCGGACATACCAGCACACATACGAGCACGAGCGCGAACGGCGCAATGGCCCGCATCGCGGCGTGATACTGTGGCAGCAGCACATACGCGACAACGAGCAGGCCAGCCAGCCCGACTCCAAGCTTCACCATCGTCTTGAGGCTGCACATGATCGGATCTCCTTGCACGCGGCAGTTGCAATGCCCTGGTCCGTTGGTCAAGCGGCGGAACCTCAGTACAAACATGCGTGCTCACTCCTTTCGCCGAAGCGGCCCGGATTGAGGTTCCTGTCGTTTCCCCGGGGATTCCGTGTCCCGGAAATCGTCATACGCGCTAATGCTCTTCATCATCAGCCACATGAACAACGGGCATAGCAGGAGCAGCAGGTACGGCCCGACGCCCACAACAAGCGCGCGGATGCCCGGGGACACTGCGTAGGCAGCGCCCAGCATTGCCAGCAGGGCACCTCCAATGGCTATCATGGTTTTCGCGTTGCGTTTCATCGCAGTACTCCTGTCGACGCGAGATTGTCATACACGACGCCGTTGTCACCTATTTCTGTACCGGCACCTGGACCTTGTCGGCGTACTTGCGCATGATTTCTCCCATGGCCTGCATCATTTCGCCGTGCATTTGCATCAAGAGCTTTTCGTTTCCAGGCGGTAATTGCCCCATCATTGGACAACTGCCCATCATGCCGCCGCCCATCGCGTGGTCCATCCTCATCGCGTGCCCTTTTTCCTGCGACTGGGTCTGGGCCTTGTCACCCGCATCGCCTTGGTCTGCGTCGGCCGCCATGCTCCATCCACCGGCGCCTAGCAGGGTCACCGCAAGCGCTACCGCCATCACTGACTTTGTGTTCATGTCCATCTCCATATCTGCTTGGGTTCCTCGCTTCCCGCCACTTCCGGCGCCGTGAGCGCGGGAGGAAGCGAATCCGGTCACTTGGCTTCGCTCGGGCCCATCGGAGTCATGGGCTGCGCGTCCTTGCCGCTGCTCATCGGGTGGGAACCCATCTTTTTCATCATTTGGTCACATTGCGCCAGCCTGGCGGCTTGGATTGCGGCGGTCGTGTCGCGCTGCTGCGCGGCGGCACGCGCGCTGTTAATGACGTCCCAGTTCGGGCCGGCCAGTGCGAAGCCAGAGAACACGCCGAGTGAAACAAGAAGGATGGATTTGAAAATGGTATGCATGATGATCTTCCCCAAATCTGATGGCTTGCCGGCTCGACCATGCGCAGCCGAGTGACACGCGCGCGGTCAGGCAACCGACATCACGGCAGGTGGCCAGGTTTGGCCACGCGATGGGGAACGATCAGATTCGCAACCGTGCCGTTGCGAGATAGACTGGATCAGGTGGTGGGTGATGCCGCACGGCGGCAGTCAGGGGCGCGCGTCCGGCGGAGGCGATCGGCGCGAGAAAGTACGCGGGCCCGCTCGCCATGGCAGGCAAGAGGCCGAGATCGGGAGAATGCCCATTATTGTCGGCCCAGTGCCGGCCATCCTGTTGGTGGTCAGCGCACAGCGCCGGCTGTGCCTGGTCCATACCCTGACAGGGTTCGGTGGCTGCTATTGCCATGGCATCCGCCGCGTCGCCTGAGCCGGTCGGGCATACGTACCCCGCAATCGCGAGGCGCATGAACAGCACCGACGCCAGCAAGACCAGCGCGAGGAGTCGCGAGAGCGGGCTATGGGTAGGCTTCATGGGCCAATGAAAACAAGTGCTTCCAGTCTAGTCTTGCCAAAACCTGGCAGCAAGGTCACTGCGGACAGCCGTCGCAGGAAATCGCTCACGCATGCTCACCGCGTACGTTGCGCCGCCTCATTCACTTTCGCGCTCAGCCGCAGCGCGTTACTCACCACCGATAATGAACTCAGGCTCATGGCCAGCGCCGCGATCATGGGCGACAGCAGCCATCCGGTCAGCGGGTACAGCAAACCGGCCGCCAGAGGGATGCCCAACGCGTTATAGACGAAGGCGAACGCCAGGTTCTGCCGCATATTGGCGATGGTGGCCTCGGACAGTTCCCGCGCGCGGGCAATGCCGCGCAGGTCGCCTTTCACCAGGGTCACCTGGGCGCTGTGCATCGCTACATCCGTACCCGTCCCCATGGCGACGCCCACATCGGCTTTTGCCAGCGCCGGGGCGTCGTTGATGCCGTCGCCTGCCATCGCCACCACGCGGCCTTCCGCTTGCAGCGTCTCGACCAAGGCCAGCTTGTCGGCCGGTGTGACTTCGCCGTGAAACTCGTCGATGCCGAGACGGCCGGCGACCGCTTTTGCCGTGGCGACGCCGTCGCCGCTTGCCATCACCACGCGTATCCCAGCTTGACGCAATGCAGCAAGCGCGTGTGGCGTGCTGGCCTTGATCGGGTCCGAAACGGCGAGCAGTCCGGCCAGCTGGTGATCGACCGCCAGATACATTACGCTGGCGCCTTGCCGGCGCAGGTCATCGGCCTGCGCCGCCACCGGTTCAATGTCGACTTGCGACGCGTGCATCAACGCGGCATTGCCCAGCTCGAGATGCTGGCCGTTCAACTGGCCGCGCACGCCCATCCCGGCATCCGACGCAAAATTCTCCACCCGATCCAGCGACAAGCCTCGCTCGCGTGCCGCCGCGACGATCGTGGCGGCCAGCGGATGTTCACTGACCTGGTCAAGGCTTGCCGCCAGATGCAACACCTCGGCCTCGCCGAACGAGGCGACACCAAACGCGCGCTCGAAGCCTGGATGGCCCTCGGTGAGGGTGCCGGTCTTGTCGACAATGAGGGTATCGACCTTGCGGAAGTTCTCAATGGCTGCGGCGTCCCGGAACAGGATGCCGTGGCTTGCCGCCTTACCGCTAGCCACCATGATGGACATGGGGGTGGCAAGACCGAGCGCGCACGGGCAGGCAATGATCAGCACCGCCACCGCGTTGACCAGGCCAAAGACCCAGCTCGGCTCAGGACCAAACAGGCCCCACGCAAAGAAGGAAAGCAAGGCGATGCCAACGACTACGATGACGAAGACTCCAGCTACCTGGTCCGCCATTCGTTGCATGGGCGCCTTCGAGCGCTGCGCCTGTGCCACCATCTGAACGATCTGGGACAGCACCGTCTGGGCCCCGACTTTTTCGCAGCGCATTACCAGCGCACCCGAGGTATTGATTGTGGCACCGATCACATGATCGCCGGCGCGCTTGGAAACGGGAAGCGGTTCTCCTGTCAGCATCGATTCGTCAATTGCGCTCGCGCCATCAGTCACGACACCATCGGTCGGCACCTTCTCGCCCGGGCGAATCCGCAACAGGTCGCCAATGTGCACATGTGTCAGCGGCACGTCTTCCTCACTGCCGTCCGCGTTGAGACGGCGTGCCGTCTTGGGGGCAAGGCCGAGCAGCGCCTTGATGGCAGCAGACGTTCGGGAGCGTGCCCGCAATTCAAAGACCTGGCCCAGCAGTGTCAGCGAAATGATCACGGCTGCCGCTTCGAAATAGACCCCGATGCGGCCATGCATGACGAACGAGTAGGGAAACAGGCCCGGGGCGGCTGTGGCGGCAACGCTGTAGACGAATGCCGCGCCGGTCCCGAGGCCGATCAGGGTCCACATGTTGGGGCTGCGATTTCGGAACGATTGCAGGCAGCGGACGAACAGCGGGAAACCGGCCCATAGCACCACCGGCGCGGAGAGCACGAGCTCCACCCAGCCCTGTATTGCCGGATCGACCAAGGCAATGCGGTGGCCCAGCATGGCGAGTAGCACGGTGGCGACCGTCAGCGGTAAGGTCCACCAGAAGCGGCGGCGAAATGTCTCGAGTTCCGGATTCTCTTCCTCTTCCAGGCTTGGCATTTCTGGTTCAAGCGCCATGCCGCATTTTGGACAGGCGCCTGGATGGTCCTGGCGGATCTCGGGGTGCATGGGGCACGTGTAGATCGTGCCCAGTGCCTCCGCTTCCTTGGGGGCAGGTGCAGCCTGCGGGCTCGCATAGCGAGCCGGCTCGGCATCAAATCGGCGCTGGCAGGATGCACTGCAGAAGTGGTAATGCGCCCCGGCATAGTCGGACTGGTACGGTCCATCGCGCTCCACAAGCATGCCGCACACGGGATCGTGCGCCAGCGCTTTGGCCCCGTCATTGACCTTGCTAGTATTCCGTGCGTACGCGTGCTCGCAATGCTGGTGCGCGTGGCCTTGATGCTTGTTGCCAGGGCCACCCTCGACCTCTAATGCTGGCGACGAGGCCGCTTGCGCCCTGGTAACCGTATGCCGTTGCCGATTGTCCATGCCGATGACTCCTGCTTTAAGTCCCGCTCAAGTCCTGCCCGCTTGCGTGAACGCGCGGAGACTGGAGCCCCCGGGACAGTGGGCTTCGATGTTTTTGCCCCTGCGAACTCACCAGGCGATGTCGCGGTTCTGCACTGCCGATCGCGTCAAGGATCGGGCAGGCGGGCCGGTCATCGCCTTCGCAATGCTCCGCGAGCTCCATGAGCGTGTCTCGCATGCGAGACAGCTCAGCAATCCGCGCGTCCAGTTCGCGCATGTGCCGGAGCGCGATCGCCTTCACAGTGGCGCTAGTGCGGCGCTTATTTCGCCACAGGTCAAGCAGTTGCCGAATCTGCTCCGTCGAGAAGCCCAGCCTCCTGGCGCGCCCGATGAAGCGCAGCGTATGGATGTCATCCGCGTCGTAGGTCCGGTAGTTGCCGGCGGTGCGATGCGCCGCAGTAACCAGGCCAATCCGCTCGTAGTAACGAATCATCTTGGCGGGCACGCCGGACGACCCCGCCGCTTGTCCGATGTTCACGATGCGCTCCCTGGATAGGACCACCCTTAGCGCTGCACTAATGCGAGCGAACTTTGTGACCTGATCAGCATGGTTTCAACATAGACCTTGCCCATATGGGAAGGTCAAGAGCAGGTCGTAGCGCGCAAAGTGATGTGGCTTAATAAGCACCCTACTCGCGATCTTTGGTAGGTGCCGCACAACGCGGCCTGCGAGCGACGTTGCAATTCGAGACAAAGACGCTATGCTTGCGCGTGTCAACGCTCAAAAACACCCTTGCATCACTCGGCCCGCCGGCATCCCTGGTTCGCTGGCTTCCTTCTCGTTGTCTTCCTGACAGTCCAGCTGGCAGCGGCTGCGTACGCCTGTACCGGTAGCCGCTACCAGATGGAGGACGTCAACGCGGCGTCAGCCCTGATGGAGTCCTGCCCCGACATGGCGGACCACAAGAGCGACCAGGGCGGCAACCAGAAGGCACTCTGCCTGGGGCACTGCCAGGCGGACTCCAAGAGTGCCGACCATGTTTCCCCGCAGATTCCGGCATTCTTGCCTGTTCTGGTGAACGTCATCGAGCCAGCGCATCTGGTGGTGGCTGATCTGCGCACCGTACTGAGCGTCGACGCACAGCCGCGTGCGCCGCCCCCGCCGCTGGCCATTCTTCACTGCTGTTTTCGCACGTAGCCTCCGGAACAACGCCGAACTGTTGCCATCCCCCATGCCGGGGTGGTTGTCGTTGCTCTCGGAGGCTGTATGCTTTTTCTACGTCGCCTGACGCTGGCGCTGCTATGCGCGCCTGTTCTCGGCATGACGGTGTCGCAAGCCGCGACGCCGCAATCCACTGACTCCCTTTCCCTTGCGGAAGCCATCGCGCTTGCCTCCGCGCATGCTGGCGATGCTGAATCTTCCCGGGGTTCCGTCGAGGCTGCCGTTCAGATGGCGGTCGCCGCCGGCCAGTTGCCCGACCCCGTGCTGAAGCTTGGGCTCGACAATGTTCCGGTCACCGGCCCCGACGCGTTCTCGCTCAGCCGGGATTTCATGACCCAGCGCTCCATTAGCGTGATGCAGGAATTCACGCGGTCGGACAAGCGTCGCGCCCGTGCCGCTCGCTTCGAGGCCGAGGCCTCCGCGGCCGATGCGCAACGCGCGGTTGGTCTGGCCAACGTACAACGCAATGCCGTTGCGGCATGGCTTGACCGTTGGTATGCGGAACAGGCCGGCGTGCTGCTCGGCCACCATGGCCATCCGCTGGATCTCGCGCTCCAGGCCGCGACTGCCGCATACCGCGGCGGGCGCGGCACACGCGCGGATGTGCTCTCGGCCGAACTGGAAGTCCAGAAGCTGCGAGACCGGGAGGATGAAAATCGGGCCGCCATCGCAACCGCCGAGGTAAATCTCGCGCGCTGGATTGGTACGGACGCGAGCCGTCCACTCGGCAAGCGGCCTCCTCTTGATGTGCCCGAGCGCGTCCGGCAACTTGCCCTGACAGATTTCGATACCGTGCCCGAGATGGCCGCCGCACAGCGTGACGTCACGCTGGCGGAGTCGGAAATCCGCTCCGCAACCGAGAACAAGAAGCCGGATGTCACCGTGGAGCTGATGTACAGCCAGCGCGGCTCCGCGTACTCCAACATGGCTTCGCTGAACGTCAGCTTCCCCGTCCCGTGGGACCAGGGAAACCGCCAGGACCGTGAAGTCGCCGCCAGGTTGGCGCAGGCGCAGGAGGCTCGCGCCAAATCCGAAATCATCAGGCGCAATACCAAGAGCATGATTGACGCCAAGCTGGCCGAACTGCAGCGCAATCTCGACCGGCTCAAGCGCTATGACGCGTCAACGCTGCCGCTGGCGAGCGCTCAGGCAGACGCCGCGCTGACGGCATATCGGGCCAATACGGGCTCGCTGCTCGCTTTGGCCGAAGCGAATCATCGCGCCATTGACACCGCGTTGGAGCGGCTATCGCTGGAGGCGAAGACCGCAAGGCTGTGGGCTGACTTGACCTTTCTGATTCCACTGCCCACCGCCCAAACTGAGCCTGCCGCGAAGGACCTCAAATGAAGAAACCACTGATGATCACGGCGGCATGCCTCGTCCTCCTCGGCGCGGTGGGCTATGGCGGCTACCGCTTCGGCGTCACGCGGGGCGCGCAGTCGCCGCAGGCGCCGGCGTCGGCCGGCGCGCCGTCCGGCCAGAAAGCGGGCGACATGGACCCGCAGACCGGCAAGAAGATTCTGTACTGGCACGATCCGATGGTGCCCGGCCAGCGTTTCGACAAGCCCGGCAAGTCCCCGTTTATGGACATGCAACTCGTGCCGGTCTACGCGGATGGCGATGGCGGCGGTAGCGGGGTCACGGTGGATAGCCGCGTCGCTCAGAACCTGGGCATTCGCACCACCGAGGTCAAGGCGAGCCAGATGGGCCCGGTGCTCGAGGCGCCCGGCAACGTCGCCATCGATGAGCGCAGCGTCCAGGTCATCCAGGCACGCACCAGCGCCTTCGTCCAGCACGTTGCCGTACGGGCGACGCTCGACCCCGTGCGGCGGGGCCAGACGCTGGTGACGCTGTACTCGCCCGACTGGGTCGCCGCCCAGGAAGAATATCTTGCCGTCTCACGCCTGCCCGCTGGCGCGCAATCCGACCTGTCGGGTGCGGCAAAAGCGCGCATGCTTCAGGCGGGTATGACCCCTGGGCAGGTGAGCGCCGTGGAAAGCTCCGGAAAGTTGCAGCCCAGCCTGGGCATTCCTAGTCCGGTCGATGGCGTAGTGACGGAAGTCGCCGTTCGCGATGGCATGACCGTCTCCCCCGGCATGACGCTATTTCGCCTGGCCGACCTGAGCCAGGTCTGGGTGATTGCCGAGGTGCCGGAAGGACAGGCCCGTACCCTCGCGGCCGGCCTGCCTGCCAAGGTGTTGCCCACTGGCGTCTCCGACCCGATCGTGGGCAAGGTTGATACCGTCCTGCCTGACGTCAATCCGGCCACGCGAACCATCAAGGTGCGCATTGTTTTGCCCAACAAGGGCCAGCATCTGCTGCCGGGTATGTTTGCGACCGTTCGGTTCGATAGCGGCCCAGAAAAGGAAGTGCTGCAGATTCCCGTGGAATCCGTCATCCGCACCGGCCAGCACAGTGTCGTCTTCGTCGATGCCGGCAAGGCGGGCTTCGTGGCCACCGACGTCAAGACCGGCCGCGAGGCCGAAGGCATGGTGGAGGTTGTGGATGGACTCAAGGCTGGCCAGAAGGTCGTCACCTCGGGCCAGTTCCTGATCGATTCGGAGGCGAGCCTGCGCGGCACGGCCGAGCGCATGAGTGTGGCGCCAGCGGCTTCCGCACCCGCTGCATCGGCTGCGCCGGCGCCGGAGCACGAGGGCGTCGGGCGCATCGAAGCGGTAACGGGCGCAGGCCTGACGATCTCACACGGCCCCATCCCGTCGGCACAGTGGGGAGCCATGACCATGGACTTTGCCGCCCCGCCCGCGGGCCTGCCCAAAGGGCTCAAGGCGGGCGATCGCGTGCGCTTCCGCTTCCATCTGAATAACGACGGCATGCCTGTCCTGTCCGCGGTCGAGCCCGCCGCCTCTGTCCAGGGAGGCAAGCCATGATCGCCCGACTCATCCTGGCGTCAATTCGCAACCGCTTCCTGGTCCTGCTGGCAACGGTCATGCTGACCGCCTGGGGCCTATGGGCGGTGCGCAGCACGCCGCTTGACGCGCTGCCGGACCTGTCCGACGTACAGGTCATCATCCGCACGCCGTTCCCCGGCCAGGCGCCGCAGATTGTCGAGAATCAGGTCACCTATCCGCTGACGACCACGATGCTATCGGTGCCTGGCGCGAAGACGGTGCGCGGCTATTCCTTCTTTGGCGACTCCTTTGTTTATGTGCTGTTCGAGGATGGCACCGACTTGTACTGGGCGCGCTCGCGCGTGCTCGAATACTTGAACCAGGTGCAATCCCGCTTGCCGGCTGCGGCCAAACCGGCTCTGGGCCCGGATGCCACAGGCGTTGGATGGATCTACGAATACACGCTCGTGGACAAGACCGGCCGGCATGACCTGAGCCAGTTGCGCGCCTTGCAGGATTGGTTCCTGCGTTTCGAACTGAAGTCGCTCCCGAATGTCGCCGAAGTCGCGTCCCTCGGCGGGATGGTCAAGCAGTACCAGGTGGTCCTGATGCCGGACCGCCTGCGCGCGTACAACCTGTCACAGGGCAAGGTGCTGGCGGCCCTCAAGGGCGCCAACCAGGAGACCGGCGGCTCCGTGCTGGAACTGGGCGAGGCCGAGTACATGGTGCGCGCCTCGGGCTATCTGAAGACACTGGACGATTTTCGGCGCATCCCGATAGTCACGAGTGACGCGGGCATTCCCGTGCGCCTGGGCGATGTCGCCACCGTCCAGCTTGGCCCCGAGATGCGGCGAGGTATCGCCGAACTGGACGGGCAGGGAGAAGTAGCGGGCGGCGTGATCGTGATGCGATCGGGCAAGAATGCGCTGGAGACCATCGAGGCGGTGAAGGCCAAGCTGGCGGTCCTCAAGAAGAGCCTGCCGGCCGGTGTCGAGATCGTGACGACCTATGACCGCTCCGCGTTGATCAACCGTGCGGTCGAGAACCTGACGCACAAGCTGATCGAGGAGTTCATCGTCGTCGCGCTGGTCTGCCTGGTCTTCCTGTTTCACCTGCGCTCCGCATTGGTGGCCATTGTCTCGCTGCCGCTCGGTGTGCTGGCGGCCTTTCTCGTCATGCGATATCAGGGCGTGAACGCCAACATCATGTCGCTGGGCGGCATCGCCATCGCCATCGGCGCCATGGTCGATGCCGCGGTCGTCATGATCGAGAACGCTCACAAGCATCTGGAACACTGGCATGCGGACAACCCCGGACGAGATCTGAGCGAGCGCGAGCGCTGGAGCGTGATTGGCGAGTCGGCCGCCGAGGTGGGACCCGCGCTGTTCTTCTCGCTGCTGATCATTACGCTGTCGTTCATCCCGGTGTTTACGCTGGAGGCGCAGGAGGGCCGCCTGTTTTCGCCGCTGGCGTTCACGAAGACCTACTCCATGGCCGCGGCGGCGGGATTGTCCGTCACCCTGGTGCCGGTCCTGATGGGCTACATGATCCGTGGCAAGATCCCCTCGGAGCAGTCCAATCCGCTCAGCCGCTGGCTCATTCGCGGCTATCAGCCGGTGCTGGCAAAGGTGCTCGCCTACCCGAAAACGGCCGTGGCGATCGCCGCGCTCCTGATGGCGGCGACCGCCTGGCCGATCATGCGAATTGGCGGCGAGTTCATGCCGCCCCTTGACGAGGGCGACCTGCTCTACATGCCGTCGGCACTGCCGGGCCTGTCCGCCGGCAAGGCGGCGCAACTGCTGCAGCAGACGGACCGGCTGATCAAGACCGTGCCCGAGGTCGAGACCGTGTTCGGCAAGGCCGGCCGTGCCGACACGGCGACCGACCCAGCCCCCATCGAGATGTTCGAGACCACCATCCAGTTCAAGCCGCGCGACCAGTGGCGCGCCGGCATGACGACCGACAAGCTGGTGGAAGAGCTCGACCGCGTGGTGAAGGTGCCGGGCCTGTCCAATATCTGGGTGCCGCCAATCCGCAACCGGATCGACATGCTCGCCACCGGCATCAAGAGCCCGGTCGGCATTAAGGTGGCGGGCACCGACCTGAAGGAAATTGACCGACTGGCCACGAGGATCGAGGATGCTGTCAAGGCGGTGCCAGGCGTCACCTCTGCACTCGCCGAACGCCTGTCCGGCGGGCGCTACGTCGATGTCGACATCGACCGGATGGCCGCCGGGCGGTATGGGCTCAACATCGAGGATGTCCAGAGCATCGTGTCCTCGGCCATCGGTGGCGACAACGTGGGGGAAGTGGTCGACGGGCTGGCGCGCTTTCCCATCAATGTCCGATATCCGCGCGACTACCGCGACTCGGTGGAGCAACTGCGCAGCCTCCCCATCGTCACCGACCGGGGTCAGCAGATCACCCTATCCGACGTCGCGCGCATCCAGGTCGTGCAAGGGCCGCCGATGCTGCGCAGCGAAAACGCCCGCCTGTCCGGCTGGGTGTACGTGGACATTCGCGGACGTGACCTGCGTTCGGCCGTCCAGGACATGCAGGCCGCCGTGGCCAAGGCGGTCCCGATGCCAGCGGGCTATTCCCTCAGTTGGTCGGGTCAGTTCGAGTATCTGGAGCGGGCCACCGCGAAGCTGAAGGTGGTGGTGCCGTTCACGCTGCTGATCATCTTCGTGTTGCTGTACCTGGTGTTCGGCCGTCTCGATGAAGCGCTACTGATCATGGGCACGCTGCCGCTGGCGCTCATCGGCGGATTCTGGCTGCTTTACTTGCTGGGCTACAACCTTTCGGTAGCGGGGGTTGTCGGCTTTATCGCCCTTGCCGGCGTGGCAGCCGAGTTCGGCGTCATCATGCTGCTCTACCTGAAGCAAGCCTGGAGCGAACGCGAGGGCCGAGGCGAAACCAGCGTGTCCGCATTGCTGGACGCCATTCAGGAAGGGGCAGTGCTGCGGGTCCGCCCCAAGGCCATGACCGTCGCTGTCATTCTTGCCGGCCTGATTCCCATCATGTGGTCGCATGGCACCGGCTCGGAGGTCATGCAGCGCATTGCGGCTCCGATGGTTGGCGGCATGGTCACCGCGCCATTGCTTTCCCTGTTTGTTGTGCCGGCGGTGTACTTGCTGATACGCAGACGGCAGGCCGAATCTGTCTCACTTTCCACCCACCCCTCACTCCCGGAGGAATCACAATGAAATACGTCAAAACTCTTGCCATCATGGCTGCTCTCGCTGCCACACCGGCTGCGTTCGCGGCAGGGTCGATGGACGGCATGGATATGAAGGGCATGGACATGAAGCCGTCAGCCGAAACGAAGCAGGCCCCCCACCCGGTTGCGGCAGAGGTAAAGAAGATCGATGCGAAGGCAGGGAAAGTTACCCTCAAGCACGGCCCGATCGAAAATCTCGGCATGTCCGCCATGACCATGGCGTTCCCGGTCAAGGATCGCGCTTCGTTGAAGGACTTCAAGGAAGGTGATGCGGTTACCGCCGTATTCGACACGGTCGACGGCAAGCCGACAGTCGTGGACATGCAGCGCAAGTAAAACTCAGGCGGCACCACCGCTCGCATCGGGGCAGTGTGCCGCCTGCCATGGCCAAAATCCTCCGTCACGCCGCTTCGGTAGACCTCCGAATGGCGTCGTCGGGATCGAAACCGCTTTCCATGAACGTTCGGCCACAGTGAGCCGCCCACCCTTCGACCTGCCACGTGAAGTCATCGTTGTCATCGTGTTTGCCGTGGCGTTCACGGTGTGTGCTACAGGTTCGCTTGCCTGGCATTTTCGTCGCCAGATGCGCATCAAGCGCGGCCTCGAGAATGACAGATCAGGTTCGTCCACGCGACGTCGCATAACTTCAAGACGGCGCAAATAGTCCTGTCAGATCCCACCTGAGCATTCATGCTGGATGCAGCTTGCGAGCCGGTTTCACCAACGAGAGCGGCTTTAGACATCAGCATCGCGGCCCTGCGAGACGTCTTCGGTGGCCAGACGAACTTGCGGATCCGGTCGTTCAAACGGATAAATCAGTTGCTCGCCGTAGCGGTGCGGCACCGGGTCGCCTTCGATGCCGATTGCGCCCAGTGGCGCCTGCGGTTGATAGAAGGTACCGAAGAGGTGGTCCCATACCAGCCAGAACTCCCCGAAATTGACCTGCGCGTCCGCGAAGCGCTCCCGATGGTGCCAGCGATGGAGTTCTGCCACGCCTAACATATACCGCACCGGCCCCAGGCTATAGTCCAGGTTGGCATGCTGGAATGCCAGATGGACCGCCAGGATTGCGAACCAGCCGGCCACTACCTCGGCCGGCGCGCCTAGTATGCCCAGGACCAGTAAGCCCGGACCCGCCATCAGGGCTGCATGCAGCGGGTGGCGGCGTTCCCCGTTTAGCCAGTAGAGCCGCCGCGACGAATGATGAATGCTGTGCAGCCGCCACAGAAAGCCGTAGTGGTGGCTGAGCCGATGGACGGCATACAGCGACAGGTCCAGTGGCGCCCCTGCGAGTAATACCTGCAACAAGTATGGCCATTCCGCAGGCCACCATAGCTTGGGCCAACCCGTTCCTTCCCGCAGCACCACGAACCCCAGCACGGCACCGTGCATCACGGCCAAATTCACAACGGCATGGGCGACATCCGCCGGAAAGTCGAGATCCCGCTTTTGCCACCGTGCATCGAACGGGACAATGCGCTCCAGCCAAGCAACAAGAAATAGCCCGGCGGCGGCCCACAACGCCAGCCAAGCCAGCGGCGTGCCGTGGGATGGGGCGACCGAAACCCCTGTGATTACCAGGGCCATGATGGTCGGATAGGCGCCGTACCGCACCACAGAACGCGCTGTCATTGCGACTCCAGAGTTCAATTTCCTCCAGTTTCTCCAAGCGACAGACAGCTAGCTTGAATAAACATGCTGTGTGCGGGCGACGTCTTGACTCTATAGCAGGTACGGGGTGTGAAATTACTCAGATCTTCTGTGGAAACAGGCGGGTTAACAAAGGAGTTGCATGAACGACCACTTCCCCGACAAAGAACGCCTTGACCTCGACGCGAGTCAGGCGGCCGACCGCCGGATTCTGTGGCTGGTACTACTGATTAATGTCAGCCAATGTCTGGCAGGTATGGGCGTGGGCCTTTGGGCGGCGTCCACGGCGGTGCTTGGTGCGGCTCTGGACAACCTTGCCGACGCGTTGGTGTATGGCGTCAGCCTGTACGCCGTCGGCCGATCGCGAGCCATCAAGGTGCGGGCAGCGCGGCTATCGGGGTGGCTTTTGATTGGGCTGGCCCTGATGCTATGCGTGGAAGTCCTGCGCCGGTTCTTTGGCGGCGAGGCGCCATTGGGGCCGGCGATGATGGTCATGGCAGCGATCAATGCGGCGCTGAACATTATTTGCTTGCGCTTACTGAAACGCCACCGCGGGGAAGACGTCAACTTCAAGGCTTCCGCCATATTCACCAGCAACGACTCGATTGTGAATCTGGCCATTGTGTTGTCCGGAGCGCTCGTGATGTGGTCGGGCTCCAACCTGCCAGACCTGGTTCTGGGTCTGGTGGTATCTGCGATCGCCGCTAACGGAGGTCGTGAAATCCTGGTTGACGCGACAGAACATGAGGAAAAGGCCCGTTCCGAGGCAACTTAACCTCCGACCAGGAGGCAGAGCCCTTGACTCTGTATCTACTTTAGGGTGTGAAATTCTGACATATACAGAAAGAGGCGAATGATGAAACTCGACCAAGCCCATGCCGAAAGTGATGCGAGATCAACTCAAGAAAGGAAGAAGGCGGAGGACCTGAACGGCGCGACATCCGTCTTCCGCATTCCCAACATGGATTGCCGCAACGAAGAAGCGGCAATCCGTGCACGGCTTGCCAAATTGCCAGCGGTAGAGTCCCTTTCGTTCGACCTTCCCCAGCGCCGCCTCACCGTCCGGCATGGGCTACCGAACCCGGGGCCGTTGCTGGAGGCCCTCCATGAGATCGGCATGCAAGCATCGATGGAGGACGACGGCGAAGCCGCGGGCAACGCCGCTTGCGGATCCGCGTGCGCTGGATCCTGCGCCGGCAGCCAGAGCGCTGCGTTAGAAGAGTCAAAAGACACATTCACGATTCCAAACATGGATTGCCGCTCCGAAGAGGCGGCGATCCGCGCGCGGCTGGAGCCGTTGGCCGGCGTCCGGTCGCTCGAGTTCGACCTACCCGCACGCCAGCTGTCTGTCGTCCACACCTTGTCCTCGGTGGAACCCCTGCTGACGGCGTTGCAATCGATCGGCATGCAGGCAAGGCTGGGCGAAGACACAACTCCTCCGGGCGCGAATTGCGCAGCGACAACGGAGACTGCCTGCGGTCCCTGCGGCACGCCCCCCGTCTCCTTCGTCCCTGCAGCCACGGGCAATACCACGCAGTTCCTGATCACAAACATGGACTGCCCCACCGAGGAAGCTTTGATCCGCAAGCGCCTAGGCAAGGTGGAGGGCATCGAACGCCTCGACTTCGACCTGATGAATCGCCGACTGGAGGTGCAACACCGCCTGCCCGATCCGGCACCGGTCCTCGGCGCACTGCGCGAGATCGGCATGCATGCCACGGTCGAGCGCGAGGCAGGGGCAAGTTCCAAGGGACAAGCCACCTACTTGATCGAAAAGATGGACTGCCCGACCGAAGAGGCGCTGCTGCGCAAGGCGTTGGAAGGCATGCCGGGTGTCAGCAGCCTGCAGTTCAACCTGATGAGCCGGACCCTGACCGTCAGCCATTCGCTGAAGGACGAGGTGCCAATCACAGCGGCCATTGAGCGACTTGGCATGCAGCCGGTGCTGCGCGACCATAGTCGGCCTGCCCCCGCAGTCACGAGGGACTTTGGCACCGGCATTTCGAAGGCGGAGTGGCTGCGCATGGGGGCCGCCGGCGTGCTGGCGGTTGGCGCGGAAGTCCTCACATTCGCCGGGATGGGTGAATCGGCATGGCCGGTGGTGGCCGCGTCGCTGGCGGCCATTGCGTTGGGCGGTATCGAGACCCTGAAGAAAGGCTGGATCGCGCTGCGCACGCTGTCACTGAACATGAACCTCCTGATGACGATTGCCGTCATCGGTGCCGCTTTGATCGGCCAGTGGCCGGAAGCCGCCGTGGTGATCTGGCTGTTCGCCATCGCGGAGATGATCGAAGCGCTAAGCCTGGACCGGGCGCGCAACGCGATTCGCAAGCTGATGGACCTGGCGCCGGAAACCGCACTCGTCCGCCAGGACGACGGTCGCTGGCAAGAGGTCAAGGCCGAGACAGTGCCGCTTGGAGCCGTCGTGCGCGTTCGTCCCGGCGAACGTATCGCCTTGGATGGGGTCGTGGTGTCGGGCGCATCAGCCATCAACCAGGCGCCCATCACCGGCGAAAGCATGCCCGTGGAAAAGAACCCCGGCGACACGGTGTTCGCGGGCACGATCAATGAGCGCGGCACATTGGAATTCGAAGTGCACTCGCGCAAGGGAGAGACCACGCTCGACCGTATCGCGCGCTCGGTCCAGGAAGCCCAAGGCCAGCGCGCGCCGACGCAGCGTTTCGTTGATCGTTTCGCGAGCGTCTATACCCCCTCTGTCTTTGCGCTGGCGATCGCCATTGCCGTGATCCCGCCGCTGTTCTTTGGGGCGCCTTGGTTCGAATGGGTCTACAAGGCGCTGGTGATGCTGGTGATTGCTTGTCCCTGCGCCCTGGTGATCTCGACACCGGTGACGGTCGTCAGCGGCCTGGCTGCGGCCGCGCGGCGTGGCATCCTCGTCAAGGGTGGCCTGTACCTGGAGCAAGGGCGTCTGCTGCGCGCGGTGGCACTGGACAAGACTGGCACCCTTACGCACGGCCGCCCGGCGCTGACCGATACGGTACCGACGGGCGCGCTCTCGGAGACGGAAGTGCTGCGCATTGCCGCCAGCCTGGATGCGTTGTCCGAACATCCAGTGGCCACAGCTATCGTCAACGCCTACGGCGACAAGCCGCACGCCTCAGTGCAACGCTTCGAGGCTCTGGCTGGCCGTGGCGTCAAGGGCGACATCGACGGCCAGACCTACTACGTCGGCAACCACCGCCTGGCAAATGAGCTTGGCGTGGCCAGCGAGCAGGTCCGCAAGCTGCTGGAGAGCCTGGAAGCGCAGGCCAAGACAGCAGTGGTGCTTGCCACCGATAAGCAGGCACTGGGTGTCCTGGCAGTTGCCGACACGGTCCGGGACAGCAGCAAGCGTGCGGTAGCGGCGCTCAAGCAGTTGGGCGTAGAGCCGGTGATGCTTACCGGCGACAACCGCAAGACCGCGGAAGCGGTGGCCGCCCAGGTGGGCATCACCGACGCGCGCGGCGACCTGCTGCCGCACGACAAGTTGGCTGCGATCGCAGAGCTTGGCGCGAAGGCGCCGGTAGGCATGGTCGGGGATGGCGTCAACGATGCGCCCGCGCTGGCCAAATCGAACATCGGCTTTGCGATGGGCGCTGCTGGCACCGACACCGCGATCGAGACCGCCGACGTGGCGCTGATGCAGGACGACCTGCGCAAGCTGCCTGAGTTCATCAAGCTGTCGCGCCGGGTGGGTGGCGTGCTGAAGGCAAACATCGCCTTCGCGATCGGTACCAAGGCGGTCTTCATGGTGCTGGCCTTCACCGGCCATGCCAGCCTGTGGCTCGCGATTCTTGCCGACATGGGCGCAAGCCTGGCCGTGGTGTTCAACGGACTGCGCCTGCTGGGGACCAGCCCCTCCACTGAGAGTGACCACCATGCGGGCTGATCGCAGCATTGGCCTGGGTTTCGTATTGGCGGCCCTTATCGTGGCGATGGATATCGGGACGAAAGTAGCCATCGTGGCCTGGGTCGACTACGGTGCAAGCCTCGACTGGCTGCCCGTCCTCAACGTCGTGCATGTGCTGAACCGAGGTGCCGCCTTCAGTTTTCTGCACGGCGCGGGGGGCTGGCAGCGATATTTTTTCATTGGAATTGCCTTGGCGGCCTCCGCGTTCCTTGTGTACATGATTCGGCGTACTGGTACCACCGATACCGAGCGGATCAGCTACGGACTGATCTTGGGCGGCGCGTTGGCCAATATGATCGACCGGGTCGCACGCGGAGCGGTGGTCGACTGGATCGATCTTCATTGGGGTTCGTACCATTGGCCGGCCTTCAATGTGGCTGACATCGGCATCACACTCGGTGCTGCCTTGATCGTGTTCCATGAGCTCTTCGGCAGAATGCAGGCACGCCCAGCCCGCGGATGAACACGAAGCATCCGACAGGCAGCCGCTGCTGACCATCGGCCGCGGCTGGGCCATTTACATCGGACCGATAGAGGCCGGTCGGTTGCACCGACATCAAGCAGCTCAGTTGGCATGGAGCAAACAGGGGATGTTGCTCCTCGAAGGGGCCTGGGGCGGATTGCAGGCCCCGGGACATTTTCTTGCGGCCGGGGTGCCGCATCGTCTCGTAGCGGCCGGCCCGGTGCGCATGGTGTTTCTCGACCCGACCATGCACAGCGTTTGCCCTACTGGCCGTCGGCCCGCAGCCACGATGGCGCCGAGCCCCGTGCAGGCGGATATGCTGGAACATGAGCTGGACCGCTGGCTGCGAGGCGCAATGCCGTCTGAAACAGCGAATGTGTCACAACCTGCCACGGAGGCTTCGCGTTGGGCTGCGGTCCTCCAGTGGCTGGAAACGTCGCTGGAGGGACCCGTGCATGTCGCACATGCCGCCGACGCCGTAGGCCTGTCGTCCTCCCGTTTCATGCATTGGTTCGCGGAGGCGAGCGGACTGTCGTTCCGGGCGTACGTGCGTTGGTTGCGCCTGCAGCGTGCGGTGCGCACCCTCTCCGATGGTTGTACGCTCACCGAGGCTGCTCATCTCGCCGGCTTCGCCGACAGCGCGCACCTGACGCGCACCTTCGTGTCCACATTCGGAGTCCGGCCAGCGCCGCTGCGTGGCGCTCGGATTGTCTGTACGGCACAGTCCAAACCTCCATTCACACTGCACGGACTTGAATTTGTCGACACCATCCGGCATGGAGGGCGTCAGACAGGAGCCCAACAAAGGGGAAAAGCATGAAGATCGGCAAACTTGCTCAAACCGCCGGCACCACGGTGGAGACTATTCGCTTCTACGAGCATGAAGGCTTACTGCCGGCGCCGGCTCGTTCCTCTGGAAACTACCGACTCTACGCTTCCCAGCACCTTGAGCGGTTGGCGTTCATCCGCCATTGCCGCTCGTTGGACATGACCCTGAACGAGATTCGGTCCTTGCTGCGTCTCAAGGATGCGCCCCACGAGGACTGTGGAGAGGTCAACGTCCTGCTAGAAGGCCACATTCGACACGTGGCGCGCCGCATACAAGAGTTGATGGCATTGGAACGTGACCTGAAGCAATTGCGCAGTCAATGCGGTCTGTCGCGAGAGGCCAAGGACTGCGGCATTCTGGAGGGCCTTACGAAAACAGCCCATCAGACACCACAGCTGTTGGGAGAAGAGTAGGGACGCGGATCCCACGAAGGACTACAGGCAGATCCGCCTTCAGCGAACGCTTTCCTGTCGCCGGCGCTAAGCGGCATGTGCGCCACCCCAAACAGCGCAGGCGGAAGCGTTCCCGACGCGCAAGGCAGCCTCTGCCATAGCCCCGCAGAAAGGCACAGACTCCCAAGTGCGCCTCCCAAGCCGCCAAAACGTCTGCCGGGAAATGCATGCCTGCGACCAGACGCGACCAGCCAACAAGGTCCACGCCAGTTTGGGCTAGCCCCTTCTAGTGCTTCATCTAGCACTGTGTAGCTGCCATAGGGTCAAGGAAAACGCTACGCGTTTGCCGAACTTTTCTCCTGAAGTGCGGCGCGGGTGCTTTGTTCGTAGCAGGCGGCATATATGCGTGCAGCCTTGTCTTGACCCTGTAGCCACTACATGGTGTCAAATCGCACCGACATATCAGCTGACAGGCTGCCAATGAGAGGCGCTGGGCTAAAGGCGACCGGCCATATCATTGGGGCATGCCTCGGCACTGCTCTATAACCTGCCGAGCGCGGGATCCAAGCCGACCGATCCAATGTGCTGCAACATCTTCGATTTCACTACACTCGAGCCCATGAATTTCTGCATGCCAAACGCCACTCCGAGAAGTAACCGGTAACCGCCATACACTCACAAAAGGTACGGCTCCGTCGCTCATGCAAACGCCAACCCCACATCCGAAAACTCTGATAGCGGCGGCGCTGTCCGCCGCCATGCTGTGCGCGGTAGGACCGGTGCTAGCGCAGCCAGCGCGCATTGCCGTAGTCAATTCCGAACTTATTCTGCCGGACTCGTTGCCAGCCAGGCAGGCCCACAACAGGCTTGCACAGGAGTTTTCCACGCGCGACCGTGAACTGCAGGACATGGACCGGAAGACCAGGGCCTTGGCTGACAAGCTCGAGAAGGAAGCGGCCGTGCTCACAGATCTTGACCATCAGCGCCGCCAGCACGAAGTGGCCGAGCTGACCCACGAATTCCAGCGCAAGCAGCGTGGATTCCGAGAGGACTTGCAACAGCGCCGCAACGAGGAACTGGCACGGGTGCAAGAGCGCGCCCAGCAGGCGATTCGCCAGCTTGCCGAGCAGCGCGGGTACGACCTTGTCATACAGGCAGTCTATGTGAATCCGCGCATTGACATCACTGAAGACGTCATGAAAGCGCTGGACGCCAGCAGCAAGTAGGAAACCTTCATGGGAGGTCGCAGCAGGCTGCGCGGAGATGCTTGGCCCCGCTCTGTAGGTAATTCATGTTCACTCACGCGATGTGACCCTTCAAGGCATAGAAGCATCATCCACTTTGTCTGACATGGTGCAATGCTGGGTTCATTCCATCGAGGCCGGCTGAGGTCCCTGCGGCACTGCCATCTCGCTCGTCCCTGCAGCCACGGGCAACACCACGCAGTTCCTGATCACCAACATGGACTGCCCCACCGAGGAAGCCCTGATTCGCAAGCGCCTGGGCAAGGTGGAGGGGATAGAACGACTCGACTTTGACCTGATGAACCGCCGGCTGGAGGTGCAATACCGTCTACCAAATCCGTTACGGCATGCATGCCACGGTCGAACGCGAGGCAGGGGCCTGATCTGTCCGATGAAACGGCCCCCCTCCTTCAGCGCCCCGAGAGAATGAGAGCCACCGCAAGCGTGTAGGCACCACAACGGTCGAAATCCCAGTCATCGCCATCCCAAAAGCCGACCGGTAGGATGCCGCGCATAGCCAACCGCGAACGTGATACGACCGAGCAGATACAAGCTCACCAGAATCGGCATCAGCCTAAGTTCGGCGCCATACAGCACTGTCGCAAGAATCAAATGCGCGCCTACCGCCAGTACGGTCTGTTCGAGCGAGTTCTGTAGCACCGCCACGCGCAGCTCAATAGCGGGACTAGGACGCGAAAACGCCGAGCCCTGGATATCGGCTTGCGATAAAAAGCGTCCCTTGCTTACGGCTCTCACGCAATCTGCTAACCATAGGAAAACAGGGAGATCGGCCTTGAGCGCAAACGCGACACGGTCGCCAATACCAAGCTGTCCATCGAGGCCGAACAGAGCGGGGGGAAGCCAGATATAACCCGCGCCAAGAACTACCGCGCAAACTAAGCAGGCAAGCATCGAATCACGTACGATGCGACGTTGTTGCAGACTCCATGGCATGGTTGCACTCCTCGCCTGTTACCCCGGCACGACGATCCTTGGTACGTTAAGCAGCCCCCTTCAATAACCGGCTCGAAAGAGCCAAACTGCCGAGCGCTACTAACCAGCCCGCCAAGACGTCCGCCGGGAAGTGCATCCCTGTGGCCAAACGTGACCAGCCGACTAGCGCGACATAGGTAAGTAGAGCCGGTCGCCAGTGGGCGCGGACCATTGGCCATAACCCACCAGCAACCAGAGCGGCGTACGTGGAATGTCCACTCGGAAGACTGTAGTGCGTCTCAATTGAACCGATTGAATGCCACAGGTGACCGAACACGGCAGCCGGCCGCGGGAAATCGAAGAGAAACTTTGATGCTCCAACTACAGCAAATGCCATACCGAATGCGACTACAAATCGTGCCAAGTGAGCCTGTAGCTCCAACGAACGATCTACATCCGAGGTTGTTCTTGACCAGACCCAAAAGCCTCCCATGACAACAGGCGCGGTCCAATAGTTGCCCAATAGGTAGCTAAACAGCTTGGCCAAAGGCAAGAACATTGCCGGCGTGCCTTCATTGACCAGTAGGAAGATCTCTCGATTCCAGCCGCTCCAGTCGTAGAGAACAAGTGCCCAACTCATCGGATCACCATCCTCCGCCCCTCGCATCCCACCATACGGTAAGGACTCGCGATATGGGGGCGTTGGGTTCTATTGTTCGCAATCGTGCGAACGCCTGAAAGCCGAGGCGGAGGGTCGCCCGAAGTTGTGCGCACCTCACGTAAGCGCATTGCACCCTCCCGCATCTTGCACGCGGCTGCACTTGGCTCGACCCCATACGAGCAATCCGCCGGAAGTCCCCATCGGTTTGTGTTGCGCTGACTCAAAGTAGGTCGCCAGTATTGACTAACGTTGTTATTTCTACGCCCTCTAGCGGCTATAGAGTCAAGCGCGATTCCCCATACTTCCATCACCAAGATGGGTCGCTCGCGCAAACGATATGAATTACAATCATTCGCATTTGTCCGCGAAAACTGCCGCCCGCCCGGCGTGTTCCTCATGCAAGCCCTGCGCATCCTCTCCCTCGTTCTAGTCTCCTTGGCGCTATCCGTCTCGACGGCTTTGGCCGAGCCTCTATCCACGCAAGACAAGGCCAAGCAAGTCTGGCAATTGCTGGACTACCTTGCCGTTGACTATGGCGGTTCAGTCAACGATGGCCGCATCACCAATGAGGCTGAATATGCCGAGATGCAAGAGTTCGCGCAGACGGTCGCGCGACAGCTAGGCGAATTGCCGCCAGGACCCGCCTCCGAACAACTAGGCAAGGAAGCTGGCGCATTGCGTTTGTCCATCGCAGCGAAGGCCTCGCCAGAAACTGTCGCCGAACTGGCTCGGAAGTTGGCCAGCGGCGTCCTCACAGCCTATCCGGTTCCTATGGCACCAAGCAAGGCGCCTGATTTGCAGAACGGGGCGAAGCTCTATCAAAGCCATTGTGCGTCCTGCCACGGCGTATCCGGTAACGCGGACGGCCCCCTCGCAGCGAAACTCAACCCGCCCCCGATTGCGCTGGCCGACCACGCGCGCGCGCAGGAACGCAGCGTCTTTGCCTTGCAACAGATCATCACGCGCGGCGTGGAGGGAACATCGATGCCGGGCTTTGCCCATCTCTCCGAAGACGACCGATGGGCTCTGGCCTATTTTGCTTCGACGCTGTCTTATTCAGATACTGACCGCCAGGCGGGCGCCAAGCTTTGGACTGCTGAACCGGGGCTGCGCGCGGCGGTTCCCACGCTCGACAAGCTTAGCCAGACCTCGGAGGCGGCACTTGCTAAATTCGTGGGTGCACAGACCTCTCGTGATGGTCTTGCATACCTGCGAAGCTCACCGGACGTACTGGCCGCATCGACCACCGATAGTCTCTCAATCGCCAAGGAAAAGCTGAAGGAAAGTGTCACTGCGCTTGACAAGGGAGACACGCGGGCCGCATCGCAACTGGCTTTGTCCGCATATCTTGATGGGTTCGAACCAGTTGAGCCTGCGTTGGCTGCCAAGAACCAGGCTCTCTTCCTGGACATCGAGAAGACGATGGGACTCTATCGAAATGCCGTCGCGAATGGCCAGGCAGAGCGCGCGCATGACATCGCAGCGCAACTGCAGTCAAGGCTGGACGAGGCGCAGGAAGCGCTCGCAGGCGCCAATGACGCATTCTCGACCTTCCTTGGCGCCTTTACGATCCTGCTTCGTGAAGGGCTTGAAGCGCTGTTGGTAGTCGTAGCCATGCTGGCGTTCCTCAAGAAGGCCAATCGCACTGACGTCCTTCCCTACGTTCACGCGGGTTGGGTCACTGCGCTGGGAGCCGGTGGATTGACGTGGGCGGTAGCTACCTACGTCGTTGATCTGAGCGGCGCTAGTCGCGAAATGACCGAAGGCTTCTCCGCGGTCTTCGCGGCGGTCGTCCTACTCGGCGTCGGCATGTGGATGCACCAGAAGAGTCTGGCGGGACGCTGGCAATCGTACGTGAAGGAAAAGCTGTCGTCGGCATTGAACAGGAAATCGGCGTTTATGCTCTTCCTGCTATCGTTCGTCACGGTCTACCGGGAAGTATTTGAGACCGTGCTCTTCTACGCGGCCCTGTGGTCCGATGGCAACGGTGCCTACATGCTCGCGGGACTCGGTTGCGGTATTGCTGTGCTGGCAGTGATTGCGTTTCTGCTCCTGCGATCGACGGCGCGTTTGCCGATTCGACAATTTTTCGCGTTCAGCTCCGCCTTGGTTGGCGTGCTTGCCGTGGTCCTGATTGGCAAGGGCGTGGCGGCACTGCAGAAAGTTGGCCTGTTGCAAGTGACGCCGCTCTCTATGCCGCGTATCGATGTCTTGGGCGTTTACCCCTCTGTGCAAACCATTGCCGCGCAAGTGGCTATTCTCCTCATCATCGTTGCCAGCGTGACCTATAACTTGCGATCGCAACGTACCGCGAGGGTGTGAGCCCCTGTCAGGCGCGAAGCTTTGTTCGTCGACCATTTCAAAGTCAGCGATTTGGCCCAAATGTGGCGGACTTTTTGCGACTACCTTCCATTCGCGGCAGGATCGATGGACGGCATGGACATGTAGGGCTGCCAAGGATGTCACGCAACTGTCGTGCTGTGCGGGCTGAGAAAAAGCCAACCTTCTGGAACTCGGCGATCGCCAAGCTGGCCAATTGGAATGCCGCCCTCGACCTGTTCCGCGAGGACTACCGGGTGCCGCTGGTGCCCTCGGAGTCTGCGGCCTGCCTGGCGGTGTCAATCGAGCTGACCGCCCCAGCTTTGCTGTTGCTGGGACTGGCGACCCGCGCCGTGGCGATGCGACAAGGCAACGCGCGCTGTCGCTACGGCCCATCATCCGCAAACGTGGCATCGACAAAGGCCCGCAACTGCGTCAGGTCGGTCCTGGCATAGGCCGCCGTGGTCTGCACCGAGGCGTGGCCGAGCAGCGCCTGGGCGGCCGGCAGCGGCACCTGGTGGTCGACCACCAGTGTGCGCGCATAGGCATGGCGCAGCCAGTGCGGGGAGGCCGCGCGCAGTAAGAGCGCCTGCGCCGGCTCGCGCGCCTGCAGACCATCGGCCACGGCCGCAAAGATCGCCTTGACCTCCCGGTACAGGCCTGCCGACTGTAGCGCTTCGCCCTTGTTGCCGTGGATTACAGGCAGCGCCTCGTGCGCCGGCGGCTCGGACGGCAGGCCGCGTGCTTGTCGGTAGGCGCGCAATACCGTCACGCACGGCACCGGCAGCGGAATGGCCCGTGCCTTGCGCCCCTTGCCGCAGACATAGAGCGTCCACCGCCCGGGCGCCTCGGCCTCCAGGCGGGGCAGTGCGATCTCTGTCGACCAGGCCAGTTCCGCCAGGCGCACGCCGGCGTAACGATACAGCGCCCAAATCGCGCGCCGCCGCTGCGCCGCCAGCGTGTTGGTCGTGTTGGCGGCGGCAAACTCCGGCGCCTCAAGCCAGGCATCGCACGCGGCCAGCAGCGCTGGCGGGATCAGCCGCGTCGGCGCGAAGCCGGCCCGGGTGCGGCTGCCGGCGGACAGGCCCGCGGCCGGATTGGCATGCAAGTAGCCGGTGTCGTACCAGTAGCCGTAGAGGCTTGCCACCACCGCCAGCGCGCGCGTGCGGGTCGCTTCTGACAAGGGCGGCGCGGCGTCCTCCCTGCCGGTCTCCCCGTGCTGCAGCGCGTGCCGGTAGCCGAGCAACCGCTGGCGCGTGAGGTCCGAGAGCGGCCCAAGCTCGTGCGCGCCGCACCAGCGCATCAGGCGGCGCAGTTCGGCGCCATAGGCGCGCAACGTGTGGGGCGAGCGCCCGGTTCGGTCGCGCAGGAAGAGCGCCAGCGCCTGTGCATCGTCGGCGGCGCCGAGCGTGTTGGCCGCCGCGTGCGGCTGGGCGAAGCGGCCGGCGCGCGTGAGCCACGCGTGGTCAGCAGGGCCGTAAGCGGCCAGCCACGGGTTCGCCGCGACAGCTCCCCTCGCTTCCGCGGCGGTCGGCACCGTTGCTTCGCTCGCTAAGGCGGCGGTGGACCGGATGCGGCGCCGGTGCGTGTGCAGCAGCCGCGCGAGGACCGTCTCCGGGCGGGGCGCCAGATCCGCCGTCACCGTGCGCAGGCGCCCGCGCTCCCAGTATTCGACTGCCCCATCGTGCGCCAGCAGCAGCTTGAGCACGGTCGGCTGCGCGGCCTTGGCGTCGGCCAGCGAGCCATAGCGGCGCTTGACGCGCGCCAGCGTCCAGTGCGCGTAGACCGGGTGCCCGAGTGCCTCCGCCAGGTAGGCGAGGGCCGCCGCGACGGTGGCCGGCAGTGGGCGCGGCGGCACCGCGCCCGTATCGATCCAGTCGGCCGGCTTCATGACTGGGCGGTCCGCTTGGCGGCCGCCTTGCCCGTCGATCTGGGCACGCGCGTCTTGGCCGCTGGTGGCGCCGCGGCCAGGGTCGCACGCAGCAGCTCGTCGAGCTGGGCGCGCTGGCTGGCGGTGACGGCCTTGAGTGCGCTCGCCTCGCCCGCGGCGGTCTGGCGCGCGGCCCGCTCGCTGGCCAGGTCGGCGTCGAGTCGTGCGCGCTCGTCTTCCAGCGCGGCGATGCGCCGCTCGGCGAATTTGAGTTGGGAGGCCAGTTGCGCGCGCTCGGCCCGCACCGCGTCGCGCTGGTGCGCGGTTTCCTGCAGGAGCTGCTTCGACAGCGCCTCGTAGCGCGCCTGGGTGGTGGCGATCGCCTCGGTGTGGGTGCGCTCGCCCGCCGTGGCGCGCTCCTGGGCGGTCGCCAGCGCCGCCTCGAGCTCGCCCCGGCGTGCGGCTTGCTCATCGGCGCGCGCGCACGCCGCCGCCTGGGCGGCGCACGCTACGGCCAGCGCGGTGTCGCGCGCGGCGAGCTGGCCGCGCACCTCGCTCAGTTCGGCCCGCAGCAGCTCGACCCGCAGTTCGGCCTCGGCGCGGGCGGCCTCGGCGGTGTCGGCTGTGGCTTGCGCCTCGCGCTTCAGGCGCACCACGTCGTCGAGCTGCACCGCGACCGCGGCCTGCCACAGCGCGCGCATCGCTTCGGCGATCTCGACCGGAATCTCGGGCAGGGCGAGGTCGGCCAGGCCCGAGCGCACCACCTCGGCCTCGATCGCGTTGAGCGTACGCGACAGCGTTGCAGGGTCACCGCCGCCCAGGCGGTCACGCAGCTTGCGCACCGACACCACGCGGCGAAAGCGTGCGGCCGTGGGCGGCGCCGCGTCGCCGGCCTCGGTGAGCATGGCCAGCACGGTGGCGCGGATCTGGTCGGGGGTGGCGGCGAGGCGGGGCATGGCAGTTTCCGGAGGCGCATTTCAGCCTATCTTACGCACATACCTAACGTTAGAAAAGCCATTTATGTGTTGCTTGGGAAAACCAAAGACGGATAAATCTAGTTATCTTGCGGAAACAATGGCTTCCAGCCACAGGGCGCGCTTGGCCGCGCGGCGGGGGCGGTCAACGTTCCAAAACCAAGGGGAAAAGGACCAGTCAGCAAGTGACTGATTTGACTAGGGTTTTAGGGTGGGCATCACCCTGGAACCCGCATGGCTGCTACGGGTGGCTACCCCGGTAAATTGCGGCGAAATCAAGGGGACCCCTGATCCAGACATTCGTCTATTCGCTGGCCTGGCCGCATATCCAGTGGGCGGCGATGCTGGTGGTGCGGCTGCGCCCGGGTGCGGGTAACTAGTCGCTGGACGAACTGTAGGGGGCGAGCACTAACCGTCTCGCGCGGCGGCTTGCGAACCATAGGTCGGCCCGCGGCCGGAAAAATGCTTGACCTTCCCTGCCGTGGGAACGTCCATATTAACCATGGGGGACAGAAGCCCCTGCGGCGTGGCAGGACCAAGTCGGCAGAGAGCATCGGATTTTCCGCCGGAGGTTAGTCAAATGGGCGTTCCGGGGCGCACGTTGTATGAAGAGGTCTTTGCGGTGTTCGAAAGGGCATGCCAGGAAAGCGATTTCGAGCTGGCCGAGGACCTCCTGCTCGCCCTAGAAGCGATGGATCGCCGGCAGGAAGCTCATCGGCAACTCGACCGCGCCTACCTGCTGCTAGCCGATCTCTGAGAACGGGAGTCCCCCGACTTTGGTTTCTACCTGCTTGCCATCGGCTGGCCAATGCCCCTGGGGACAGCAGTGGTCCTCTTCCATGCCTTAGCGTGCAATATTTTCCGTTTTCTGAAGTGACCCCTTCTTTACGGAGTCCCGCGTATACCAGTCGTTCTTCTCGACAACCGGCTCTTTGCGATAGTGCCGCATGACCCGAAGAAAGCACTCGAGAGGCTGTTCTTCTTTCGTAACCATCGGGCCTAACGTCGTCGGAGACAATTGCACGTTCCGGCTAATTCGAGAAACATCGTCTATTTTGCAGAAAGCGGCCGCTAACCGATCGAGCGGGGGAGTATCCGAAGGTCTTGCGAGCGCCGAGGCAATTTCTTCCATGTGCGCCGGGCTGCAAGGAAACTCATGTCGATCGGACAGTGCGCTCACTTTGGCTTGCAGAGCCGGGTTCGTGCCCTCGTGAAGGTACGCAAACAGGTTGTAATCCAGGTAAATTCTCATGCGATGGAGTTTGCGTATTGTTAAGCGCGCTCATACGTTTGGGAAATGCTGGCCGAACCTGAAGTTGGCGCATTCGCGCTGCACGTGGCTTGGGAGCAGTGGGAGTCTTACTTCTTCGACATTTGAAGGATTCTGAGCACGATGAGTGCGAAGGCAGTCGCGACGATGGCCGTCACCGCATGGCCCATGCCGGCGGCCACGCCGATCGCGGCAGCAATCCAGATGCTCGCGGCAGTTGTGAGCCCCCTGACGTGTGTCTCATTGTCCGGCTTCAGGATCGCCCCTGCACAAAGGAATCCGATGCCTGACGTGAGACCCTGAAGCACGCGGCTCATGTCGGCAAGCTGCACGCCCGCCTGGAGGGGAACCACGACAAAAACGCATGCCCCCAGCGCGACGAGCATGTGAGTGCGCACGCCTGCGGATTTTCCCGAGCTCTCCCGCTCGTACCCCAGCAAGCCCCCCAAAACGATAGAGACGGTCATTCGAACGACGGCACGTACTGCCTCGGCAGCATTAGCGAGATCGGAGAATTCCGAGCTCAATGTGCGGATGATGTCGTTCATTGCGGAGCGTCTCTGGGTGTGTCCTGAAAATGGCCAAGACAGTCTATGTCGCAGAAGATGACTGTCAGATTGCCGAGCTATGACACAACCGGATTCGCTGGCCCGGGGGCAAGATTAACAACGTATTACATTTCGGCAATAAAGCCTGACAACGGAAGGGCAACCTTAGAATGCCGGCCATTAGTGCTCGTTTTCGCGCCAGTGTGTCCACTCGAAGTGCGCGACATTCTCCTCCAGCCCCCGAACCGCATGACCGATTCTTCAATCTCCCCGTCCCAACCCGCTGGTCTCTCGAGGGCGCTGGACAATTTCCTGACACGCCACCGCATCGGCGTTTGGCGTGTTGTCGTAACGTTTGTCCTGGCAAGTCTGGTCTTTGGCCATTCTCGCTGGGACGGTACCTGGGTGTCGCCGCTGCTGCTGACGCTGGGGATGTTGGGGGTGAGCCTGGCCACGGTCGGGCGGCTCTGGTGCGCGTTGTACATTTCCGGGCGCAAGAACAATACCTTGGTGACCTCGGGTCCATATTCACTGTGTCGCCATCCGCTCTATGTCTGCAACTTGCTAGGCATTATCGGACTAGGGGCGATGACCGAGTCGCTGGCGGTTACCGCAGTCCTGGCGCTCGCATTTGCGCTGATGTACCCGGCTGTCATCCGGACGGAAGACCGCTTTCTGGCTTCCGCCTTCCCGGAATTCGCCGAATACGCACGCCGTACACCAGCGTTCTTTCCCCGTCTGTCGCTGTATAGGGGGGAGTCGACATGGACGGTCCATGTGTCTTCCTTTCAACGCAATATTGCGGACTCGGTCTGGTTTCTCGGCCTGTCGGTGGTCGTGGAGTCGTTTGATTTGTTCCATGACGCCGGCGTCCTCCGGGCGGTCGTGACGCTTGCCTGATGCGGGCAACTCCGCATACACGTACAGCCATGCACTACGCTCACGTCTCCGATTCTGTTGTCGAGAGCATGCTCGTGATGCTGGTCGGCCTGATCGTCCTGTATGTGGGGTTCGCTGTCTATTTGCGGTGGAAGCATGGGCCCGCCCCCAAGCGTAAGACTGATGAGGGGCGAAAGCGGCACCCCAAAACGAGCAGGCGAAAGCGATAATCGTAATCTGCTCTTAATGCTGGTGATCGAGGATTCATGTAAACTTCGGCGACGGCCCAGCCGTTAGTACTTTAACCCCAAGCCCCCCGCACAGTCTCCCAAGGAATGCGACGTTTCGTTCTGATCTTCGTGCTGCTCATTTTGCCGTTCCAGTTTTCCTGGGCGGCAGCGGCACGCTATTGTCAGCACGAGAAAGCCACGGCCACTTGGCACCTTGGGCACCACGAGCATCGTCATCAGCAGCCGGAAGGTAAAACGGATGCCGAGAAAAAGCCATTCGTGGATACAGACTGCGGGGTATGCCATCTGGTCTCCCTCCCGTTCGTCTATGGACAGACGCAGGACGTGTTGATAGCGAATCGGGTAGAAGTGACCGATACTCAACATGCGTCCGAGTTCTCGTCTCTGAATGCCAGGGCTCCCGACCGTCCTCAGTGGCAGCGTCTCGCTTGATCGGCGAGACGACGACTCTTTTTCTCCTTTCGTCTCTCGCCGAATTCTCCTGGTCACATACCTTGGTGCAATTCGATGCGAAGACTATTTCTGCCGCTCGGGCTGGCGGTAGCATTTCTCAGCCCAAACTTTGCCGTAGCGCAATCTGACACCGGCACGTCCATGGTGCCCGTCTTCCCAAGGGAAGCGGCGGGACCGTTGACCCTCGAGGCCGCGTTGTCGCTGGCGGCAGGAAGCAATTTCAACCTGTCCGCCGCCGCCAAGGAACTCGATTCCACAGAAGGTGGGATCATGCAGGCCCGGGTTATTCCGAACCCGGAACTCCAGACGCTGGTCGAGGACACGCGGAAATCCACCCGTACATCCACCGCCCAGATGAATATCCCCATCGAACTGGGCGGCAAGCGCTCGGCTCGTATCAATGCCGCGGAAAGGACGCGCGAACTGGCGCAGGCAACGCTGGCTGGCGTTCGCGGTGACATTCGGGCGCAGGTAATCGAGAGCTTTTTTTCCGTCTTGATCGCACAGGAACGCGTCAAGCTGGCAACTGGCTCCGCGGATATCGCTGCGAGGGGCGCGCAAGCCGCTTCACGCCGCGTCGCGGCCGGCAAGATCTCCCCGGTTGACGAAACTAAGGCACGTGTCGAACAGGCCAACGCCGAACTTGAATTGGCCGAAGCAACGGCGAGCCTGCAGTCCGCCCGTCAGGCGTTGACGGCGTTGTGGGGCAATGCATCGCCGCAGTTTGCCGAAGCACAGGGCAATCTGGACGCGCTGCCATCCAGGCCGGCGCCTGAACTCCTTCAGAAGGAGCTGGAAAACTCACCGCTGGTGGCCGCAAGCCGCGCTGAACTTGACCGCCGCCAGGCATTGGTGGGCGTTGAGCGCAGCCGCCAGTATCCGGATCTGACAGTCAGTCTGGGTGCCAAGCGAGATACAGAAGCCAACCGCAACATGGCGGTGATCGGTGTGGCGATCCCGTTGCCGATTTTTGACCGGAATCAGGGCAACTTGTATTCGGCCATTCGCCAGGCGGACAAGGCCCAGGATGAATATCTGGCCAATCGCATCAGCCTGACCCGAAATCTCCTGATGGCATCGAACCAGCTGTCGGTATCGCGCGCCTCGGCACAAACGCTGAAGCAGACCGTCTTGCCAGGCGCCGAGCAAGCCTTCAACGCGGCGACCATTGGCTTCGAGGCCGGCAAGTTCAATTATCTGGACGTCCTGGATGCCCAGCGCACGCTGTTCCAGGCACGCATCCGCTATCTCGGCGTGCTTGGACAAACCTATCAGGCGGCGACCACGATCGATCGCATTCTGGGACGTTAAGACGGGATTCATAAAACATGGCTATTTCGAACAAACAAAAGGCTGCCATTGCGGCCATCGTACTGGTGGGCGGCGTCGCGACTGGTGGCGTTCTGCTGAGCGGGCGCTCTGCGCCGGAAGAGCAGGGTGGGCACTCGGAATCCAAGGGGCATGGCGACACCGAGCACCATGGCAAGCAGGCGGCGGAAGCCGACCACAAGGATGACAAGTCACACGGCGACGGCGAGCATCACGAGGTCAAGAAGGGCCCCAATGGTGGCGCGCTCTTTTCGCGTGATGGCTATGACGTCGAAATTGGCACGGCCGAATCCAAGGGCGAGGCCCGTATTCGGCTCTGGGTTAGCAAGTCTGGGAAGGCGGTGGCAAATGGCGTGGCAGCGACAGGCCAGCTCGTGCGGGCTACGGGCGAGTCTCAAGCGCTCAAGTTCGTGGTGTCTGGCGACGCGCTGGAAAGCCAACAGCCAGTTGCCGAGCCCCATGTCTTTGACGTGACCGCAAATGTGACCTTGCCCGGTTCGTCTTCGCCACTCGCCGTGCGGCTCTCGAAAGAGGAAGGCAAGATTGAGTTGACAGCGGACCAGCTGGCCAAGACAGGGGTAGTGGTTCAAACCGCGGGCTCGGCAAAGGTCCAGGCTGGCGTCCAGTTCCCCGGCGAAATCCGTTTCAACGAAGACAAGACAGCCCACGTGGTGCCGCGACTGGCTGGCGTCGTAGAGAGCGTTCCGGCCAATATTGGGCAACAGGTTAAGAAGGGACAGGTTCTCGCGGTCATCGCGAGCACCGGACTTTCTGACCAGCGCAGCGAACTGCTCGCAGCACAGAAACGTCTGGATCTGGCGCGTGTCACTTATGACCGCGAGAAGAAGCTCTGGGAACAGAAGATCTCTGCGGAGCAAGATTATCTGAGCGCCCGCAACGCGCTGCAGGAAGCGCAGATCAGTGTCCAGAACGCGCAGCAGAAGCTGACCGCCATTGGCGCCAGCAACAGCTCGACGGCACTCAATCGCTACGAGCTGCGCGCACCGTTCGACGGCATGATCGTTGAAAAGCATATCTCGCTTGGGGAAGCGGTGGCGGACAACGCCAACGTGTTCACGCTGTCGGATCTGTCGTCCGTCTGGGCCGAGTTCGTGGTGTCTGCCAAGGATGTCGAGCGGGTGCGCATCGGCGAAAAGGCGTCGATCAATTCGGCATCGTCCGATGTGAAGGCAGATGGCACCGTTTCATACGTGGGTTCGCTGCTGGGCGAGCAGACGCGGACGGCGAAGGCCCGCGTAACATTGACCAATCCACAGATGGCTTGGCGACCGGGTCTCTTCGTCACGGTCGACGTATTCGGTGCTGATGTCGAGGTGCCCGTTGCGGTGAAGACCGAGGCCGTCCAGGACGTCAATGGCGAGAGCGTAGTCTTTGTCGCGGTTCAAGGTGGATTCGTGCCGCAGCCGGTGAAGGTCGGCCGGACAAACGGCAAGGTCATCGAGATTGTCGAGGGCCTGAAGCCGGGCGCACGTTACGCCGCCGCCAACAGTTTTGTTCTGAAGGCCGAACTTGGCAAATCCAGCGCCGAACACGGCCATTGATACGGGGGAAACAGCAATGTTTGAACGTATCATTAGTTTCGCCATCCAGCAGCGATGGCTGGTCCTGCTCGCCGTGTTTGGAATGGCCGGGTTAGGGATTTTCAGCTACAACCGACTACCGATCGACGCGGTCCCTGACATTACCAACGTTCAGGTTCAGGTCAATACCTCGGCACCAGGCTATTCACCGCTCGAAACCGAACAGCGTGTTACGTATCCGATCGAGGTCGTGATGGCCGGCCTGCCGGGACTCGAACAGACGCGTTCCCTGTCCCGCTATGGCTTGTCGCAGGTGACGGTCATCTTCAAGGATGGCACGGACGTCTATTTCGCGCGCCAACTCGTCAACCAGCGCATCCAGGAAGCCAAGGACAATCTGCCTGAAGGCGTTGTGCCGGCGATGGGGCCTATTTCGACCGGCCTCGGGGAGATCTATCTATGGACCGTTGAAGCCGAAGAGGGTGCTCGCAAAGCTGACGGGACTGCCTATACGCCGACAGATTTGCGCGAAATCCAGGATTGGGTGGTACGGCCGCAACTGCGTAACGTGCCCGGTGTCACCGAGATCAATACTATCGGTGGTTTCAACAAGCAGTACCTGGTCGCGCCGAGTCTTGAACGGCTAGCGTCGTACGGGCTGACGCTGACCGACGTCGTCAATGCGCTGAACAAGAACAACGACAACGTGGGTGCGGGCTACATCGAGCGTAGGGGCGAGCAGTATCTGGTTCGTGCGCCGGGTCAGGTTGCGTCCGAAGACGACATCCGCAACATTATTGTCGGTACAGCGCAGGGGCAGCCGATCCGCATTCGCGACATCGGGGATGTGGAGATTGGCAAGGAACTGCGTACCGGTGCGGCAACCGAGAATGGCAAGGAAGTTGTGCTGGGCACGGTATTCATGCTCATCGGCGAAAACAGCCGGGCTGTGTCAAAAGCGGTCGATGAAAAGGTCGCTTCCATTAACCGTACGATGCCGGAAGGTGTGAAGATCGTAACGGTATACGACCGGACACGTCTGGTCGACAAGGCCATTGCGACCGTCAAGAAGAACCTTCTTGAAGGCGCGGTGCTCGTCATCGTAATTCTGTTCCTTTTCCTGGGTAACATCCGCGCGGCGCTGATTACCGCGACGATCATTCCGCTGGCGATGTTGTTCACCTTCACGGGGATGGTGAACTACAAGATCAGTGCGAACCTGATGAGCTTGGGCGCGCTCGACTTCGGCATCATCATCGATGGCGCGGTGGTGATTGTCGAAAACTGTGTGAGGCGACTGGCGCATGCGCAGGAACACCATGGCCGGCCATTGACGCGCTCCGAGCGGTTCCATGAGGTGTTTGCCGCAGCGAAGGAGGCGCGTCGCCCACTGATCTTCGGTCAGCTCATCATTATGATCGTCTACCTGCCGATCTTTGCGCTGACGGGGGTGGAAGGCAAGATGTTCCACCCGATGGCGTTCACGGTCGTCCTGGCGCTGCTGGGCGCGATGATTCTGTCCGTGACGTTCGTTCCGGCTGCGGTCGCCTTGTTCATCGGCGAACGGGTGGCCGAGAAAGAAAATCGTCTCATGCTCTGGGCGAAGCGTCGCTACGAGCCGCTGCTGGAAAAGTCGCTCGCGAACACGGCCGTTGTATTGACGTTTGCCGCGGTGTCAATTGTTCTGTGCGTGGCCATTGCGGCCCGCCTGGGCAGCGAGTTCATCCCCAATCTGAACGAAGGCGACATTGCCATCCAGGCGCTGCGCATTCCTGGCACGAGCCTGTCGCAGTCCGTGGAGATGCAGAAGACGATCGAGACGACCCTCAAGGCAAAATTCCCCGAAATCGAGCGCGTGTTTGCGCGGACAGGTACGGCGGAGATTGCATCCGATCCGATGCCGCCGAATATTTCGGATGGCTACATCATGCTCAAGCCTGAGAAGGATTGGCCAGAGCCGAAGAAAACACATGCCGAACTGCTGTCCGCCATCCAGGAGGAAGCCGGCAAGATCCCCGGGAACAACTACGAGTTCTCCCAACCGATCCAGCTGCGGTTCAACGAGCTGATCTCCGGGGTCCGCTCGGACGTCGCAGTCAAGATCTTCGGCGATGACAACAACGTGCTCAGCGAGACGGCGAAGAAGGTATCGGCCGTGCTGCAGGGCATCCCCGGCGCGCAGGAGGTGAAGGTAGAACAGACCACCGGCTTGCCGATGCTGACGGTCAAGATCGATCGGGAGAAGGCGGCGCGATACGGGCTTAACATGAGCGACGTGCAAGACGCGGTGGCAACGGGCGTCGGAGGCCGTGATTCCGGAACCTTCTTCCAGGGCGATCGTCGTTTCGATATCGTGGTCCGCCTGCCCGAAGCTGTGCGCGGCGAGGTCGAGGCTCTGCGCCGATTGCCGATTCCGTTGCCAAAAGGAGTGGACGCGAGAACGACGTTTATCCCATTGAGCGAGGTGGCGACGCTGGAAATGGCGCCCGGCCCGAACCAGATCTCGCGCGAGAACGGCAAGCGCCGCATCGTGATCAGTGCCAACGTTCGTGGACGTGATATTGGTTCATTCGTGCCCGAGGCGGAAGCGGCTATCCAAAGCCAGGTCAAGATCCCGGCTGGCTACTGGATGACATGGGGTGGCACCTTTGAGCAACTGCAGTCCGCCACCACCCGCCTGCAGGTGGTAGTGCCGGTGGCGCTGTTGCTGGTCTTCGTACTGTTGTTTGCGATGTTCAACAACATCAAGGATGGCTTGCTAGTCTTCACGGGCATTCCCTTTGCGCTGACTGGCGGGATTCTTGCCCTGTGGATACGCGGCATTCCGATGTCCATTACTGCAGCGGTGGGCTTCATCGCGCTGTGCGGGGTGGCGGTGCTCAATGGTCTGGTGATGCTGTCGTTTATCCGATCGCTGCGCGAAGAAGGGCATTCCCTCGACAGCGCGGTCCGAGTTGGCGCCCTGACGCGACTGCGTCCGGTGCTGATGACGGCCCTGGTGGCATCCCTGGGTTTCGTGCCGATGGCCATCGCCACCGGTACGGGCGCTGAGGTGCAACGTCCCCTCGCAACGGTGGTAATCGGTGGCATCTTGTCGTCCACGGCGCTGACCCTACTGGTGTTGCCGGTGCTCTATCGACTTGCTCACCGCAAGGATGAGGACGCGGAAGATACTCGCGAGCCAGTCACTCAGACGCATCAACCGGATCAAGGCCGCCAGCCTGCATGACGTAAATCCTTGGGCGGTCATCGTACCGCCCAATTTTTATAGGAGTTTCTATGGGCGCAGGTCACTCACACGACCATCCCGGTGGCAACGAGCGATCGCTCAAGATCGCCCTTGCGCTGACCGGTACGTTCCTGATTGCCGAAGTGGTCGGTGGTGTCATGACGAAGAGCCTGGCGTTGATCTCCGACGCCGCGCACATGCTCACGGACACCGTCGCACTGGCCATCGCACTGGCTGCTATTGCGATCGCCAAGCGACCCGCGGACAAGAAGCGGACATTTGGCTACTACCGTTTTGAGATTCTTGCCGCGGCCTTTAACGCATTGCTGCTGTTCGGTGTGGCTATCTACATCCTGTACGAAGCCTACCTGCGGCTGAAATCGCCACCTCAGATTGAGTCAACCGGCATGTTCGTCGTGGCTGTGCTGGGCCTGATCATCAATCTCATCAGCATGCGCATGCTGTCCTCCGGGCAAAGCAGCAGCCTGAACGTGAAGGGTGCTTATCTGGAAGTCTGGAGCGATCTGCTCGGGTCGGTTGGCGTCATCGCCGGTGCGATCATCATCCGCTTCACGGGCTGGGCGTGGGTCGACTCCGCCATTGCGGTGCTGATCGGCCTCTGGGTACTGCCTCGCACGTGGATCCTGCTGAAGTCGAGCCTGAATGTGCTGCTCGAAGGCGTACCCGATGACGTGGATCTGGCAGAGGTTGAGAAGCAAATTCTGGCGACGCCCGGGGTAAAAAGCTTCCATGACCTCCACATCTGGGCACTTACCAGCGGCAAGGCGAGCTTGACGGTTCATGTCGTGAATGACACGGCCGTCAACCCGGAAATGGAAGTGCTACCGGAATTGAAGCAGATGCTGGCTGACAAATTCGATATCACGCACGTGACCATTCAGTTCGAACTGGCACCATGCGAACAAGCGGATGCAGCTCAGCATTTCAATGCATCGCCAGCACTGGTCGGATCGAAGTCGCTTGCTGCAGGAGGAAACTAAGGTGCGGGTACTTGTTGTAGAAGACGAACCGCGTACTGCGGAGTATTTGCAGAAGGGATTGTCGGAGTCGGGTTTCGTGGTCGACATCGCGAACAATGGTGGCGATGGGCTCCACATGGCGGAAGAGACCGACTACGACGTCATCATCCTGGACGTCATGCTGCCAGGTATGGACGGGTGGACGGTCATCAAGTCCATTCGATCCAAGTCCGAGACACCCGTACTGTTTCTGACGGCGCTGGATGATGTGGCGGATCGTGTCAGAGGCTTCGAGTTGGGGGCAGACGATTACCTGGTCAAGCCCTTCGCCTTTGCCGAGCTCCTTGCCCGTATCCGGCGTTGCTTGCGCCAAAGCACCTCGAAGGAGTCCGAGCGATTGCGCATTGCCGATCTGGACATCGACGTGCTTGGAAGGCGGGTATTCCGGGGAACTACCCGCATTGAATTGACGAATCAGGAGTTCTCGCTGTTGCACCTGCTCATGCGCCGGAGAGGGGAGGTGCTGTCGCGAACCACGATCGCGTCCCAGGTCTGGGACGTCAACTTCGACACGGATACCAATGTCGTTGACGTCGCGATCCGGCGCCTGAGATCCAAGGTGGATGATCCCTTCGATCAAAAGCTGATCCATACCGTACGGGGAATGGGCTATGTCCTCGACCCAGAGCGCGGCCGGTGACGGAATGAGGCCCGGGACTTCGATAACCCCGCTGTCACTGACGAGGCGGCTTGGGCTCTTCTTTGCATTGGTACTGTCTATCGCGCTGGCCAGCATGGGCGCCTTTGCTTACTACTCGCTCGCCGCGCAACTCGAGGCCAGAGACGATGAGGTTGTAAAGGGAAAACTCGAACAGGTCGAGCATTTCTTGCGCGAGGTGGACGGGGTGCAGGGCGTCCCGGCGGCGCAGCATCGCTTCGATGATCTGGTGCGAGGTTACTCGGACCTCATCGTTCGCGTCACGGCGCTGGATGGCCGGCTTTTGTTTCGCACGGGCAACGATGCATTGCTGGAAGGCACTGACCAAGCGGCGGTCACGGGAAAGTCATCGCTCATGTTCCAGTCCGCCGATGCGGTGTTGGGGCGAGACGGTACGCGGGCGACGGTGTTCGTGGCGAAGTCTGGCGAGGACAGGAAGCAGGTGACTGCGCGATTCCGGACGACGCTCGTGCTTGGTACCACCGTCGGTGTGATATTGACGGCCCTGGTGGGGGCGGCCATTACGCGCCGTGAGCTGGAGCCGGCGCACGTACTTATCAAGCAGATCAACCGGATCAGTGTGGAACGGCTGAGCTACCGGGTGGACATGCCACCCAAGCCCACCGAAGTGCGTGATATCGCCTCTGCGTTCAATGCGATGCTGCAACGCCTCGAGGATGGTTATCAGAAGCTGTCGCGGTTCTCCGCCGATCTTGCCCATGATTTGCGCACGCCGCTTAACAACCTCATTGGACATGCCGAGGTCGCCTTGTCACGAGACCGCACCGGGCCCGAGTATGTCGCCTTGGTGGAGGAAAGCCTGGTCGAATACCAGCGACTTGCGAGGATGATCGATGCGATGTTGTTCCTCGCGCGAGCTGACAGTGCCAATGTGGCGCTCGAGTTGACGGAACTCCAGTTGAATGCAGAACTTCGCAAGTTGTCCGCCTACTTTTCGGTGCTTGCAGAGGAGCGAAGCGTCGTAATCAGGGTAAGCGGGGATGCCACCCTGGTCGCTGATGCCATTCTGTTCCAGCGTGCGATCAACAATGTTCTGTCAAATGCGGTCCGTCATGCGTGGCCGAATTCGATGATAGATCTGGTGGTGCGCCGCGAAGCGGCACATTGTTGCATCGACATCACGAACGTTGGAGACCCAATCCCGGAGCGGGAACTTTCCCTCATCTTTGATCGGTTCTTCCGTGGGGATAGGGCGAGATCCAACTCGTCACAGTCCACGGGGCTGGGCCTGGCCATCGTCCTGTCGATCATGGAGCTCCATGGCGGCGACGCGTCAGCCGTGAGCGGCTTGGATGGGAAGACACGCTTTACATTGCGCTTCCCGCTCAACGGTGCTGAAGCCTCAGCGCGGGTTTCGGTGGGTAGGCCGAGTCAGGACCGACCAGTCGTTGGGTAGAGTGGTGCAATGAGCCCGATTGCCTATTTGTAATCGCCGGGCAAGGCTGCAGCATGCGTACAATTTATACACTCGTTTTCATAGATCAACGAAGTCTCTAGAAAGGAGATGACTATGAAAACGAAGAAACACGCCTTGCTGTTTGCGGCGTTGCTGTTGGGTGGGATGTCGGCTTCGTATGCTTTGGAAATGACCGGGTTGAAACCGGGCGTGCCTGCGTCGACGGCGACGGCGCAGGCGATGGCGAAGCGTCACGCGACCTTGTATGGCGATCCAGCCGGCCAATCTCAGGCCAGTCGCATTATCGACGTGAAGCCAGGGATGCGGTATGTCAACGTGGACTCTGGCGAGACGGTGGCGTTTCGGGCCGGCGAGAAGATCGTCGCATGGACCTTCGCCCAGATGGTCAGGGATACGAGTGTGGACCTTGGCTTGTTGATGCCGGATCTGCCGGGTAGCGCTGGCGTGCGCGTCTATATTGATAGAAGCGACCTCTTCACAGGTGGCTGAACGTTGCTGAACCGGTGAACTACAGGCCCCGCACAATGCGGGGCCTTTTTCATCGTCATTGGCGTCGGTTCTGCCGCTTAGCAATACACGAGGCGATGGGAAGTTGTAGCACGCGCCACCGCATCATGAACGGCACCGGATTGACGCCGATGGAGGGAAAAAAAGCTTGCCCTCCGGGGAGGGCAAGCTTCGGAAGCTTTCGCCATCGGGATAAAGCGAAAGAGCACCAAGAGCCAAGCAACTGACGGGTGCCTGGCTCCCCCACAGAGGTCGGTCTGAGTTTCAGGGACGGCTTGCGTCAAATTCCGCGTGCGCCATCGGTGAACACATCACGCGGCCCAATACGCGAGCCGTCGGTAAATACGTCACGCTGGCCGAGGCGTGCGCCGTCGGTGAACACGTCGCGCTTGTCGATGCGTGCACCGCCGGCGTAAATGTCGTTGACTGCGGCGCGTCCGCCGTCGGTGTAGGGGTCGCGGGGACGGTGGATCTGGCCATCAGGGGTAGCAGCGATGGCGGAGCCGGCGGCAGCAATCGTGAGGGCAGCAGCAATCAGGGCAGTGTGAATCGTCTTCATGGAATCTCTCCGGAGTCAATGTTTGTGAGTCTCTAATCGCTCACCGTGTTCACAGTCTAGCTACCGGACCTGCTCCACTGAATTACCCGCGTATTACGATCCTGTCATAAAAAAATGCCTCCCGGTTGGGAGGCACAAACTCTCTTGAATTAACAAGAAAGTGTCGATTCTTTTGAGCTCGCTCAGAACTTGTGGCGTACGCCTACGACGACGCCGGTCTGATCCTTGCCAGGGACAACGTTGGTCGGGCTGCCGGTCGTCGAGTTGTAGCCGTTCATGCCCAGCTGCGAGTTGCCGCGGTTCAGTGCATAACCGACGTTCATATACACATCGGTACGCTTCGAGAAAGCGTAATCTGCCGAGGCAACGAACAGGAACGGGTCTGCGCCAGAATTGCGGCTGTCCGTGTAGTAGGCGGCGCCGGTCAGCGTCAGTGCGGGCGTCAGGCCATAGCGCAGGCCGGCCCAGTAAATGTTAGAACCGTTCGTCGGCAGCGCACCGACATTGCCGTTGTACCAGCGATAACCAATAAATGCCTTAGCCGGTCCGAAAGCGTAGCTCGCGCCAATTAGAGCGCGGCGGTCCTTGCGGTCGGCCGTGGCGACGGTGCTGCCCTGGATCTCGTCGTACACCGCGCCGACAGCGAGGGCGCCGGTTTCATACATGAGCGATACGCCCATGTTTCGATCGACCTTGTAGTTCCCCGGCACTTCGCCGCCGCCGGTGCGGCTAAAGCTGTAGAGGCCGGTGACCGTCAGGCCACTGAAGATGCCACGGTACTTGATAGCATTGTCAGCGCGACCCGCCAAGACGTCATCCATCTTGAAGAGCGAGTAGCGCGGCGCGAAGCCCATCGGGTCGAGTTGCAGCGTGGTGTCATACATTGGTGTCGTTTGACGACCCAACGTCAGTTGACCATATTTGCTACCCAATCCTACGAAGGCACTACGATCAAAAAGACGGGTGCTGTTGTTCTGTGCGCCGGTGTCGAACGAAATGCCGCTTTCCAATTCGAAGATGGCTTTCAGACCGCCGCCAAGGTCTTCGACGCCACGCAGGCCCCAACGCGACGTCGACATGTTGCCGGAGGTCATGCGAACCTGGTTCGAGCCACCGGGCGAAGCCGATGGGACGTTGCTCAGATACTCGATACCCGCGTCGGCCACACCATACAGCGTGACGCTCGATTGAGCGAATGCGGTTGTAGCGAACAGACCGAGGGATGCGACGGCAATGCGACTAATCTTCATGGATTCTCCTCATTAAGACCCGAAATTAATTTGGTGGGGGCGAGTATAGAAATCTGCAGATGACGGTCAGATTGCGAAGTAATTACGTGGGGTCACTTCGTCGCGTGATGACGACAAGGTGGAACGTACCGGGGTTATGTGGATTGACATGGCTTTCGCGCGGACGCGTCAACCTGTGTGCGCGCGAACATTGCGGGCCGGTAATGGGAAACTCACGAAAAGAGGTCGCTTCTCTCGAAGCAAGATCGACTGCCTTTGCAATACGCTGCGGGTTCCGATCTAGTTGGAGAGTAAGGATGGACACGCCATACGTCGCAAAATGGGCGCGTAGCGAAGACAGCGTTCATGAGCAAGCGCTGCGACTTCGCACACGGAGGTTCGAGCTGCTGTCTGCAAATATTGCAAATGCGGATACGCCGAACTACAAGGCGCGCGATATCGACTTCAGCGCCGAGTTGGATAGGGTGATGGGCAGTGGCCAGAATTTTGCGGGCATGACCATGACTTCGCCGCGACACATCGAGGCAAGCAAGCCCGCGCTGGAAGAGGATCTGATGTATCGCGTCCCCCTGCAGTCGAGTATGGACGGCAACACCGTGGAGATGGACGTCGAGCGTGTGGCGTTTGCAGAGAACGCGCTGCGGATGCGGTTCTCCATTCAAAAGACTGCCGACGAGTACAAGGACATGCTCAAGCTCTACCAGGACATGCGGCCCTAGCGGGGAAACCGCGACTACTGGCAGGGCGGCTTGGGTGCGGCGACAGCGCTGGACGCGTCTCTGGAAGACGGCTCCGGTGTGCTCGCTGCGGATTCCTGCTTCGACGGATGTTTGGCTGTGCGATGTCGCGGGTTGGCCGCCCAGGCAACCCGTTGGTCGCGGGAGGCGTATCCCGTGTCTGAATGTCCAATGGCGAGGGTGTGCCACTGGGTCGGCTTCTCGCTGAGTCGATCACCGGTCGCAGGAGCCGGCAAAGCGTAGGCCAGCAAGGCAGAGCATGCGACGGCGCTAATCATCTGTATGGTTCCTGGACGGATGACATGAGGATCCTGTCATCCGCAAGATAGTACGCTCAGATTGCGGGCACATTACCAACGCATTACGGCGGGGCATTGGGGCGCTGACTCGTTGAGCTTTGTTGTTGCAATGCGGGGCACACTAGTTGCTAATAGTGTGCAACGGCGTGAATGCCGATTCAGACTGACTGGAGCCCGCGACAATGACCGAAAAGCTGCGCCTGGACATTCCTGTCTTGCTTCCTGGCCTTCCCGATTCCTCTGATCCCTGTGTAGAACGGTTGCTGTCCGAACTGAGAGGGAAAGAGGGCGTCGAGGCGGCGCATATAAAAACTGCAAATGTTGATAGCGATTCACAGATATGTGTCCACTACGATCCCGCAGCGATTTCCCTTGCCCGCATCCGGGAGCTGGTGACAAGCACGGGTGCGGTGATTTCGTCGCGGTTTGGTCATGTGCTTTGGCAATTGAAGGGCGTCTGGCACGAACGACGAGCGCGAACCGTAGCTAGCCAACTGCGGGCCTTGCCCGGCGTCATCGAGGCCGAAGTCAGCGCCTCCGGCATAGCGCGCGTCGAATTCGACAACGATCGGATCTCCGCGGCAGGGATCGAGCAGGCCCTGTCAAAACGCGGGCTCGCGCCGGTTGAGATCGGTGCCCGGAAGAGCGGTCATGCAGACCATGAACACCGCGAAGGCGTCAAGGATCATGCACATGGGGAAGGCGAGGGGCATGAGGCCCACGCACACGGCAGCGTGTTTGGCCCGAATACTGAGCTAATCTTCTCCCTGATCTGTGGGGCCTTGCTTGGTCTCGGATTTGCCGTTGGTAAGCTGTTCGGCAGCCTGCCAGCATGGATTCCGGTTGCCTTCTTTGTCGGCGCGTATTTTTTTGGTGGTTTCTATACCGTTCGGGAAGCGATAGAGAACCTCCGGCTAAAGAAGTTCGAAATCGACACACTGATGCTGGTAGCCGCCGCAGGGGCGGCGGCGTTAGGCGCTTGGGCGGAAGGCGCGCTACTTCTCTTTTTGTTCAGTCTCGGCCACGGGCTCGAACACTACGCCATGGGGCGCGCCAAGCGGGCGATCGAAGCGTTGGCGGCGCTCGCACCGGCTACAGCAAGTGTGCGGCGTGAAGGCGAGGTACGAGAGGTCCCCGTCGAGGAATTGCAGGTGGGGGATGTGGTGGTGGTTCGGCCGAACGAACGCCTCCCCGCCGATGGTTTTCTGGTAAAGGGGGCTTCCGCAGTCAATCAAGCGCCGGTTACTGGCGAAAGCATCCCGGTCGACAAGCAGCCCGTGGATGACGCCGCCGCAGCCAGGAGGAAGCCCGATGCCGTAGGGGCCGTGTCCCGCGTGTTCGCCGGAACCATCAATGGCGCCGGCGCCATTGAAGTGGAAGTGACGCGCCTTTCCACGGACAGCGCCCTGGCGAAAGTCGTCAAGATGGTCAACGAGGCCGAAGCGCAAAAGTCACCGAGCCAGCGGTTCACTGAGAAGTTCGAACGGATCTTTGTTCCTGCAGTGCTTGTGCTGGCGGTATTGCTGCTGTTTGCAGGGCTAGTGATCAATGAGCCGTTCAGTGCGACCTTCTACCGCGCCATGGCGGTGCTGGTTGCCGCCAGCCCATGCGCGCTCGCCATCGCGACACCGAGCGCGGTGCTGTCGGGGGTAGCGCGCGCCGCTAGAGGGGGTGTACTGATCAAGGGCGGGGCGCCGCTCGAAAACCTGGGTTCACTGAAAGCCATTGCATTCGATAAGACGGGGACGCTGACGGAGGGGCGCCCCCGTATTACCGATGTGATGGTCGCCGAAGGAGTAGCTGAAGCGGAATTGTTGAGCGTAGCGGTCGCCGTGGAGTCGCTCAGCGACCACCCGTTGGCTGCGGCCATTGCCCGCGATGGCCGCAAGCGCCTGGAAGGCAGTTCCATCCCGGAAGCGTCTCATCTCCAAAGCTTGACCGGACGCGGGGTCACGGCGACGTTGTGCGGTAAGACCGTCTGGATTGGCAAGCCTGACATGTTCGGCGCCGACGGGATTGCACCGCTTAGCGAATCGATGGCGAGCGCAGTGCAGACGCTGCGCAGCACTGGCCGCACGACAATGATCGTCAGGCAGGGAGATCGGGACCTCGGCGCCATTGGGCTGATGGACACGCCGCGCGCCTCGGCGCGCGCTGCCCTCGAGGCACTGCGCAGGCTGGGTATCACACGCATGATCATGATCTCCGGCGATCACCAGCGCGCAGCCGAAGCCGTCGCCAAGGACGTAGGTATCGATGAAGCCTGGGGCGATCTGATGCCTGAGGACAAGGTCAAAGCCATCCAGACGTTGCGCGCGGAAGCCAAAGTGGCCATGGTCGGCGACGGCGTCAACGACGCGCCGGCAATGGCCAACGCCACGGTGGGCATCGCAATGGGTGCGGCAGGTTCAGATGTGGCACTGGAAACGGCGGATGTTGCGCTGATGGCCGACGACCTCCAACACCTGCCTTTTGTGGTCGGTTTAAGCCGACATACGCGGGCCATCATCCTTCAGAACGTGTATATCAGCCTCGGCGTCGTGGCGTTCCTTCTGCCAGCCACGATCCTCGGCCTCGGTATCGGGCCCGCCGTGGCCATGCATGAGGGGTCGACGCTGATCGTCGTGTTCAATGCGCTTCGACTGCTAGCCTATCGCGACAAATCCCCATGACGGGCCCCGGCCGCAATGATGGCGATGCCAGATGCGGCGGCAGCTATGGCCGCCGACTCATTTGGCGGCATTGCCGCAACTTCCACAGAACTTTGCGTCGCGTGGGAGTAAGGTGCCGCATCGACTGCACGGCGCCGGAGCCAGTGAACTGCCGCATTGCTGGCAGAAGCGCGCGCCCTGGGCGCTCACCGTGCCGCAGTTGGGGCAGTGGACGCCGGCGGGGCTTTGTGGTGGCAAAGGATTCCCATAGCCGTAGCTGCCGCCACCATCATGATGACCTCCTCGACGACCGTGCTCACTTCCGCCGCCGTGATGACCGCCGCTGTGACGGCCCATGAGCCTTTCCAAGAAACCCATCATTCCTCCTAAGTGGATGGATCGTCGCTGCGGCCCCGTGGTGTCGGGTGCTGCGACGACTTGCGCTGCTACGCGTCAGCCAATGCCTGTAGTAAATAGTCTGTAGTGACTACAGGGTCAATGGTCGGTGGATGCGAAGAACGGAATAAGTTGAATACGAGGCTCTTTCTTTCGAAAACGTCATGATCCCGATAGTTGCTGGCCATGTCGTGAGAGCGCATGGAAGGCGGGCTGTCTATCGGCTTGGCGCAAGGGTTTCCGTGAGGATGGCATCCCGCTGAGGAGCCTCGGGGAGGCCAGGAGCTTTGCCTTCCGGGCATCCGGGTGCGTGAAAGATTGCTGCAGGCGGGGTGCCACCCCGTGTCGCTGCGGCCACCTGCCCCGGCTCAGCGGTGGGGGTGCCGGGGCCGATCGGCGCCGTATAGCTTGCCACCAGATACACCGGCCGCCGCTTGACTTCATTGAACAGACGCCCAACATATTCCCCGAGCACGCCTAGGAAAACCAGTTGCAGGCCGCCCAGCAGAAGCAGGGCGGTCATCATGGATGGGTAGCCGTGTACGGGGTCGCCGTAGAGCAGCGTCTTGCCAACGATGAAGGCGGCCATGCCAAAGGCGGGAACGGCAACAAGCAGGCCGATCGAGGTTGCAAACTTGAGCGGCACGGTGGAAAAGGCAGTGATGCCATCCACGGCAAAACGCAACAGCTTGCGGTAGTTGAACTTGGTCGTCCCGGATGCCCGCGCGTCACGCCGATACAAGACGGCCGTCTGCCGGAATCCTATCCAGGCATACAGCCCCTTCATGAAGCGGTGCTGCTCCCGGAGTTGTCCGAGTGCGGCAACGGCACGACGGCTCATGACGCGGAAGTCGCCGGTGTCGGCCGGAATCTCCGTATCGCTGAGCTTGCCCATCAGGCGGTAAAACCAGTGCGCGGTGAACTTCTTGAGGAACGATTCGCCATCCCGGGAAGTGCGCGTGGCGTACACCACGTCGAACCCCTCGCGCCATTTCTCGATCAACGACGGAATCAGTTCGGGCGGATCCTGCAGATCGGCGTCGATGATCACAACGGCGTCGCCGCTTGCCACGTCGAGGCCCGCCGTTAGCGCGGCTTCCTTGCCGAAGTTGCGACTCAGCTCGACAATGCCGACGCGCGCTTCGGCCGCCTTGAGATTGTGTGCAACCGCCAGTGATCGATCGCGGCTGCCATCGTCCACGTAGATAATCTCGTAGTCCGATGCCAATCCATCCATCACGCGGAGAAGCCGAAAGTGAAACTGTGGCAGGACAGCTTCTTCATTGAAGAGCGGTACGACGACCGAGATCTTCTCTGGCAGCAGGCTGGCGGCATTCATCGCATCGCTCCATTCATGAACGTCCAATTTGCATGGAGTACGTAGTTGACCAACATGACGAAAATTGTCGAGAGGATTTGAGCAACCAGGTAGTGAAGCCCCAATGCTAGTCCAGCCCACATCAGAAGTGAGTTAAGAAAGAACGCCAGCGCGGAAACGAGAATGAACCGTCCGAAAGTGGCGCGTTGTGGTCGGACTGGTGTGAACACCCATCGGCTGCTGATGCAGTAGTGCGTCAGAAGGCCTGCAACACTGCCGGCGGCAGACGCCGGTAGCGCTGCAACCCCGAAACCGACCAGCGTGATCAGTGTTGCGTAGTGTGTAGCGGTTGCCGTCGCCCCCGCGCCCAGAAACCGTACAAATCGTGATGGGATGTTCATGGTTTTTGCACCAGAACGTTGACGCCATGTCGTCCGATCACAGTTGTGTTGCCGCCGAGCAGCGGTCTCAGTCGATGAAACGTCTCGTGCCGCATGACCGCGAGCTTGTGACCAGGGGTCAGCCATCGCTGCGCAAAAGCTTCTTCATTAGCAATCCACTTGTCGGGCTCGACCGAGAAGCCGAGATCCAGCTCGGATCTGGCCCCGACAATGATCGGTTCTCGTTCGGCGTAAAACGCCAGACCTCGGTCAATCTGGCCCACGTTGAACAGTTGTGTGTTGTCGCGGGACGCCGCCTTGGCTTCCAAGCCAAGTGGTTTGATGGAGAGGGACCCAAACGCCCGAGACGCCATCAAGCCAGCCTGAAGGCTGGCCAGCGTCGCCAGCGAAGCGACGGCAACCGCGCAGAGCCTGTGGCCGCGCAGGGCGATCCCAAAGGCCAGGAAGCCACCGATGACCAGAATGCCCATCGTGATGGCGCCCCAGGTATGCAATGAGGCCGGATTGCTGATATTGAGCTTCAGTACCGCATTCGACATTGTCGGATGCCATAGCAGCACGGCGATGGCAACGCCGAGCACAGGCATGGCAAGAAAGCTTGCCGCCAGTGTGGGGCGGGCTGCAGTCATGGATCTGTACGCGAGCAAGACGGCCACCGGTGGTAAGGCGGGCAGGATATAGAGCGGCAGCTTCGAGCGCGAAATCGAAAAGAAGGCAATGACAACGACTACCCACAGCGACAGAAACAGTCGTGCGTCGAAGCCAGGCGTTGCCTGTGCGCTGCGAGAGCGGAGTGCGATAGCACGGGGAATCAAGCCCATGAACGGCAGGACGCCTGCCGCACCAACGGCCAGGAAGAACCAGAATGGCTTGTCCCGCTCGTGAACCGAGGACGAGAATCTCGCGAAGTGTTCGTGGATGAAGAAGTAATTCAGAAATTCGGGGTTGCGCTGGGACACCACGACAAACCAAGGCATGGTGATGGCCACCGCAAGCAGGCTCCAGCGCCAGAATCTCGCGCTAAAAAATGCGGAAAATTGTCGAGTGACCGCCCCGTATAGCAGCAGCGTGATTCCTGGCAGTACCAGGGCAATCAGGCCTTTGGCAAGAAATGCCAGACCGACCAACAACCAGATCAGGGGGTATAAGCGAGGTTCCCGATTCTGGTAGGCCACGGCGAAAACGAGAGCGGCACTGCCGAGCAGTGCGCCGACACCAATGTCTGTTGTTGTCAGATTCGAGCCGAGAATCCAGAGGGGAGCGCCGATGAGCACCAGCGCTGAGGCGAGGCCTATGCGCGTGTCATAGAGCGATCGCGCCGCCCACCATGCGGCGAGTGCGCCCAGCAGTCCCACAAGCGCACTCCAGATCCTTGCTGTCCACTCGGACGGCCCGAAGAGCGTATAGGCGCTGGCGGTCGCCCAATACTGCAGGGGCGGCTTGTCGAAGAACTTGATGCCGTTCAACCGCGGCGTGACCCAATCGCCGGAGACGAACATCTCGCGCGGAACCTCGGCGTAACGACCCTCGTCGGGTTCATAGAGGGGACGCACGGATAGCGTGGACATCCAGAGGACCACCGTGAGTGCGATGGTCAAAGCCATGAAAATCTGTCGCTTCAAGAGACTGCCCGTCCAGGTGTGCGGTGGCCACTGCTACCGCGCTTGGTCAAATGCTCTCAGGGCGCAACGACATAGATGCCGGATGTGGTTCGTCGCCGTCGTGATGTTGGATCATGGAGCAGTTCACGCGGCGCCGCTTGACGCCCCACGAGCCGAGGATGCGATTCACGCGGGAGTCCGAAGGATGGCGACTTGGCCAGCAGAGAGCGAACAGCGGGATTCTAGGGCGCTCACCTGTCGGGGGGATTACGAGATGATGACGGCGCAGTCCGCCGTCGAGTGCTTTGCGGCAGAAGAAGTTGCCTGACGAAGCGTCAGCGTTAGCTCATGGTAACCCAAGTGCTTCGGAGAACGGGCGTCGGGTTCGATGCGTTGGTGCGTAACCATTCGGCAATGTCGCCGCAATGTTCTGCATAGTAAACTTGACGCCCCGCAGTTGTCAGCGGGCCTCATCACCCTTAGTGCTCAAGCCTAGGAAGTCGCTTTCCATCAGATGTTCTTAGGCGCAGCCTCTTTCGAAGGTGCTTGTCTTTCGCGCTGCGCTTAGATCCGGGGTGTTCGTTGTCAACCCCAAAAAGTCGCAAGGACTTCGCTGCTATGCGGTCGAGACTGACGGCACTTCTGATGGCAATCTCGACCTATCAGGCGTGGGATTTCTACCACCTTGCAACGCGAACACCGGACGCTCATGTCGTCGCCGACGCAGTCGCGTAGGTAGTGGGCGGCCTCGCGATCCTTTGGTTCGTGATTCGAAAACGGTGTCGTCGTGTCAGCCCAAACCGACCTGTTTCTGAGGCGCTACCTGGCGCAGCCAAGGTACGAGGGCAGGTGATGGCGGAACGAAACGAGGTGGCAATTCAGGCGACGCGGCAGTTGTTGCAGTCGATGCTGCTGCAGTTCGAGCGCTGGAAATATACGCCATCGGAAACGGAAGTGGCGATGCTTCTCATAAAAGGGTTGACCCTTGAAGAGTGCGCTCACTCGCTAGCGTGGCATGATGTGACGGTGCGGACAATTGCCGCGGGCGTATTCGCCAAGGCGAACCTCAGCAATCGCCATCAATTTGCCGCCTACTTTTTCGGTGATCTGTTGGTTGAGCCGATCGAGCCTGCACCTCGATCAAAAACCGGTGAGTGTAGGCACGACGCCGGCATGTAAGTTGTCGCGCTTGACCTTCAAGCAAAGACCGGAACGGTAAAAATCCGATTATTGGTATCTGTGCCACAGTACGGTGCTGTGGCTGTATCTCTATTTCGATGAACAAACTTCTTCAAGCTATACACGAAAGCTTGCCGCAGTGGCTGGCAGATTGGTTCGACATTCTTGTTCCCGCTATCGAGGTCGTGCTGATTGCGGCTGGCGCATGGTTAGCAGTGCGCATCGCGCGGCGGTTGCTTAGAAAGCTGACCAATACATATTCTCTGCCAGGAAAAGTTGCGGCGCTGTCTTTGCGTGTGGTCGCGACCATCGTGTACGTAGCTGCCACGCTCTGGGCTCTGGAGCGAATGGGCGTGTCTGGAACCGTCCTGTGGACCGCATTCACGGGATTTGCCACTGTCGGGGCGGTCGCGTTTTTCGCCGCGTGGAGTGTACTCTCGAACCTGTTCTGCGCGCTCCTGATATACGTCACCGGTGCGTTCCGCATTGGGGATGTTGTGGAGCTTCTTGAGAACGGGGAAAAGCCGGGAATTAAGGGCCGTGTGCTCGACGTAAATCTCGTCTATACCACCTTACTGGAAACAACAGTCGAAGGACAAGAGGTGGTGCTGCAGCTGCCGAACAGTCTGGTGTTTCAACGTGTGCTACGAAGGTGGAAGTAACCGCAAGGGTGGCGCGGTCAGGCAAGGACGGAGACCGGCGCAAGAAGGGAAGCCCCGCTTCGCTTTTTTGAGGCCGAGCAAACTACTCAAGACCTTAAGCCGCTGGCGTCCGCGATGTCGGCGGACGCCGCAATACTGCTTGACTTCAGTGGCAGTGACGAATGCCGGTCTTGTGGTCCATATGGCAGCCTTGGCTGTCAGTCCCACCACTATGCGCCCACACGCCGCCCGACGCACAGGCCAGAACGGCCGTGAGAATGATGGTGATCCGTTTCAAGAAAGGTCTCCCTGGAGTGTTGGTTAGCGGTCTCAGTCTGCCGCAAGTTCCACACTATCATCACTGCGATTGCCAGCCCTCCCCGCCGCGGTAGGGCTGTTGCGGCTGTGTCACAACTGTCTGCGCTCGCTACGGCCAACGCACCTCAGCAACTTAACGAAAATGCTGACGGCCGCTGGCGCCCAAGTTTGTAGGTGAATCGACGCATAGCGTCCCCGCAATCCCGATGGCCTCGCCGATGGCCAGGCCATCAGGGTTCTGCGTGCTCTGCCTGCGCCGCAGCCACAGGTCACCGACGACATTGAACTGTGGCTGGCACCGCGGGCCGTGCGCGCATTGCGAGCCCACGGCATTTCCACACTGGCGGACCTGACCGTGCGCGTGCCGCGCCGGCGCCGCTGGTGGGGCGCGATCCCGGGGCTGGGGCAAGCGAGCGCGCGGCACATCGAGGCCTTCTTCCACGCCCATCCGCGGTTGACGGAGCGTGCGCGTGCCCTGATCGTCGGCGCGCCGCCAGGCGAGGTGGTCCCGTGGGAGCGGCTGAAACTGCCCGACGAGGTGGACGGCTCGCGAGGCAGCTTCCGGGCACCGCGACAGGCCTGCACGCTCGACGCATCGAACGACTACGAAGCCGTGCAGGCCTGGCTCGCCCTGCACGAAACCCAGACCACGCAGCGCGCCTATCGCAAGGAGGCGGAACGCCTGATCCTGTGGGCGATTATCGAGCGCGGTCGGGCGCTGTCGTCGCTTACGACCGAGGACGCCATCGCCTACCGCGGGTTCCTGCGGCGACCAACTCCGCGTGAGCGCTGGATCGGGCCACCGCGGGCACGCAGCGCGCCCGACTGGCGCCCCTTCGCACGGGGGCTATCGGCACGTTCGACGGCCTACGCCCTCACGGTGCTGGGCGCCATGTTCCGATGGCTGATCGAGCAGCGCTATGTATTGGCCAACCCGTTTGCCGGCATCAAAGTCCGCGGCCGCACGCGGGTCGCGCCACTCGATACCACACGTGGCTTTACTGAGGGCGAATGGCTGCTGGTGCGCACCATTGCCGATGGCCTGGAATGGTCGTACGGGTGGGACGTGCCCGCAGCGCAGCGCTTGCGCTTCATTCTCGATTTTGCCTACGCGACCGGCCTGCGGGCCAGCGAACTGGTTGGCGCGACGCTGGGCGATATCCGCACTGACGAGCGCAACGACCGCTGGCTGCACCTGGTCGGCAAAGGTGGGCGCCCGGGAAAGGTGGCGCTACCGCCACTTGCGCGAACCGCACTCGATCAGCATCTTGTACAGCGCGGACTGCCGGTGACACCAGCCCGTTGGGACCCCAGGACACCCTTGATCGCCAGCCTGGAGCAGGACAGCGTCACTAACATCACCGGCACCCGGCTGTGGATGGTAATGCGGCGCTTCTTTGGCCAGGCCGCGGACATCATCGCCGGCGACCACCCGACACTCGCCGAAAAGCTGCGCCGAGCCAGTCCCCACTGGACGCGGCATACCCACGCTACACACGCCCTCGCTCGCGGCGCGGAACTGACCACCGTGCGCGATAACCTACGCCACGCGTCGGTGGCCACCACCTCGATTTACTTGCAAAGCGACGAAGTCAAGCGGGCACACCAAATAGGTCAGGCCTTTGCCGCTCGGTAGCCGACGTCCGTGCCGACTGGCTTAGCGTGCAATATTTTCCGTTTTCTGAAGCGACCCCATAAAGTCATGCCACGGGCAAGCAGTGAACATGACGCTTCACGTCGGCGAATTCGTGAATGAAATGATCGAAGCACACTTCCTGTCTGCGCACCACGAGACGCTGGTCAAGATGGCAGACCTCTCCCAATGACAATCATGAACAAACCTATCCAACGAGTGTTCGTGGCCGGCCATCGCGGCATGGTCGGCTCAGCGATTGCGCGTGCGCTGGCCAAGCGCGATGACGTGGAACTGGTCGTCCGCACGCATGCCGAGGTCGATCTCACCGACCAGCAGGAAGTCAGCTACTTCTTCGCCACCGAAGGGATCTCGCAAGTCTATCTGGCGGCAGCGCGTGTGGGCGGTATCCACGCCAATGACACCTACCCAGCCGAGTTCATCCAGCAGAATCTGATGATTGCCGCTAACGTGATACACGAGGCCTGGCGCAACGGCGTCGAACGGCTACTGTTTCTCGGGTCAAGTTGCATCTATCCGAAGTTCGCGCCGCAACCGATCAAGGAATCCGCACTGCTGTGCGGCGAACTGGAGCCCACCGATGCGCCTTACGCCATTGCCAAGATCGCGGGCATGACGCTGTGCAAGACCTACAACCGTCAGTACGATGCGGACTTTCGCTGCGTGATGCCGACCAATCTCTATGGGCTCGGCGATAACTACCATCCCGAGAACAGCCACGTGATCCCCGCGCTGATCCGACGCTTTCACGAAGCGAAGATTGCGGATGCACCCGAGGTGACGGTATGGGGATCGGGTACGCCGATGCGCGAGTTCCTGTATACCGACGACCTGGCGCACGCTTGCTTGCACGTGATGGGCCTGTCCCGCCAGGCCTACTGGACACACGCAGGCAAGGCCGGTTTCCTGAACGTCGGTACTGGAGAGGAAGTCTCGCTCCGCCAGTTGGCGCTGCTGGTGGCGCAAGTGGTGGGCTATCAGGGCAGCATCGTGTTCGACAGCGCGCGTCCTGACGGCACGCCGCGCAAGCGCCTGGACTGCAGTGTCATCAGCGCTTCGGGCTGGCAACCGCTGGTAACGCTGGAATCCGGATTACCGCTTGCGTACCAGGATGCCATTGCAAGGGAAGCGTCTGAGCTTTCACGGGAATGGGCAGACAGTCGGCACGAACAACCATGTCCAGTAAGACGAACCGCCGCAGTCGGCTGACGCAAGACGCGGAAGTCCGTCCGTTCTCGAGCGGGGTGTTCTGGTCTGCGCGCCGATGCCAGCGAACCTGGCGTTACGAAAGCATTTGCCTTGGGTGCAACCTCAGGCCCATCGCTGACTTCAGCCCAAGGGATCAATGAAGACGAAAGTAAGGGCCACAGTCGTTTGTACACGCGGGGGCCGCATACTACTCGTTACCAAGGATGACAGCAGATGGGCTTTGCCTGGTGGGCGTCCGGGCAAAGCTGAAGTTCTTGCCAGTGCCGCAGCACGGGTGCTTTATGAAGAGACGACGCTGATCGCAAAAGGGCGTGAGTTCCTATTTCAAGTGATTGTTGCGACAACGGTGCACCACGTTTTCGTTGCGAATATCAGCAAGACCGACGCCGCCATGCCGGGCAAGGAGATCCAGCGCTGCCAGTGGTTCGCCCCATCCGAGCTGGACGAGATTGTCGTTAGCCCGACGACGCGCCACATCATTGAAGGATTCTGCATCGTACGCAATCGGTAGAGGCAAGGTGTGCGCGTCGACGCGAGAGTCCCTGCACGAAGCGCAGGATCGCGGCGCTTTCACAAATCAATCCTCCTGCTGCGACGCGATTCACCACGCCGTGTGCATGCGTTGAAACCCGCCATCCCGCCCAAACGGCGGGGTAGGAGCCGGGACAATATTCGAGGCCGACGGGAGGCGTTGATTGCAACCTGCATGACGGGAGCTTTTCTCCAGGATGATACGGAGCCACGCATGGCGCATGAATGCCGCCATGAACAAGGGCGCTCATCCGACAGGTTGCTGCGATGGCGCCAGCCGGTAACCAGTTGGACAGGTATTCGTCACCTTCGATCCTCTATCCTGATCGGTGCAGTGGCTTTTGTTAATCGGTGAATAGAGTCGTGGCAAGAGTTGGGCGATGATGGATTTGTACGGCCGGTCAATTTTTGCGGGACAAAAAGAATGCCGGACGACGAGCACGCGGGGTGGTACATGGCACTGTGCTTTCGCACCTTAGGCTAGTGGGATGGCGATGACCTTAGTATCTGTTATAACCGTCAATCTCAACAATTGCGTCGGGCTGTCAAGGACAATCGATAGCGTGTCCGCGCAGGTTCGTGACAATTTCCGTGTTGAGTTCATTATTGTCGACGGCGCCTCTACGGATGGATCCGTTGAGCTGGCAAAGCTACGGCGATCAGAAGTCGACCATTTTTTTAGTGAGCCGGATGGCGGAGTGTACGCCGCAATGAACAAAGGGTTAAACGTTGCGAGAGGAGAGTGGGCGGTATTCATGAATTCGGGGGATTGCTTCGCTTCGCCAGGCGTACTCTCTGAGATGATGCGGAGCAAGAACGAATCCTCGGCGGAGCCCTGGTTGATCTATGGTGACAATCTTGGCCGGAATGGTCTGGAGCCTGCCGCACCGTTACTGAGGCTTCGCGCCGGCGTTATTCACGCATGCCATCAAGCGATGGCATTTCGTGTTTGCGATCTGCGCTACGAGGAAAGATACAGGATCTATTCGGACCTGGATTTCGTTATTCAATATTACAAGCGATATGCGGCCGGAGCGTTCCGCTATGTTCCGATGGCGTTTTCATGCATAGAGCCAAGTGGAATCAGTGCATCGTTTCCCAGGGAGAAGCGATTGGAGAAGTTTAGAATCATCTACAATCGCCTTGGATTGAATGGTGTGATATACGCCGTGGCCGTCTCGATTTCCATGGCCGCTCGCGCAAAATTGGCAAGAAAAAAGTGACGCGTGGGCATGGATCACCAAAGGATGGTGAGTCATTTGGGGCTGAGCTTCCAGCGTTCCGCCAGAGATGCGGGCTTTGGTGCCGATCATAGCTTGTAGCCCGGCGTTCGTAGCGTTAACTGTCGATAGGTCGATACCGTGCCAGTCCCCAATCGTCTGGAGGCGTCTCGCCAAAAAAAGTGGTTGCCTAGATCGGAGCAACCGCTATGTTCCACCGGGGGAACGGCAGATCTCATGGATATCGAACCCGGCGATGCGAAGATGAGGGCCATTGGAGGAGTGGGCCGATATCGTGTCCTGTGTTCGTACAAGTCAAATCCGCGAGGCTGGCGTTTCCACTGCATTCTTGGCTGGGCTATTTCGCGATGTCTTCACCCACGCGATGCTCAATCTTTGCGCCACCGCCGTACACATCGAAGTCGGCGGCTTTAGCGCCGTCCGTGTACGGATCCCTCGGTCGATGAATCTGTCCACGCTCAGTATTGCGCGCGGTTTCTGCAATGGCGCTGCCGATACCGACGATCGAGATCGTGAGAGCGAACAGGGCCGCAGTGGTACGTTTCATGAGTTGCCTCCTGTTGAGTTCTATTCAATACGATCCGGTCCCCCTTTGGACAAGGATCGTCTGCGCGTGTGCCGGAACGCTATGAGCACAACGGTCGGGGGGCGCGATACGCCCTACCAATTCGACAATGCCAGTCTAGTCCGGCCAACCGAACCTACAGATGACCCTCCCATTACAACTGCAGAACGTTTTTGGGGTGAATTAGGCCTCGTTGCGAGGAACCGCAAATCGGCGGCGATCTTCAGCGCTTACCCATTGCGCGAGAGCGGAGTCGGACAACTGTGTCGCACATAGGTTGTACCACTGGCGAATGGCATCCGCCCAGATTCTTCTCTCAGCGGCTAGCGGCGCGAGGTGGAACCGGAGCCCCGCCGGCAATCGGGCAGGATTGCCCATCTTTGCTACCGATCGAGAATTCATCCAGAGCTCGCTGCAGGCCTTCGCGTCTGTGCGCCCACCACTCGTCTTTGCCCCGCTGCGCCAGCAAACACTGCAGATGGCCTCGCAGCGCGACGACCTTGGACCATGCGACGACAGACAGTTCTTCGTTGCTGCTACGCAGCCAGTTTGACAGCACATCGACTTCAGGGTCTCCCGTGCTTCCGAGGAGGCCTGGCATGTATGAAGCCATCGGCGAGACGGCGTCCTGGAGCCGTGATAACGGCAGAGGGTAGGGACCGCAGCCACTGGATGAGGGCGTAGGGGGGTGACGGGGAATATGGGGTGGGGCAAGCCATAAGCATGTAAACAGCAAGAAATAGGTTCTCGTCCTTCGGTCTGAGATGGGCATTACATCGGTGCCACTAGCCCGTCGGGACAGGTCACGATGCATCGTGACGCGATGCTTTAGCGTGAGCGTCTGGCATGGCTAACGCAAGGCTGACGATCTCGGTTGCGCTATTCGTGGGGCTTTCCGAGTTGTAACGGGTGGGTAAGGTGTTCGCCTGGGCTGGATGGCTAACATCGTTGGCAAGGGTTAGGCCCGAAACTCATAAGGAGAAAATCATGACATCTCAAAAGCCCTCGATCGCGTCGCTCATGCTCGGCGTCGCCGCACTTCTCGCAGCCTCCGCTGCATGGAGCGCTGACAAGCTCGAATCCACCAGCGCAGCCGGCTGGTCGCAGCAAGCCCAGATGCAAGCGGCTGCACATCATGATCATGGCGCCGGAGCGGGCCTCTCTTCGTTGTCCGCTATCAAGCCCGGCCCGCAGGCTTCGCTGTTCGGCAGCGAGGCGCCGGCGGGAAGCACCTCGCGTGTCGTCGACGTTGCGCCGGGCCTGAAGTATGTGAATGTCGATTCGGGCGAGACCGTAACCTTCAAGAGTGGGGCGAGCGAGATCACTTTCGCGTTCGGGCAGTTGGCCCGCACCAAGGCCATTGCCCTCAACGTACTCTTCCCGGAATTGCCTAACAGCCAGGGTGTCTGGGTGTACATCGAGCGGAGCGAACTGTACACCGGCCACTGACCAGGCACGGCGCTAGCCGCGCACCTGTCTGTTTTGTCATGTTTCGGTCAGGCGTGGGTCGGCAACCGTCACGTAAGCTGTATATGAACGGTTCGCTGAACCCCTACTCCTTGGAGATTACGATGAAAACGCTGAAAAAGAGTGTCCTTCTGGTGCTGGCAGTCGCCACGCTTGGTGGAGCGGCAGGGGTCGCGAACGCCGGGGTAACTTCCCTGCGCGATCCCTATACGGATGGCGGCCACTCGATGGGGGTGCGCGATCCGTTCACGGATGGTGCGCATTCGATGGGCACGCGTGACCCGTTCACCGACGGCGGACATTCCGTCGGAACCCGCGATACGTTCTCTGACGGCGCTTGATCGTCAAGGTCCTGGCTGAGACGGCACGCGCCCATGGCGCACCGAGTAAGGCTCGGTGTCCTCCATGGGCGTTGTGCATTTTGGGGCCCCGCCGGCCGTGAAGCGCGAACTACAAGGATTTGGCGATCGCCTCGATCGGCTTGATGCCCGTGCCAAAGCGCGCGATGTTCTCCCGATGCTCGCGAAGGCTGGAGTATGGGACGTATCGCATATTGAGTTCCGCGACACGGTTGAATGCCGGCCGGCTGAGTTGCGCACGGACTTCCGCTTCTCGGTTATCTGGCGCCACGAGGAATAGATGTTTGGTGGCGGATTGACTGGTGCCCAGGGCAAGATCCAGCAGCCGCACGATGCCGGAGTAGATCGATGTCGAATGCTCGACCTCGAACGCGGCGGCCACCTCAAGGGTTGCGGGATCCAGCCAGACCGCGTCGATCAGCGGGACCGTCTCACCGCCCGAGACGAGCAGCGTCGCCGGTAAGGCGGACAAACACCCAAGACTGAGGGGCTCGCCATTGTATTCGCGCCCCCGGTCGTTGGTCGCGATCCAAACCGCGTAGCCGAGCGACTTGCCGAGATCTCTTAGCCAGCCTTGGACTTCGGTATGTGTGGCATCTTCAAGTTTGCCTGCCTGGATCTGCTTGGCGAGTGCAGACGCCTGTTCCCTGACCTTGGCCAGATCGTCTTCCCACGCGCTGACCTCGCCGGGCAGATCGTTGCGTGGCGGAGCGGGATAACGCCCTGTGCCGACGTCAAATAGCAGGCCGGCCAGCGCACCCAGATCATTGGAAAGGACCTCACGATAGCGATGATTGAGCGCCAGGATGCCGTCGCGCATTGCAAGGTAGTGATCCCACTTGCCCAGCTTGACCGCCGCACCGGTCAGGGCGTTGTAGCCGTTCACGATCGCAGTATTGAACGGTGGCAGCAGGGTGGGGTGGATGAAATAGAGCAGGTTGGCGACGGCGGGACCGAGGCCTTTGATTCCCACGCCGCTCAGTCGCTGGATGGCGGTGAGCATCTCTGCCTCGGTATCACAACAATTGCACGTGTGAAGCAACCTTGCGAACGCCCGCTGGTTGTCGGCGTTCTCGTAAATATCGGGAATGCGCAGTTTTGGCTTCCAAAGAAACGCGTGATCGGCACCCTTGAAGATCTGTCGCTGTTCGGCAATCGAAGCGACAACGGTCTCCAGAGACGATCCTCGGTACGCATTGCCAAAGGTGCCTGCGTGAATTTCCTCGACGACGGCGCCGATCCCGCGCCGGATGGATCTGAAATTCTTGAGGCGTTCAGGCCAGAGGAACCAGGTTTGATAGGTGCCGTTCGGATCGGATTTCCAGCGTTCAATGAGAGTTCGGGTGGTGTCTGTCATGGCGTCACTTTTTTGCCGGGCAGTGTATCACCGCGGGCGCGGAATACTGTGCGCCAAAACGGTCTCAAGCGAACTTGACCTTCCCACGGCGGGAAGGATTATGGTGTATCGGGTAAGCGTTGTCGGGTCGTGGCTTGGAAAATTATCTGAAAGGTGACGTCATGGATTCCCACGTAGTACCGGATGCTGGTTCGAAGACCGGGCTTAACCGGCGGGCGATTGGGTGGCTTGCACTGGGGGCCGTGTTGATCGTCGTGCTCGCTTTCGCTAACTCGGGCTGGAAGCGGCTTGCGTCGAAGTTGCCTTTTGGGCTAGTGTTGCTGTGCCCGTTGATGCATTTCCATCACGCCGGGCGCCAGCGGAATTCGTCCTCGGCGAGAGGTAACGAGGCAAACGAAGAGCGCGTCGGAACACAGGAGTCGCACAATGAATGAACGTAGTCCGCTCCAGCCACACGATCACGCTGCGCACGGCGCAGCGTCGCCCGGCGATCATGACGCGCATCATGGCCATTCGCATGCCGGGCATGGTTCGCCATGCGATGGCAAGCGCGCGCCCGAGACCGACTTGAAAGATCCGGTTTGCGGGATGGCGGTATCGACGGAATCCAAATTCCGCGACGAACACGATGGCAAGCAGTATTACTTTTGCAGTAACTCCTGCCATCAGAAGTTTCTGCAGGGGCCGGCGAAGTATGCGGGGGTGACGACCTCTGATGCTGCGCCACTGGTTGCCGAACCGGAAGGGACCATCTATACGTGCCCGATGCACCCGGAGATTCGTCGGGATCATCCCGGGAACTGCCCGAAGTGCGGGATGGCCCTGGAGCCGCTGTTGCCGGATATCGAGGACGGCGAAAATCCTGAGCTGACGGATTTTCGACGCCGCTTCTGGTGGACGCTTCCGCTGACCGCAATCGTCTTTGTACTTGCGATGTTCGGATCTCGGCTGGGCTTGATGTCACCCGACACGCAAAGCTGGGTGGAGTTTGTTCTGGCGACGCCGGTCGTCCTGTGGGCGGGTTGGCCATTCTTCGAACGCTGCCTGCAATCGTTCATCAATCGTAGTCCGAACATGTGGACCCTGATTGGGCTGGGAACCGGTGCTGCCTATATTTATAGCGTGGTGGCGACGGTTGCGCCGGGCGTTTTCCCGCCCGCGTTCGCCGCGCATGGGCGTATCGGCGTGTATTTTGAAGCCGCCGCGGTCATCATCTCGCTCACCCTGCTCGGGCAGCTTCTTGAGTTGAAGGCGCGCTCGCAGACCTCCGCCGCAATCAAATCGCTGCTCGGCCTGGCACCAAAAACTGCCCGGCGCATTGGCCCCGACGGACAAGAGGAAGATGTGGCCCTGACCCACGTTCACGTGGGAGACCTGTTGCGGGTCCGGCCCGGCGAAAAAGTGCCGGCGGACGGTGTCGTTACGGAGGGTAGCAGCTCGATTGACGAATCGATGATTACGGGCGAGCCCATGCCGGTTTCCAAACGCGCGGGTGACCATGTCATTGGCGCGACGATCAACACTTCGGGCAGCCTGATCATTCGGTCGGAGAAGGTCGGTGCGCAGACCATGTTGTCGCAGATCGTCCAGATGGTTGCCCAGGCGCAGCGGTCGAAGGCGCCGATGCAGCGCATGGCCGATCGGGTCGCCGGGGTATTCGTGCTCGCAGTCATCGGTGTGGCGGTGACCACGTTTCTCGCATGGGGGCTCTTCGGTCCCGAACCGAGTTGGGTGTTTGGCCTGATCAACGCCGTTGCCGTGCTGATTATCGCTTGCCCGTGTGCGCTCGGATTGGCCACGCCAATGTCGATCATGGTCGCAAGCGGTAAGGGAGCTGCAAACGGCGTGCTGTTTCGCGACGCGGCGGCGATCGAGAACCTGCGCAAGGTTACCGCACTGATCGTCGACAAGACCGGTACATTGACCGAGGGCAGGCCCGCCTTCGCGCGATCTGTTGGCGTCAATGGCTATGCCGAGGAAGAGGTGCTGTGGCTTGCCGCAAGCCTTGACCAGGGGAGCGAGCATCCGCTGGCTGCCGCACTGGTTAGCGCCGCGCTGGATGCGGGACTGTCCCTGGAGAAGGCTGAGAATTTTGAATCGAGCACGGGGATTGGCGTTCGAGGAATCGTGGCCGGGAAAAGGCTCGCCATTGGCAACACGGCGCTCATGGAGGAGGAGCGTGTCCAGGTCGAGCCGCTGCGTGCGCAAGCCGACGACCTGCGCGTGCAAGGAGCCAGCGTCATGTATTTGTCCATTGACGGCACGCTGGCTGGGCTACTTGCCGTATCGGACCCCATCAAGCACTCGACGCCGGAAGCGTTGCAGAGTCTGCGGGACGAGGGTATCCGCGTGATCATGGCCACCGGCGATGGCCTCGCCACAGCGAAGGCGGTGGCCACCAATCTGAACATCGACGAGTTCCGCGGGGAAGTGAAGCCCGCCGACAAGCTTGCGTTGGTGACGCAACTGCAGGACGCTGGCGACGTGGTAGCCATGGCGGGTGACGGGATCAACGACGCACCTGCACTGGCCAAGGCCGATGTGGGCATCGCCATGGGCACCGGGACCGATGTGGCAATGAACAGTGCCCAGGTTACCCTGGTCAAGGGCGATTTGCGCGGCATCGCCCGAGCCCGAAACCTCTCGGAAGCGACGATCCGCAACATGAAGCAAAACCTGGCATTTGCCTTTGTCTATAACGCGCTTGGCGTGCCCTTGGCCGCTGGCGTCCTGTACCCGTTTACTGGGTTGTTGCTGTCCCCCATGATTGCGGCACTCGCGATGAGCCTGAGTTCCGCATCGGTGATTTCCAACGCGCTGAGGCTCAGGCGGACGAGTGTCTGACGCGAGCCGGGCGTTGTTTCAAGTAAGTTCAGTACAAGGAAAATTCTAATGAAATACCTGTTTGCCGCTGCCATCCTGGCAGGAAGTACCGTGTCGTATGCCGCGGCGCCTGCCATGATGGTCTATAAGGATCCCAACTGCGGTTGTTGCGAAGAGTGGGTGAAGCACGTCAATCAGGCCGGCTTCCCCACCAAGGTGATCAACTCGACGGATGTGACCTCGGTAAAGACGCGACTTGGCGTGCCTGCCTCATTCAGTTCCTGCCACACCGCCGTGCTCGAAAATAGCGGTCAGGTTATCGAGGGGCACGTGCCGGCCGCCGCTATCCAGAAACTGGTGGCCAATCGCGCAGTCAAGGGCGTTGCAGTGCCCGGCATGCCGACCAATTCACCGGGCATGGGCAAGCTGAACGGCGGCCTGGTCACGGTGGATTTCCAGGGTAAGCCCTTCTCCCAAGACTAACGGAATCAGAGCTGGCGGCGCCCATGCCACCAGACAATGCTGGCATGGAAGAATCCAACAAGCCGCGCTGGAGGATCATCTGCCTCCTGGGGTTAGGTACCGTCGCCGCGACGGTCATCGCGCTGCAGACCAAACGCTATCTGGAGACACCGCCAATCCTCGATCGGGCAGGGAGTGGGCGCGAATTGCGCATCGACGCATCGGATTCACAGCGGGTGGAGCGAGGCAGGCAGCTATATGCGCAGGCATGTGCCGCGTGCCACGGTGCCAAACTGGAAGGGCAGCCTAACTGGCGCGATCGGCTTCCGAGTGGGCGGCTGCCGGCCCCGCCACACGACGCGTCAGGCCATACCTGGCACCATGCAGACGCGATACTGTTCTCGCTCACGAAGAATGGATTGGTACCAGGCGTCTCTGCACCGAGCAATTATGTCAGCGACATGCCGGCCTTCAAGTCGTCGATGTCAGACGAGGACATCGTTGCAGTACTGGCCTACATCAAAAGCACCTGGCCAGAGAAGGTGCAGGCCGCCCAGCGCGAGGCGACCAACGAGTACATCGGTCGCTAGTCTGTCGAGCAACAAGAACGGCCTCCATGCCTGTCGTCGTCACAGGTTGGAGGCCATCGGTCTGTTTGGCGGGAGTGGTTAGTCGCGCGCCGCGCTATTTTCTCACAACGACCTTGCCGACCATACCGGCTTCGAAGTGGCCGGGCACCAGGCAGGCGAAATCGACGGTACCAGGCTTGTCAAACCGCCAGACGAGAGTTCCCTGTGCGCCCGGTGCGAGCGTGAGCTTGTTCGGGGCAGCGTGCTTTTCGCCGGCCATCTCCCGCATCATTTTTGCATGCTCTTCCAGTTCGGCCGTCGTGCCGATCACCATTTCGTGCTCGACCATCCCGGCATTGCGTACCTGGAACCGGATGGTGTCACCCGCTTTCACCGGGATCGCGTCGGGCGAGAATCGCATGGTGTCGTTCATCGTGACGTCCACCGTGCGCGTGGCCTTGGCACTATCGCCAGGTTGTCCTGTGACCGATGCAGCCGGTTTGCGAGTGGCCGAGCTGTCATTGCTCGGGGCGGCTGTCGCCAGCAACGGTACAAAGGCCACGGCGATGAGGGAAAGCGCGAGTGTCTTCATGGCGAACCTCGGTGGTGGGATGTTAGGGCTGGGCTGAGTCGGATCGACTCAGCCCATGGACTAGATAGGTCTTACATTGCCATGGGGGAAAGAATGCCGAGCGACGCAACCAGAACCAGGATCAGCGTCGCGGCGCCGGTCTCGATCGTCAAACTGCGTTGCAGCGTGCGTACGGCGACCACGTGATCCCCGGTGCGAACCGCATGTTCAAGCTGCGGGCTGAGATGGAAACGGTTGGCAGCCGCGAGCAGCAGCATGACGCCGAAGAGCGCTAGCTTGAATAGCAGCAGGCCACCGTACGATGCCAGGCTCAGTTCCGGCAGTTGCAACCCAATAATCATCCAGTAGTTGACGACGCCGGTGACCACCAGGGTGGCAACCACCATCGTGCCGACCTGGGCGAACCCGTTGGACGTCCGGCTCAGTAGCGCCACCTTGTTGGGGGTTGCGGCCGTGCGGGACAACACAACGAAGGCGATCAGGGCACCGAACCATGCGCCGGCTGCGATCAGGTGCGCGATGTCTGATGCAAGGTGGATATAGCCCTTTACGCCGTCGTCCATCGCGCCGTGCCCCCCCCACGCCAACGTTGCCAGGGCGAACGCGGCACCGCCTGTTATGGCGCTGAACTGGGACAGCGGCCGATTACGCAGGAAAAGCGCGGCAAGCAGGCACAGAAACAGGGCAACCAGACGAACCATCCAGGCCGTACCGAACGCGGTCCCGGTCACAATCATCTCGAAAACGTGGCCTTGAAGTTCGGTGTACGAAGCGGCGCCCGTCATGCCCTTCGCCATAACGGCGATGTTCACGAACGACAGGACGATACCGAGCGTTGCGGCCACCTTGCAAAGGGTTGCAAAGGAGGCGCCGATCGATGACCGCCGCTCCTCCTGGCGCAATGCATACAAGGCGAACAGCGGAAGGCCAAACAGCGCTGCGAGATCTAGATAGAGTGCGAAACGCACTGCGACAGTTGCCCAGTCCATTGCAGCTTACTTGACGGTGAAGGTGATATTGCCGTTGATCGGATGGGTGTCGGACGATACAGCGCGCCATTCCACACGATAGTTGCCGGGGCTAAGCGGCTGCGCGGGCGTGACCACCATGGTCTTGGGATCGTCGCCGCTGGCTACCTTTGCTGCGATCTTCATCGGCGAGTGGTCAGCCATGCCCGGCATGCCGGTCATCAGGAGATTTGCGCCGGAGAACTGCGTCGAAAGATTCTCTGAGAACTTCAGTTCGATCTTTTGGGGGGCGGCGACTTCCGCCTTGTCAGCGGGGGTCGACGTGAGCAGCTTCGGGTGCGCAAAGGCCACGGAGCTGACGAGCAATGCGGCAGCCGTGAGGGTCGCACGAATAGTGAGGCGTGATGCTTGCATGAAGAACTCCAAGTACTGGTGGGGTGTGAAAAGAAAAGACGGTCAGAACCACATGCGAATACCCGCGACGAAGCGCGTCTCGCCGCTGCGGCCACCGGAGGCTCGGACCATGTTTGCGGTATTGCCGAAGCTTTGCGAGCGTTCGATACCGATGTACGGCGCAAACTGCCGGCTAAATTCATAGCGCAATCGCACTCCGACAGCGCCGCTGGAAAGGCCACTGCCGATACCGATTTCGGGGTCGTTCTTTCCGTATAGGCTGGCTTCCAACCTGGGCTGCAAGATCAGCCTCTGGGTCAGCAGCAAATCATATTCACCGGAGAGGCGCAGCGCGGTTCGCCCCTCGGTGCCGACATAGCCGGTCGCCTCGACTTCGAACCAGTAAGGCGCCAACCCTTGCACACCGAACGCAAGCCAGTTGCGTGCTGGGCGCCCATAGCCGGCGTCGTTCCGGATACCCAGTTGGGTGTCCCAATACGTAGAAATGGCGTGTCCCCACAACAGTTCGGTGCGGGCTTCGGGAACCTTGCCCTTTTCGACCTCGCCTTCTGCCTTGATGACGAACTTGTTGAACGCATTCCCAATCCACGCCTGCGCTTCATAGGAAGCCGCATTGCTTTCGTTGCCTTTCGTCCATTCAAGGCGATCAACGAGAACGGACGTGAAGATATGTTCGTCCGCCATATGCAGCGATCTGCTGGGTCCGATCGCGTATTGGCCGACACCGAGCTTTGCGCCGTCGGAATACGCATCTGGATCTCTGGCGTCCGGCGGAGCGCTTCCACCCTGCATCTGCATGGCGCCATGATCCATGCCCTGCATCTGGCTGTGGTCCATGCCTTGCATCGAGCCCTGCTCCATGCCTTGTATCTGGCTGTGGTCCATGCCCTGCATCGAGTCCTGGCCCATGCCCTGCATCTGGCTGTGGTCCATGCCCTGCATTGAGCCTTGGCCCATGCCCTGCATCTGGCTGTGGTCCATCCCCTGCATCGAACCCTGGCCCATGCCCTGCATCTGGCTGTGGTCCATGCCCTGCATTGAGCCTTGGCCCATGCCCTGCATCTGGCTGTGGTCCATCCCCTGCATCGAACCCTGGCCCATGCCCTGCATCTGGCTGTGGTCCATGCCCTGCATTGAGCCTTGGCCCATGCCCTGCATCTGGCTGTGGTCCATCCCCTGCATCGAACCCTGGCCCATGCCCTGCATCTGGCTGTGGTCCATGCCCTGCATTGAGCCTTGGCCCATGCCCTGCATCTGGCTGTGGTCCATCCCCTGCATCGAACCCTGGCCCATGCCCTGCATCTGGCTGTGGTCCATGCCCTGCATTGAGCCTTGGCCCATGCCCTGCATCTGGCTGTGGTCCATCCCCTGCATCGAACCTTGTCCTGCGCTCGGCGTCGAGCCCTGCTTCTTCGCGGTTGGGGCTGTCGCCTTCTGGGGGCGTGAATCCGGCGTTGCTTCGTTTGCCGGCGCACCATCATTGTTTGAACTGTTGGGCGAATGCGAGTGCTGTGCCCACGCGGCGCTCATTCCCGCAGTAAGTAGGACGGCGACTGCAATTCGTGTGTACTTGTACATGGGATCTGGTAGTCGGTTGAAGAGAGTCGGATCAGGCCACAAGTACTTCGCGGAACATCCCGGCATCCATGTGCAGCATGAGATGGCAGTGCCATGCCCAGCGGCCCAGTGCGTCGGCGGTTACCAGGAAGCTGATCCGCTGCGCAGGTTGGACCGGGATGGTATGTCGACGCGCCTGGAACGAGCCGTCAGGTGACTCGAGCTCGCTCCACATGCCGTGCAGGTGCATCGGGTGGGTCATCATCGTGTCGTTGTGCAGAATCACACGCAGTCGTTCACCGTACTTGAAGCGGACAGGTGTCGATTTGCCGTACTCAACACCATCGATCGACCAGGAGTAGCGTTCCATGTTGCCGGTCAGGTGCAGTTCGACTTCCCGAGCGGGACCGCGCCTGTCGAGGGGGCCGCCAATGGTATGTTGATCGGCCAGCGTGAGAACTCGGCGGCCGTTGTTGCGCAGACCGATGCCAGGGTCGTCGAGATTGGTTCTGGCCATGTCCACGTGCATGTCCGTGGTCGCGCCATATTCGGTCTTGGCGTGCCGAGCCTTCGTGCTGGGGACCTTGAGCGAAGCATCCATGGCCATGCCACCCATCGCGTGCTGGCTATGGTCCATGGTCATGGCCCCATGGTTCATGCCAGCCATGCCGCCTTGGCTCGTGCCGCCCATGTCCATCTTGCTGTGGTCCATGCCACCCATGCCACCCATGCCACCCATGCCACCCATGCTTCCCATCATGTCGGTCATGGTGAGCCACTCGGGCTTGTCCACGGCCGGCACCTGGGCGCTGAGTCCTGCTCGCACCGCGAGTGTGCCGCGGGCGTAGCCAGTGCGATCCATGGATTGGGAGAAGATCGTATAGGCGTCGTCTCGCGGTTCCACCAGCACGTCGTAGGTCTCGCCGGGACCAAAGCGGAACTCGTCAACGCTTACGGGCTCCAGATTCTGGCCGTCGACTTGAATGACCTTGAGCTTCAGGCCGGGAATACGGACGTCATAAAACGTATTTCCGGACCCGTTGATGAATCGTAGGCGCACTTTCTCACCGGGCTTGAACAGGCCTGTCCAATTGCCAGCGGGGGTGACGCCATTGGTCAGATAGGTCAGCGTGGCACTGGAAAGGTCTGCGAGGTCGGTCGGATTCATCCGCATCTCGTTCCACATCTTGCGCTTTTCGAAAGCGCTCTTCACACCGTCGTTTGAAACGTCGCGGAAGAAATCGAAGACGGTCGGCTTGTTGTAGTTGTAGTAGTCGCCTTGAACCTTCAGTTTTGACAGGACCCGCATAGGATCTTCGTCGGTCCAGTCCGAGAGCAGAATCGTGTAGTCCCGGTCGGCTCGGACACCGTCCACACCGGCGGCCGGATCAATCACGATGCCGCCATACACGCCGGTCATTTCCTGGAAGCCGGAATGCGAGTGATACCAGTAGCTGCCGGTCTGTTCGACCTTGAACTGGTAGGTAAATGTCTCGCCGGGGGCGATACCGGCAAAGCTGATTCCCGGTACGCCGTCCATCTGGAACGGCAGGATGATGCCGTGCCAGTGGATCGAGGTATGCTCGCGTAAGCGGTTCGTTACGCGGATCGTGACCGTGTCGCCTTGCCGCCAGCGCAGCGTCGGACCGGGAAGCATCCCATTGATCGTTGTCGCTAGCCGGGGCGTACCGGTAAAGTTGACAACCGATTCGGCGATGACAAGGTCAAACTCCGTCCCAGTCAATACCGGGGCGGTGCCGGATGAAGTGCTTTCGGGGAGGCCCGAGGATTGTGCCCAAGCAGTTCCGCCCAAGGCACTCAGCCCCGCCATTACCCCGCCGGCGGCCAAACCTTGTACGAAACGGCGGCGCGGCAGGTTGGGCAGCAAGATGCCAGACGGTCGATCACGTCGCATGAAAATAGTCCTTTTCGCTTGAATGGCCGCGTCGGTTTTGCGGCAGATCAAAGAGTAGCGAGATGCTGGCTACCGACGACTTACCTGAATATTACATTCCGGACAGGTTGGGGTCACCTCGGTGCGTACTGGGTAGACTACGCCGAAGATAACATTTGTATTAACAAAACCCGGTCGATCGGGTTGGGAGGAGGCTGGGCAATGAAGCTGCTGGTAGTGGAAGATGAAATCAAGACGGGAGAATATCTCCGGCAAGGCCTAACCGAGGCGGGGTTCGTGGTCGACCTGATCGCCAATGGACTCGATGGTCAACATCTCGCGGTCAACGAAACCTACGATCTCATCGTCCTCGATGTCATGCTGCCCGACGTCGACGGATGGCATATCCTGCATGCCATCCGCGCGTCAGGGAACGCGGTCCCTGTCTTGTTTCTGACAGCGCGAGACAGTGTTGCTGATCGCGTGCGAGGCCTGGAACTCGGGGCGGACGATTATCTGGTCAAGCCATTTGCTTTTTCAGAGCTGCTTGCCAGGGTCAGGACGCTGCTGCGTCGAGGCGCGGTGCAGTTGGCAATGGACCGGATTCAGGTTGCCGATCTGATTCTGGACCTGAGCCGGCGACGGGCTTCTCGCGGTGGCCGACGCATCACGCTGACCAGCAAGGAATTCGCCTTGCTCGAGTTGTTTGCGCGTCGAAGGGGGGAGGTGCTGCCCCGATCCCTCATTGCCTCCCAGGTGTGGGACATGAACTTCGACAGCGACAGCAACGTGATCGACGTGGCGATCCGGCGCCTGCGGGCAAAAATCGATGACGGCTTTGAGGTAAAACTGATCCAGACCGTGCGCGGCATGGGATACGTACTCGAGGCGCCCGAGGATCCGTTATGAGGCACCGTCTGTCTCTGACTGTTCGGCTGACCATCCTGTTCTCGCTGTCTTCTGCAGTCGTCCTGCTCGGACTCGGAGTGCTCATCTGGCTGGCGATGGAGAGGCATTTTGCCAATGAAGATTTTGTGGTGCTGGGTGACAACATCCGTCTGATTGAACGCGTCGCGCATGAAACGCCTGTGGATCGTTTGCCTGCGCGCCTGCGGGAGCTGGTGGAACACCATCCGGGCTTTGTCGCGCGGGTGCAGACCGCTCAAGGCAAGATGCTTTTTGCCACGCGGGATTTCGATTTCAGGCCGGCGGAGAGCGCTACGAACGAGGGGCTGACCTACGAAGGCACCTTCGTGTGGCAGCAGGAAGCCAAGTACTACCGCGGCATGCGCGCGGAAGTTCCCATGTTAGGCGCCGGCGCTTTGAAAATAGTCGTCGGAATGGACACTGAGATTCATGCACACTTCATGCATGCTTTCCGCCGGTCCTTGGCTTTCTATACAATGCTTGCCGCCTTCGCCAGCGGCTTGCTGGGCTGGTGGGCCGCACGCCGCGGTCTTGCGCCACTGCGCATGATGGCATCGCGCGCGAAAGATGTGACGGCGAACAGGTTAGATGCGCGCATGCCGGTGGCTGCGGTGCCGGTTGAGATGGCGGATCTCGCGGCGACATTGAACGCGATGCTCGAGCGTCTGCAGAACGACTTTCAACGATTGTCCGAGTTTTCGTCAGATCTGGCGCACGAGTTGCGCACCCCGATTACCAACCTCATGACGCAGACACATGTCGTTCTGGCCCAGCCGCGTGACGCTGCAAAGTATCGTGACGTGCTCACCTCAAACGCCGAGGAGTTTCAGCGTCTTGGACGGATGGTCTCGGATATGCTGTACCTGGCAAAAATGGAGCACGGCATTACGCTGCCCAACGAGGAATCGATCGACATTGCCGACGAGGTCCAGGCACTCTTCGACTTCTACGACGCGCTGGCCGAGGACAAGGGCGTCAACCTGCAACTTCACGGCAATGCCCGAATCACGGGAGATCGCCTGATGGTGCGTCGGGCGCTCAGCAACCTCTTGTCTAATGCGCTGCGTTACACCGCGGAGGGCCGTCAGATCATGGTTTCTGTGCGGGAGCAGGGTACAACTGCCATGATTGTGGTGGAGAATGAAGGCGAGGAGATCCGGCCGGATCTGCTTCCTTATATCTTTGATCGGTTTTATCGGGCCGACAAGTCAAGGGCGCGACTGGATTCAGACAGTGTCGGGCTGGGGCTGTCGATCACGAAGGCGATCGTTGTTGCGCATGGCGGAAATATTGCCGCGTCGTCTTCCGGCGGAAGAACCCGTTTCACCATGACTTTCCCGCATGGTCGCATCGGACTGACCTGATCCCACACGAGCGCGCGCGGTCAAAGGGGGGCCCCACCGGGGCGCGTTACCGTACCGGGCCGCTATCGCCGGGACACAGATGCACGTGACCGCAGTTTGTGTTTCAACTTTTCTACTGAGAAGGAGATAACGTTGCGTCGAATCAAGTTTGGAATTTTTGGGCTGGCGGGGTTGTCCGGGCTTGTCGCTCACGCACACATCATTCCCGTGCCGGGCGTGCATCCTGCGGCGGCCGCATATCTGGCGCCCGGCGCGTCAGGGAAGACATTGCCGGCGACGGAGTGGGTGGTGGAAGTGGACCATCTCGACGGCCAGCCTGCGAGCCGTGCCGTCCGGACCGGTGAGACGGTTTCGCTCAGCTTGCGAAACCTGGGTGACAAAAGCATCGACATCGCTGTCGTGCTATCCCAGAGTGAAGCCATAACGCCGATGGCGAATAGTCAGCCCGTGACGATTCATTTGCTTGCGGGGGAACGGCAGGAATGGAGAATACAGGCAACGAAACCGTTGCGGATCTTTGTTTCTGCGCTCCCTGAGTGGGCCAAGTAGGGCGCTTAAAGCGCCCTTGTCAGATTAGCCCCCTTCGCTGTGGCCCTTCTTGAGGGCTTCGTCAAGCCTGAAAATCTCATTGCCCTTCATGATGATTTTCGTGCCGTCCTTGGTCTCCATGACCTTTCCTTCGGGCATGCTCATGGACTTGCCAAACTTGTTCTCCATGCCCATCTTGCCGTCCTTGAAGACGTGCACTTTCGAACCATCCTGCAATTCGTAGGTTTTTACGACATTGCTCATATCGACCGCGGCCGCAGTCAGCGATACGGCAGCAATGAAGGCTCCGACCATCAGCTTTTGTTTCATCGTTTAGATCTCCATGTTATGGTCCTGCACTAGGGCGCATTGGGTCCACTATTTTTGGGAACAACGGGTTCAATGGACCTTGTCTTCTTGTCATCTTCGCAACCCGCCTGTTGACTGTCCGGCGCAGATGCCGTTCCGACCGGTCCGTCGGGAGGTTCGTAGCCTTCGGCGGCGTAACGTGCTTCATCAAGTGATGCCGGGGATTGGCCGCCAACGCCAATAGTTGGACCTCATCCCCTCCGTCGAGGCCTTCGGCCTTGATTCCTTCAATGCCGAGTCCAGCAGGAGTCTCGGCAACCCATGCCAGTTGTATCGCCCACATCTGTCCAGGCGCAAGGCAGAGGGCCACGCCAACGGATATGGATAACGGCATGCCTGAGTTCATTCCCGTCCTTACATCACAAGTAGCGGATCGAATCTTCTATCCGAAGCGTTTTCCGATTGCATTTTATTCCCCGACGTAGGTCGCAGGCCGAATAGGAGCATAAATGTAATGATCCTGAAAGATTGAGGTTAACTTGGGTGCTCCAATCCCGCGCTGCAACACCATCAAAGTCGCTGCTTCCGCACGAATTGCGGAAAACCAGAAAGCTCTTCCAATAGTTCATCCTTGACTTCGATGAGGTACGAGCCATCAGGTAGGCACTCCCAAGCTACCAAGAATCCGAGTCGGGCTAAGTTGGATAGCACGCGTTCGAATTCCACCACTTCGGAGACAGGTTCGAGGACAAGTTCCATGATCGTTCGTACTTTATGGCGACCACTGAGTTTGGTTTTAAACTATGTCGGCGATGCTTTACCTAAGCCCGTCAAATGGATATTCGACTGCTTGACGAAACCGTACAACAATAACGTATGTCGCCGTGTTAGCAAGGATCTCTCCAGCGAGCGCGCAACAATAGCGGGTGGCCCTGCCGGAGAGGTTCAGTATGAAGGAAAATGGATCAACGCACTTCTTCCCGACGGCGGGCAGTTGCCACAAATTGAGCATAGACCGCAGTGCAGCGTTCTCCTGTGATTCGCGACCGGACTTGACAAGGGAAAATCGCGCACCAAAGGCTCTGGTCGTCCGGTGCCATTTTTCACTTGAGGCGGGACGGTTCGACGCCATCAGCCGGAACCGCAGGGCATACCGTCCGTCCTGCCGACGTTCTGACGGCGCGTTAATGCGCGAGTCTGCGAGGAGCATGAGCTGATGCGAAAGCTGTTCGGATGAGATCAGCATGATACTAAGCGAGCGTCGCGCGCTGATCAATAACGGCGTCGTGTGCCGGCAACGGTTTATCAGACGGTATAATTACCGTACCGTAATGGTTTTGTAATCCACCACTACCGTCTCTATTCGGAATATTTCAATAACTACTTGGTGCTATAGCAACCTCGGCCTAAATTAAATTCAGCGAGTCGCCTGCGCCGTTCGCTCGATGACATTTCTTCTTTAAAAGCGACTCGGCGATTGTTTTACTTTATGTGCCAGTTTTAAAGTTAATGGTGAAAGAAATGCGTTTCTTTATTCTGATTAGTATCATGATGGTAGTTGGATGCACGACGGTATCCGAGCGTACGGCTCAAGCCGAGCACGACATGGATGTTTCTCTCCTGATATACGGTCCAGCTTGCGAAAAACTCGGGTATCAGAAGGATTCCGATTCTTGGCGCGGGTGCGTTTTACGTCTGGACGCCAAGCGCGGCCCCTGTATGCATCGTCGGCTCTGAATGGGCTGACGAACGGAGCCCGCCAGCGGTCGTCGGCCGCCTGCGGGCGGATGCTATGCGTCAAATCAGGCGTGGTTTTCACTTGACGGACGCATCGTCATAGTCGCATCCTCACGACTGTCAATAGCGAAATCGAATGCCGCGTCGAACTACGAAGCGGTCGCCGCCCCATTGCCGCGCAATGAGGGAGCGCTAGATCGAACGCTAGCGAGTGCGTCGGCTTAATCCTGAGTGCCCCCCGACCGCGTCCAAGGCGACTCCAGGCGGGCAGAATGTTACGTCAGTACACTCACACCCGACGCACGTAAGCAGGTTTGCATTTGACGCAGAGTAGCAATGAGAACTTTCGTCCGTTCGATCGTGGAGTTGCTGCTTGTTCTTGCCACAGCGGTTTTCGGTATCGCATATTTTGGCGCCTATAACGTGGCCGCCGATGAACGGCACTGGCCGACTACGGAGAAGTTTCTCGAATTGGTGCGGTCGCGTGCGATTGGCCGGCAACCCGAGAAGCTGAATCCGCCAAATCTGAATGATGCGCAGCGCATTCTTAAAGGCGCAGGCCAGTATGCGTCCATGTGGCGCCGTTTGCCACCGCGCTGCGAGCTTGCCGGACAACCAGTTGAACCGAGGACTTTATCCCGCACCGCCACGTCTGGACCGAAACCGCAAGGATCCCAAGCATGCCTTTGTTGTGATCAAACATGGCTTAAGAATGACCGACATGCCAGCCTGGGGTAGCGAACATGGCGATAATGCAATTTGAGACCTGGGTCGCATTCGTTGAGAATCTGGCCTGCTCGCTAACGGTGGGTTACCTGAACTGGAGGCCTTGCGCGAGGAGTTTGCGCCCCGGCAGGCCGATTGCCCGGTGGTCAATGTCGAGATGCCACCGGCGAGCTGCTATGACGCGTTGCTCAGTGAGGGGGTAGCAGCATGAACATGCCTATCACCTACGACACCGCGCGTCTGACCCTGATGCTCAATGACCTGCGCCTGCCAACCATCGGCCGCCTCTGGCCGGAGTTCGCGCAGCGTGCCGACAAGGAAGGCTGGCAGGCAACCCGGCTGCTGGGTGCCTTGCTCGAGCATGAGTTGGCCGAGCGAGCGAAGCGTCGTATCGAACGACAGCGCACGGAATCTCGCCTGGACCCGACCAAGACGTTGGCCAGCTTCGACTTCAATGCAGTACCGATGGTCTCCAAGGCCCACGTCATGGCGCTGGCCATCGGTGACTCCTGGCTCGACAAAGGGGCCAACGTCCTGATCTTCGGTCCGCCAGGTGGCGGCAAGAGCCATCTTGGGTCAGCGATCGGCCATGCGCTGATCGACGCCGGCTACCGCGTGCTGTTCACGCGAACCAGCGAACTCGTCCAGAAGCTCCAGGCGGCCAGGCAAAGCCTGCAGTTGCCGGCAGCCCTGACCAAGATCCATCACAACACGGACCCCACTTTTCGAGGGCTCCCACTCACCGCCGAGCAAAACTCGGAAATTCGTCACTACTTGAACAGGACGACGCGCTGGCCGCCGCAGAGCGCGCGGCCGCGTTCGTCGATCAGGACATGGAGCCAATCGAGGCATTTGAGGAACTACATGCCGCGATCGAAGCCGAGAGCATGAAAGGCGATTCGCACTAACGGGAGCTACCCCGTTCCATCGAAGGCGTTGAACGCAGGGCGGCGATATACGCGCGGGATGGCGTCGAGTTGAGCCGCTCGACACTTGCCGACTGGGTCGGACAAGCCAGCGCTCTATCACGCCCGCACCAGTACTTGAACCTTTGGCAGCGAGGTTGCGGATCTGCATGTCGTGCAGCATGCGTTCGCGGAGCGGTGTCATGGAGGACCTCCTGGGAACAGTGGACGGAATTCGGGCACCTCCATCCTGCTCCTGGCCGCCGGCTCATCCCTTCACGATGTCCCGGCATCCGAAGCTGGCTTCAGCGCGCCCAAGTCGCCGCAGAGGTCAGCGTCGAACAAGTAGCGCGCGCACATCACGACAAAGCGCGGCCCGGTCCAGAACACCCTCGCAGTCGGCGCCAAAAAATGGGTCAGGCGAGATCCTCTTGGAGCAACTCAGTGTTGATGCCGATCGCGGCCTGCGCCCCCTCGCTGGCCGCGACGATCGCCTGCAGGACGTCGCGTGATGCATCTCCTGCGACGTACAGACCCGGTACATGGGTAGCCTGCTGGTGGCTCTCCACCTCGCATCCTTGGGGGTCGTACCTGTCGCACCCCAGGCGCTTGGCAAGGTCCGTAGACTGGCATCTGGTGGTGTTAAAGAACAAGCCAGCGCGGTGCAGGCACGGTCCGGAGTCGAATACAATGTCGAAGGATGCACGGTACGGAAGACGGCTGCCAATGTCCAGACGCAGGATCCTCTCCTCCCGCAGTGCGATGCCATGCCGTCGAAGCCGTTGGCCGCACTCGGGGGTGAGGTCGCTCGGGCCGTCGCTGCACAAGACGACATCCTGGCTCCAGAGCTTCATTTCGAGCGCCAGTCCGGCGCCCTTGTCGTCTCCACGCCCGTAGACGGCTAGCGGCTGGTCACGCATTTCCCAACCATCGCAGTACGGACAATGGAACACGCCCCTGCCGTAAAGTTCGGCGAAACCAGGCGCCTCAGGCAGGACGTCGACAACACCGGCAGACAACAGCAGCTTGCGCGCGCGGAACTCGCGGCCGTCCGAGGTACACACCGTGAATCCGGTTTCCGTCCGCGCGGCATCCACTACCTGCTCTGCATCGAGAGTGACCGACGGGTATAAAGCGAGCTGCTCTCTGCCGATCGCGCGCAGTTGCGCAGGGTCGACTCCATCCCGGCTTAGGAACCCATGCAGCGCATGCGACACCGCATTGCGAGGCTTTCCGTCATCGAAAATTAGAACCCGCCGGCGGCAGCGACCCAACACCAGGGCCGCATTGAGTCCGGCAGGCCCGCCGCCGACGATAATGACGTCCCACAAGAAATCTTGCACGGCCGAGTGGTTCATGGTCATTCGCTTAGCAGGCGGGCGCGTAACGCATCGTGTGACTGGGATGCCGGGTTCGCCAGCAGATCGCGCAACTGTCGGCACCGGTCCGAACTTGAGGCATCCTGTCCACCAAAATTTGAGCCGGGGGGGCGCCGAACCCGCGATGTGATCGCCTGGATGCTGTCCAGCACGGCTCCGCGGCCCAGCACCTTCGCGGGTCCGACCTCTCCAGCATCCATATATTCTATTTCTAGCCGCCCACCTTCACGTGGGGTGATAACGAAATGTAATGCCTCGGAAAGATTGGTGTTATCTGGTGCCGGGCAAATCGAATTCTATGATGCCTGCTCTGCTAGACGACTCAAGGGGCGAAACTTTCCTGCCTATTTATGGCTAATGCGCTATACGTAGTCGCCGGTTAGGTTGCTCCCACCCTAAAGGCGATAAGTAGGGATACAGCGCCGGATCGACGGCATGCCGCTGCTCTCCATTGCCTGCACAGCGCGCTAAAGATAGACGGTGTTCCAGGCCATCAGGGCATTGGCAAGCAAAGTCAGGGCTGAGGACACGGCTGCCAGCGACGCATCGTGCCGCGTCAGTTCGACAGGGATCTTGCCGTGATGGATAGCCCGCTGGACCACATGGACGGCTTCGCCGCGGTTCAGCACATGCTGCATCTCATGGCGGAACGCGGGTATGGTGAAATAGTCGATCAGGAAGATTGTGCGAAACAACCGACCGAGATGCACGCCGGCCTCGTAGACAGGCTGCCCGCGCGCGGCTGCACCGAATCGCGTGAGCGCCTGGACAGCCGTGCACTGCCCACTCTGAACAGAGGCCGCGATGCGGACCAACTCATCCCAGGCCGGCTCGATGAGGGTCAGTCGGATGTCGTCGTCAGTAACAGCGGCCAACTCGGGCGGCACGTCGTGCCATCTGGGCACGTGCAGGCGCCTGTCACGCAAGTGCGCAAGCCGAGGGCACAGATCAAAACCCAGCAGACGGGACTGGCTCATCGCGAAATCGGTATTTATATGGACAAGTCGCGTTTTTTGCCAGTCAGGCGACTGACGTCCCAACCGGATCAGCGTCAGTCTGAGTCCTTTCCTGACTCCCCCAAATCGATCAGAAGTTGCTCAATGCGTCTGGCGATGGCCAAATGCCGCTCTCGTTCCTTGGGCCAACCGCGTGCCTGTGCATCCTTAGCCAGCGTCATTTCGAGCTTGCGGCGTTCTTTCAGTCGTGGCATGTATGCCGGCGTCGTCACGAACTTCGCGCACGTCAAGTACATATCGCACTCGCAAGGTCCCTCGGCCGGCAAGCGCAAACAATGACCGAGTTCCAGTTCGGTCTTGAAGAAGTTGCACTTTAGCCAATCTACGGAGGACTTCGGCAAGGTCCCGCCGCGGAGCTGCGCCGCAGCGGGACCCGCAAGGATTGCTCCGGGCTCCAGAACAGCCTTGTAGTCGCGTAATACCTCACGATCGCTGATCTGGGCATAGACAAGCGACATTGATGCACTACGATGCCCCAGTATGCTCATGATCGTGTGCAGCTTCGCACCCCGCTCGGCCAGTTGCGTACCGACGGTGTGACGGAAGCGATGAGGGCTGATGGTCCGACGGCCCTTCTCATCGATAGTGCCGGCGACTTCGCAGGCGAGTTTCAACGATGCCTGGAAGAGGTAAGCACACGAGAGCAGTCTGCCGTGCTCCATGAATACGTATCGCGTCGGTGTTCCCGTGAGTTCATCGGTCAGTGCGCGCTCGCGCCTCTGATTTCGTTGGGCGATCAACTTCCTCAGTTCAATTGCCGCTTCTTCATGCAACGGCACGACGCGTTCGCGATATGTTTTGCCCGCTGGTAAGCGCAGACGGGCCGTACCATCGGGATAGCTATCGAGGCAATCGACGGACAGTCGCTGAATCTCCCCCTTTCGAGCCCCGGTCCATCGGGCGATGAGCAGAGCGGTACGTTGATACGGACACTCCAGGTTACCGACGGCAACCATCAGACGCGCGAGCTCATTGGCTGGAATGAATCGAGGCACTCGCACCGGCATCTTCGGCAGATCTCCAGAGCCGAGCAATGGGCGCCCCGGTGTGTCATCCCATTCCCATGCAGCAGTGTTGCGAAAGAATTGTGAGAGCGCGGAAACATGCCCGCGTCGAGCCAGTATGCCCAAGGGCTGCCCCGTTCGCGGGCTCGGCTGCTCCGATAACGCCACCAGATACTCCAGGACATCGTCTCGCGTGACCTGCGCAAAGCTTTTCACCGCCGGCCGTTCATTGTTCAGCCACACCATAAACCGATACAGCGCGAGCTCGAATTTCTGCACGCTTAGCGGCCGGTCAGTAGCGCTACGCGCCTCGAGCCAGCGCTCCACCACCGCCTGCATGCGCGGGACAACGGGCGTTCGTTCCTTGATGCTGCGCATGAACTTCTTCGGCTGTGCATCCAGTTGCCCTCGATGGAACAGCAGCAACTCAAGCTGATTCACACGCAGCGTCCAGCTCTTTCGGCAAGCCTCGAAGTTGCTTGAGGCGCTCGGATAGAACTCGTGAAGGTCGCGGCTGGCAAGGAACGCCGCCACGCCTGCGCGTAGTTCATCCACATGGGCTCCGCTGAGCATCGATACGTCGAGGCATCCGGTATGCAATATCACCCGACTCACAGTCCAGCGCAACGTTGCGTCGATACCGAACTTGCCAAAGCCAAGGCGCTGGGCATCACGCCAGAGGGCGTCGATACCTAGATCCAGCCCCATTTCTCGCGCTGTCTCCGGAACGAACAGCGGGCTGCTGGCGAAGAGCCATGGATAGTCGAACTGCACGAAACCGCGAAGCCCCAGGAACAGAAGAAACGGCCGTCCAGTGTGGGAAATTTCGGCATCAAGCCCATATTGATTTCTCGCAGGCACACTGCCGACACGGACGGCAAGGGGCTCCGCAAACCAGCTTCGAAGGTCCGGCCAGCGACGTACGAAGCGGCGCATGTCATTAAGCCTGCGGCGGGATCGGGTGGGAGACCCGGGCAGCGCATTGGCAAACTCTGCATATTCAGACTCGGAGCAATACGAACCAACTCGATGTGGTGTATCGAGCGGTTTCGCTGCAACGTTTGTCGGTCGCGGCATCGATCCTAGATCGTTCAGGTGGTCAGCGGAACGCCGCTCATCGGTTCGACATGATCAAGACCCAGCGCTTGTCGATAATCGGCGACGACCTGTCGATCGGAGATACGGGTGTAGATGCGCGTCGACTCTGGGGATGCATGGCCGAGCCGCTTCTGGAGCGTCAGCTCACGCATACCCGCCTCCCACATACGCGTGGCATGGGTGTGTCGCAGGCTGTGCGGCGTTACCCATGGTTCCCGAATTTTGGCTCGCTCACAAGCCCTGATGAACAGCTTGAACAAGGCAGGATAGCCGGGTGGTTCGAGCCGACGCCTCCCGGCGCCACCGACGAGAAATACGAAGGGACTGTCCCCGTCGTTCGGCCTTTCGGTCATGACGTACATGTTCACGATTTCCAGCGTGGTGGGATCGTGCAGATCAACGACGCGTTCGAAGCGTGACTTAGCCCGTACGCCCTTCGGATGATCGTTGCGATATCGCACCATGATGCGACGCTGGCCGTACCGGACGTCTTCCAAATGCAGGCCCAATGCTTCTCCTGGCCGTAACCCACCATCCAGCATCAATCGCAGAATCGCCCGGTCACGCTGGCAATGAAGCTCCGCGAAGAGCGCGTCGATCTGTTCATCGGACATCGGACGAGGCAATCGATCCACGGTCTTTACGGACACCCGCCTGCGCAACGGCCTTTGGCGGCTCGCGCCGTCCATGAAAGGTCGATGCCTACTGGTTACGCGCTGCTGTTGGTGATCAAGCGTCTTCTCAAGCGGGTTAGCGCTGTCCAGTTGGGCCGAGAGAATTGCAAAATCATAGAACGACGAGACGGCTGCAAGTATCCGGTTGACAGTGGCCGGGGCCAGTTGCGCCATTGCCCTTCCGTCGATCGTCAGCGCCTCGGCGATCGAACGCCGGCGAGGCGACAATGGAATCCGGACCGATCTCAGATAACCAAGAAGTTCGACGGTATGCCACACCCTGAACTCTTGCCACTCCAGTCGCTGTTGCGTGAGGAAGCGCCACAGGTGTTGCAGATCGTGGGCATAGGCAATCAGCGTGTTTGGCGAACAGTTTCGTGCCGCAAGGTGTCGCAGGTAGTCATTGACGACCTGAACAGGTTCGCCAGCGTCATCCAGCAGCAAGACGCTTCTTTGCCCATTTGGAAAAAGGGTGTTGCGAACGGCCATGGCAGACTCCTTTCGAAGCGCCGATTAGCTCCCGGCGCATAAACGCAGGGGTCTCCCGGTTCGCCGTTTATCGGTCGGCAGTGCCGCCTGGCTGGCAGGCGACGTATCTGTCCTTATCTATAGGCCTTACCTATGGCGGAAAGATGACAATGTCCACGTAACAATAAAACCATGCGTATCGACGGCCAGTTGCGCTACTTCTTCGGCGCCGCCTTGTCGGATCACACCCTCGATTGCCACGCCGGCCTGCCGTTCGTTGAGCAGGATCGGCTGGTCATAGAAGATCCCCCAACGATCACCAACGTGTGTGTACATGCCGATCGACGGCGTGCGGCGATGCGGATCGGCCCGCGCACGCCACACCGTACGTGTTGTTTCCAGTGACATCATGTCCGACGACGCCAGATCGGCGCGCCCCCAGTGCACGGCGATCGAATGCTGATGCATGAAGGTCAATACGGCGTCAGCAGCTTGCCTCAGCTTTCGCTCGTCCGCAATGCGATGCATCATCTGCCGGATCGCGCTGGGCGACAACTCCGGCACCATGCGCGCCAGATCCGCTGCCGACATCGACGTGCCGTGCGCCAGCACTGCCGCGTAGACCAGCAGCAATTCCGTGCGCGCATAGGGTTCCCGGCCAAGCAGAAGCCAACTGAAGTGCGTGCTGCTGTCGATTTCCAACAGGATCTCGGGCAACTGTCCGCCGGGGTGCCGCTCGAACAAGGCGCGCCGCAGGGCCTCCACCGAAGCGATCGGGGCCTTTGCCACCAACGGGTCAATGTGGATCGCCTCGTCGATCTTGATCTCGCCGCGCACGGCGGCATCCCGCAGGCGGGCTAGGCCTGTGTCCAGGTGTGCGATCACGGGCCCCAGAAAGGCATTGACGTCCTGTGGCAGCTTCAAGTGACCATAAAAGTGATTGCGCTTGGCCAGCCATTCGTCGTTCGCGATCAGGAGCGTCGCCTGGCTACGGAAGGCAAAGCTGTGCTCGAGAAAAACTGACCCATTGCGCAGCGCCACCCGCAAGCCCAAAAGGGTGCCCCATTCAAAGGCAGCAAGTGGCCGCTGGCGGTCATGCCCTTCCAGCGGCTGCCTGCCAGGCGCGGCCTAGCTGGATCCCGGAGCGCTCCGGCAGCCAGTCAGCGTTACGGGCGTAAAGCGTCTGCAACATCGCGAGCGCCTCGGTCACCGGGTGTGCCGATTGCGACGTGAAAGGCAACAGCACTAGTCTGGCGAGCAAGGCACGGGCCGGCCGATGCCTGGACAATAGCTGGGCACGGATCAGTTTGGCGCGGCTGAGCCGATGCTGGGTAAGCGCGGCGTCGGCCAGGGCGGCCAACTGCTGGCAAAGCGCCTCGCGCGTCAAGGCGGAATCTTCAGCCAGCGCTTTGACGGCGGTCGCGAACTCGCGCATCCTCGTGCTGGGGTCGGCCTGACCGGCATCGATCAGGCGCCCCGCATCATTGATGGACTTCCGGATCCAGTGCCGCAACATGGACGCCAGTTGGTCCGTTGCCGAGCACAGGGCATAGCGGAGAAAACAGGCCGTCTCCAATCGACGCGATTGCTGCGCGATGCGCTTGCTGACTGATGCCGGACGATTGGCACAGCGTCTGGCATAGTGACGCACTACGGCCTCGTTGCACGCCGCTGGCCAGCCGTGGTGAATCCCCAGCTTGTACAGACGATTGATCTTGTCGAACAGTTCACCCATTTGATGGGTCGAAGTCCGTAACGGCACGGCCCAGAGCCATTGCTGCAGGCTCGGGCGGTTGCCTTCCGGTCGCGCCAGTAATGTGCCCCACGCGTCCAGGGAGGCTTCACCGTAGGCAAGTACTAGCGCCTCGGTCAGTGCTACCTCGGAGGCCGTCACGGCTTGACCGATCAGACGCTTCAGGGCGCGGTCATGGGGAATCAGGATGCGGTGCTCGTACAGCCAGCGCTTCAGTTCATGCAGCAACTCGATACGACTGGGCTGACCGGCCAGTCGCTCCTTAAGCCAGCGAGTCACGTAACGGCGCTGGTGCTCGACGATCGGGCTGAACCCGAGGGCCTGGTATGCGAGCATCTGGTGGTCCACCAGGGTATCGGTGCGCCCGTCATAGAGGGCAGTCAGCGTGCCCATGTCCGGTGGTGGTACCCCGATCTGTGCACCGACATGAGCCCAGAGAAATCTGGGCACGTGCCTGGAGGCATCCAGCGTGCGGCCCGTCATGCGGATGAAGCCGATGTGGACAGCGACGGCAAGACGGTACAGGTGACTGCGGCGAGCCTCTATTAGCGCCCGTTCCTTCGGAGAGTAGGAGAAGAACGTGGCAAGTTCGAACTCGCTGAGCTCGCGCGGCATCTGCCGCATTCCCAGATAGGCCAACCGCCAGTAATCCATCGCGCTCTCCAAGCGTGAGACGGACTGCGGAGGTTAGCGGCAATGCAATGGCGGCGCAACGTACTGGGCACAAAAGTGCTGCATCAAGCAACTTGGCGTGTTCGAAAAACGGCAGACAGCAAGTCGTTGATTGTTGGGGGATTTTGTCCGGGTACCTCCCGGAAACCCGCGTGGGTGCTAGATGTGGCTGCCCCGGTAAATTGCATGGAAATCAAGAGGCCCCCTATCCTCGTCTTTGCCCTTGGTCCCATCGCTAATACAGAACGTGCTCAATCTTGCCGAAATCGAACGAGTAACAGTCGCCTGCCGACGCGGGCTGGAACTCTTTGCAAAAGCACAACCATCGCTGGAGCTACGGTACTTTCCTGCGGGCGCCTGCGGGGATGCGACCACAATTCTCGGCTTGCTCATTGAGAAGTACTTGGGGCACTCCGGAACCTATATATGTGGTTGGGAGCATCCCAACCTCCGAGAAAACCAGTCTCATGCGTGGGTCCTCGTCTCCGGAATTCTGATTGACATAACGCACGATCAATTCCCAGGCACAGCTATATCGGGCTGGGTCTTTTCCGGCGGTACAGCTTGGCACGACAAATTCGCCCGGCAGGAGGACCACGGCGGATTCAGCAGCCACTTGCAATGGCCACCGTATCTTCACGAAGCGTATTGGGCTGCCGACGTTGCTGTCGCGGAATTCGTGACGCGTCACGATATGCTCTCCATCAGCGGCAACACGGTGCCTGTAACCGTCGTCTGACGTGGCCACGTCCATCACTTGCCGGGAGAGAACATGACCGGGCCGCTGTCGTAGACCGTACCAAATTTGTCACCGTTGCGCCAGTAAATCTGTCAACTCGCCTGGCAATTTCGGTCAGTTACGCGCCATCCCTTGCTGGGCAAGCGTTTGCTGGTCGCGAACTGAATTTGTCACCAAGATGCTGGGGCCGGAAGGCCAGCGGTGCCCCCTGGCTCCGGCCACGGGCAGAGATCGGCCAGAAGCGGACCATCGCACGCCCCTGCAGATCGTCGACAATCAACGTCGATGCGGCCGATACGATCAGATCGCGCTCGAAATAACGAATTCTCGACGAACTCTCCCATGACATGTGAACGGTGTACGGATGTCTGTGTCCGCTATGCAGTCCGATCCCCTAGCGAACTGCGCAAGGCCATACAGATCGCAGCGGAGAACCTCACGGATCAAACATTAATAGAGGTAATTCCTTCTACTCCATGTGTGTCCGTCCCGTTTATTGATCTCTCAAAAGGCGCAGCATGGGATGACTACGTCGAGTACCATTTCCGTTGCCTGCATTGCAACGAGGCTTTTTGGCTTTGTGCAGAGACATACCACGGCAGCGGTGGCTACAGGGAGCCGAAGAATCCTGCGGCGATTCGCGCCCGTATCGACAACTAAGCGCACTGCAAGTGCGACATACCGTGCGCCCGAGACCGGCCAATAGACGCCCCTCGAAAAACCCGGCTCGATTGCGCGCAATTCGTCCGTAGGGTCTAAGAAAACTCCGGTCGGCCCCTGAGCCATCAGTCCCCATTAGCCTGTGGAAGAATCACGACGCGGCGGCAACAGGAAGGCGAAACGGCGCACCGAGTCGGTTAAACGCATTCATTGCGGCGATTGTGATCGTGAGGTCGACGAGGTCCTTGGGCGTGAACGCAGCCGAGGCAGCGGCATACGCTTCATCTGAGGCATGCGTTTCGCTGACCCGGGTCACTTCCTCCGCCCAGGCCAGCGCGGCGCGTTCCCGGTCGGAGAATAGATGGTGCACCTCGTCCCAGACCGGTACCAATGTGATCTTGTCGATCGACATGGTTTTCCGAAGGTCGCGACTGTGCATGTCGATGCAGTGGGCACAGCCGTTGATCTGCGAAACGCGAAGGAACACAAGGTGGACAAGTTCCTCCGGCAGATTCGTTTTCTTGGTTACATAGTGGTGGATACCAAACAGAGCCTTCGCACCGTCAGGTGCGATCTCTTGCCAGTTTAAGCGGGTCATCTCGGTCCTTTCCTGTCATTGAGGTACGTAAAGGGCAGTCGGGGCGCACGGTCCGTATATCGACGTCGGGCGCGGAACATGTCATAAAACATCACGTTACTCCGCCGGGCATTGAAGGAACAGGCCCAAAAACTACCGAAACGACTGATCCAAGATGACTGATCCGAATACGCCCGCAGCGTTTTCCATTCAACTGGACCGTGCCAAAGCCGTGCCCATCGTCGACCAGATCCATGCAAGCCTGCGACTGGCAATCGTCGACGGCCGGCTGGCACCCGGACAGCGTTTGCCGTCTGGCCGGGATCTCGCGACCCAGCTTGGCGTCGCGCGCGGCACCATCCGCGTGGTCTACGATCGGTTGATTGCCGAGAACCTGGTGCTCGGCGCTGGCTCTGCAGGCACCCGAGTATGCGCTGGGTTGCTGGCCGGGCGAGCAGACGAGGAACCGCCACTCGACGGGCCGTTGGCAGGGTTCACACGCCCATATTCGAGCGCTCCGCTGCCATTCCAGATGGGTGTACCCGCCGATGACGCGTTTCCCGCCAAACTCTGGGCCCGCATGCGCACGCGCGCCGTACGCAACGATGCCATCGCTTTCACGACCTACGCCGACCCGCGCGGCGAGCCCGAGCTACGCGTCCAGATTGCCAGCTATCTGGCCGTCAGCCGGCACGTGCATTGCCATCCCGATCAGATCATCGTCACCAGCGGATACCGGCAGGGCTTGATGCTTGCGCTGACGGCACTGCACGCGCACGGACGCAAGGCATGGATAGAGGAGCCAGGTTACCCGCTGGGAAGGCGCGCGCTGGAACTGATGGGAGCCGAAGTTGAACCCGTCCCCGTGGATGCCGAGGGACTGCGCGTGGAAGATGGCATCGCCAGCGCGCCAGACGCCCTGCTGGCGCTGGTTTCACCGGGCCAGCACGCACCGCTTGGCGTGACAATGTCGCCAGCACGAAGACACGCCTTGCTCGACTGGGCGACGACAAAGAATGCCTGGATCATCGAAGATGACTATCTGGGAGAGCTACAGCTCGAAGGCCGCGCGGCGCCGGCCCTTGCGGCAGGTAAAGGCGCGGAGCGCGTGATTCACATCGGCGCGTTTAGCAAGACGATCAGCCCGGCGCTGGGTCTCGGTTTCATCGTCGCGCCACACTCGGTGGCAGAGCGTTTGGTCGAGGTCGCTGCCGTATTGGCGCCGGCTCCGAATCGGACCACACAGTTGGCAGTCACGGAGTTTCTGGAGGATGGGCACTTTCTGCGGCACCTGCGCCGGATGAAGGCGCTCTATGCCAGGCGCCGCAGTCTTGCGCTGGACTGTCTCAACGCGTTTCTGCCTGGCACGCTGACTGCGGGCCTTGGCCTGATCGCACCGCTTCCAACGACCGCCAACGACACCGCTGTGGTCGACATTGCCCGCTCGCGCGGCCTCGCGCCTTCTGCTCTCTCCGCCTGGTACCTTCGCCGCAGTCACGCGCAACAAGGCCTGCTACTCAGCACGACGAACCTGCGCCTCGACAACCTCGAT
>NZ_JBDKXK010000109.1:0-9804 GCF_039710735.1 Cupriavidus sp. DL-D2 | reverse complement strand
GTGAGTTCGACGGTGTCCAGGCGGGCGCTGGCGTTGTTGATGCTGCGGATCCTGTCCTTGGCGTAGCCGGTGCCAAAGCGGAAGACGTCGGCGCCGTCGCCACCGTAGAGGGTATCGTTGCCGGCACCGCCATCGAGGATGTCAGCCCCATCGCCGCCGTAAAGGGTGTCATTGCCCGCGCCACCGATGAGGGTGTCGTCGCCGGCTTCGCCATACAGGGTGTCGTAGCCGTCCCCGCCGATGAGTGTGTCGTTGCCGTCTCGGCCATACAGGGTGTCGTGGCCGTCGCCGCCGTCAATGACATCGCTCTTCGAGCCGCCATAGATAGCGTCGTTGTCACCATAGCCATAGAACGTTCCCGCGAAATCCTGCAGGCCGACGATCGAGTTCTGGTAGTTGTTACCGTAAGTGATGATGGTCCGGGAGACGGCAGCGGTATCCCAGATGGCGCCATCGGCGAACTTGAGTTCCTTGACGGTGCTGACGTCGCTGGAGCGCGAGAAGTAGTCCTCGATAGTCAGGACATCCTTGCCATTGGTGTGCGTGAGGATCAGCGCATCGCCGACGCGGCGCATGTCGAGGTCGACTGCGTTGATGTCACGGAACTCGACGGTATCCAGGCGGGCGCTGGCGACGTCGGCACTGCGGATGCGGTCTTGTCCATAGCCGGTGCCGAAGCGGAACACGTCGGCGCCTGCGCCGCCGTAGAGGGTGTCGTTACCGCTGCCACCATCGATGAGGTCCGCACCGTCGCCGCCGTAGAGGGTGTCGTTGCCGGCGCCGCCGATGAGGGTGTCGTCACCGCCGTAGCCGTAGAGGGTGTCGTGGCCATCGCCACCGTCAATGACGTCGTTCTTCGATCCGCCGGTGATACCGTCGTTGCCGCCCAACCCGAAAACGGTACCTTCCGAATCCCGATCCCACTTCAACGAGTTACCGTACTCGTCGCCAAAGATCGCTGTCACCTTGGAGAGCGTCGTCGCAACATTCCAAGTCGTGCCATCGGCAAACTTCAGAACCTTGACAGTACTCACGGTGCCGGATTCGGTGAAATACCGATACACCCTCAGCATGTCTTTCCCATTGGTGTGCGCCAGAACGAGTGTGTCGCCTTGCCGTCCCACGATCACGTCCGAGACATTGATGTTGGCAAGTTCAACCGTGTCCAGGCGCGCGCTGGCGTTGTCCGAACTGCCGACATAATCGTGACCGTACCCTGTTCCGAAACGGAACACGTCGGCGCCAGCGCCTCCGTACAGCGTATCGTTGCCGATGCCGCCATCGATGATGTCGTCGCCATCGCCACCAGAGAGGGTGTCGTCCCCCGCGCTGCCAATCAGCATGTCATTGCCCGCGCCGCCGTTCAGCGTGTCGTTGCCTGCATTCCCTACCAGTACATCGCTACCTGCGGTGCCGGAGAAGGAGTTCCCGACTGTATTGCTTCTGTAGGCGTCACCGTCTGCGGTGGTGCTGGCTCCGCCGGTGATGTAGTTCATCTTTGCATCGGCGAATGACTTGCGAATGGCTGGGTCGACAAGTGCGCGCTGTGCAAGGTCTGCCATCTGCGCCACGCCGTTCCATCCTGCAGGCACCAGTACCTTGCCTTGGGCCTGATAGATCTCGAGTATCAGCGCGGCACCGTTGCGGGCATCGACTGCCATTGCGTCCGCGAGCGCCTTGTCCATCCGCGAGGTGTCCAGCGTGAGCGACTTTCCGTCGGCGGTCAGATCCACCAGCGCAAGGTATTTGTCGAGGCGTAGCGCAACCATGTTGGTAGCTGCATCGTCGACCAGGCGATTCCAGAGCGAGTCGAAGTGCGATACGCCGTCGGGTTGGTTTGGGATGGTGAGGCGGATGAAGCCGTCTTCGTCAGATTCCAGTTCGTTGCGATTCTGGAAAATCAACTGCGAGAGAGGAGTCCACGCCTCTACAGCCACGCCAGTCCGTTGCGTTACAAAGCGAGGGGCGTAATTCGAGGCGTCACCTTTGATCTGTTTCCAGTCAAGGAAGGTATATCCGGTGAACTTCTCATAGGCATAGATTTTCTCCAGTCCGCCGACCATTCGTTCGCGCATGGCGTCGAAGCGTTCAACGGCTGCTGAGTCGAGTTTTGCACGGAACGCGTTCCGTTCCGCTTCGCTGCCTTTCACGGCGACCTTCATCCAGCTCCGCTCCTCGTCGTTTTCGGGCTCGCTGAGAATCAGGGCGTATCCGTCCGCGATCGCTCGGTCGCTGGCGCTTGCATACTCGGATGTACTGGACCACTCCTTGACCAGTTCGCCGATTGCATCTCGCCACCGGTCGCGGTCTGTCATGGACTCAAGATCCTTGATCATGGCAATGAGCTTGGGATTCAACGTAGCAGCCTCGCGCAAATCGCGAACCCACCCTGATCCGGTGATCTCAGGCAGCGCGGCGGCGTCGTCACTGACGGCAATGCGCTTGAATTCTCGCTTGAAACCATTCTGGGCGAGAACAAAACTGCCGGCTTTCCCCGTGCTGCCATCGGCGCGCGTGTATGTGCCACCCTCGACCAGTTTTGCGTCGCCGTGATCGACGTTCGTGCGCGTGCTGCGTAGGTTGATGCTGGCAATACCGAGGTCGGTCAGGCTGGTCAGTTCACCCGACTGGCTGACACCATCCTGATTCAGGTCTCGCCAGACCCGGATTTCATTGAAGCGGGCGTCCTTTGCATCAAATACCCCGTCGGATGCGCCGTCGGGATTTGCCTCACTTCCTGTATCGAGTTCAGACAACGCGGCAAAACCGTGCGCAGCCTTGGTGCCATCCGCAAGAAGCGTCTCGTCACCGAACAGTTCGCGTCCGGAATCGATCAGCCCGTTGCCATTCCTGTCCCAGACGAGTAAGCCATCGTCACGGCCAACCCAGGCTGTTCCGTTCTTGATCGTGTTGCCATTGGCGTCGAACAGAATGCCTTCGGAAAGTTTGGTGATTTCGTAGCCGTCGCCGTCGAGGTCGAGGACCAGGGGGTCGACGTACTGGATAGTTTTGACCAGGGGGTCGGGGGATAATCCGAGCAGATCAGAAATAAATGTGATTGACCTTTTGAATAGAGAAAAAGTCTCTTTCCCTGAGGCGCTTCCGTAGTATCCAGCGACACCAACGGCTATAAACATGGCAGCGACGACGGGGCCGCCAGCAAACCCGAGGGCCACCATCCCCGCTTTGGCCGCAACTGCGGCTATCGTGGATAGGAATGTTGCTGCTACGACGCCGGCGGCTGCCTCGCCTAGAATATCCCAGTCTCCTGTTTTGTGAGATTCTTTTGCGGCGCGGATTACATTGAAATAATCTAGTGCAACGCCCGCATGTCCCGCCGCCAAGCGCCAAGTACGTTGCTTAGCCACTTTGGCCACGACTTCGCCATACTCCTTATAGGCGTCAAACCCAGCCTGACGGATGCTATCAATACGTTGCGTCATGTCGAAGGCCATCTCGCGGAAGGCTGCCCGCTCAATGGGGGTACCCACACCTTCAGCAAGTTTCATGAAGTCCTTTGCTTGAGTGGCCGCTAAATCCGTCAACTGCTCACCTAAGGCGGCAAGCTGTTTTGCGGTTCCGCCGCCGGCACTTTCTAGCCATTTTGCTGAGTTGGATATGGCCGAAGTCAAGCCGGTCCAGTAATTCGAGTAACTTTTTTCCATATGCGTCATTAATTGCTGCATAGTGGCTTGCGAATTATTCATTATTTCCTCGTGAAAAATATAAAAATATTCTTTATTTCAAAAAATACTAACAACCATACGGAGCAGAAAAATATAAATATCCCTTCTGACCAAAGTATCAATATCATCCTGTTTGATGATAATAAATAGAAGAATGGTGTCGAAATTTGTTCGCTGGATGAGAGGGGGGATATCAAAATTAATAGGGAAATCGGTAGCAATAAATATCTTTTTATAGCTGAGAGTTCATCTATGTGCTTTTTATACTCAGATAAGTTAATTGGGGTAAGGCTTATAAGGGCGGCAAAAAACGGTGCGAGGACTATTGGCAGCGAATAACTAATGGTGGTGGCAAAGGGAAAAACCGACGCGGAGGATGCCGAGCCAACGGATTCGATGTGAAAATTTATAAGCTCAGCGATTGCCAGCCACATTTTTGGTGGGTGATCTGGAGAGAAAGTCGCTAATATGGCTAAGAGTATCAATTGGGAATAAAGTAGCCATACGGTAAAACTCCTGCTCACCAACGGTATCCACAACGCCTCCCTCTCCGAGTATTTCTGCATTCTTACTCTCCAGTTAAACAGCTGCGGCGCACTATCGCTCTCGAAAACTCTCAGTCCCATGCACCATTAATGGCGACAAGAAATACTCAATAACCCGCCGTTTCCCTGTCTTGATCTCCACCGTATCCGCCATGCTTGGCGAGACGACCTCGCAGACATGCCAAGCTGCCGAGCGGCGGGTATGAGTTCGGGGGCGGAGAGCCGTTCGCTTGCGCGAAATTGGTGTGCGAGTTGGTCCGGTCCTACGGGAAGGGCGTGGAAGCGCGCGGCAAGACACAGGGTCTCCAGAACGGTGTCGACCTGCGGTGCAGACGAATCTCCGGGCGTCTCGTCATCGCTCGAGACCCGCGGAAGCGACAGTCGTTGACTCATCTGCCGCGTACATGATCGGCGCGCGCGTCCGCCGCCTTGTGATGACGCTGCTGCTTCATGACCACTCACTCCCAAAACGTATCTGGATTTTGGTAAGTGGCGCAGTCTGCCTTTCACTCGGACCCGAAACATTGCGTTCGGGCAAAGGTTACTTAAAAATAACGTTTCTTTTCTTGCCCCTGCTTCAACGACGTAGCCGTTCCTGCCAATTTGGTCGAACGGTTCAAGTTGGGGGTGATTTTTTCGTTGTTACAAACTAATCCAACTCAAATTGAGGGGATCGACGCGGCTGTCCGGCTTGGTAGGTAGGAACACCCTTCAACCTGCCTGGACTCCGAACCATGTCGCAACCGCAATCCCGTCGTCAGCTTTCCCGTTTTCCTTCTGCATGCCAACTTCCGCTGAAGCCCGTCACCGCTGCGTTGTATCAAGCGATGCTCTGCATCGCCGTGGGCTCGGGAGCCGTAACCTTCGATGCCTATGCTCAGGCGTCTTCCGAAGCCACGCTGCCCACAGTCACCGTGAGCGCCAGCGTGCCCAATGAAGCGAGCGAACTTCCCGCCCCCTATGCCGGTGGCCAGACCGCACGCGGTGGCCGTCTCGGCATGCTGGGCAATCGCGGCAACATGGATACGCCGTTTTCCACGAGCAGCTATACGGCGCAGCGTATCGAGGACCAGCAGGCTGTGACGTTGGCCGATGTCCTGAATGCGGACCCGTCGATTCGCTTCACCGGCCAGACCGGTGGCGTGACCGATTCGTTCATGATTCGCGGCTTCCCGATCAACGAGGGGAATCTGTCGGAGATTGCGTTCGATGGCGTGTATGGCGTCTCGCCGAACTATCACCTGTTCCCGGAATACATCGAGCGAGTGGAAGTGCTCAAGGGTCCGGCTGCGTTGCTCTATGGCATGTCGCCGAATAGCGGCGTGGGTGGCGTGGTGAACGTGGTGCCCAAGCGTGCCGGCGATGTCGATCTGAACCGCTTCACGCTCGACTATGGTTCGGATGCGCAGGTGGGCGGTGGTGTCGATCTGAGCCGTCGATGGGGCAAGGACAAGGAGTGGGGCGTGCGATTCAACGGCCTGCATCGGCAGGGCGGCACGGCGCTGGATAACCAGAAGTCGCGCAGTGAAGTGGCTGCCGTGGGGCTCGACTATCGTGGCGAACGCCTGCGAGTTTCGCTCGATCTGATCGAGCAGTATCAATGGATCGATGCACCGACGCGGCCGTTCCTCGTGGCGTCCGGCATCAAGGTTCCTGCGGCGCCGGACGGGCGGCGCAATGTCACCCAGCCGTGGACCTGGTGGAAATCGAACGATGTGTCCACGCTGCTGCGTGTCGAGTATGACGTGGCCGACAACGTGACTGTCTATGCCGATGCCGGCGGCACGCGCTCGGACGTCTCACGTCTCTCGGATCAGACCCCGACCATCCTCAACGCCGCTGGCGATACGTCTGCAGCGGTGCAGAACTGGCGCTTCCAGATCAACCGGATGTCGTTCGATACCGGTGTGCGTGCGAAGTTCGATACGGGTCCGGTCAGGCATTCGTTCGCCGTGCAAGGCAATCTCTATTCAGACCGTATCGCCAACGCGAACGTGGCGGGCACGCCGGTCCAGTCGAACATCTACAACCCGGTGGTACGCCCGGCGCAGTCCATTGCGCCGCCGAAGTATGTGCCGAAGGTGTCGGACTCCACGCTGTCCGGCGTGGCGCTGGTGGATACGTTGAGCGCGCTCGACGACCGCGTCGCGCTGACGCTCGGCCTGCGCTATCAGCAGGTAGAGTCGAGCAACTACAACGCGGCGACGGGCGCGAAATCCGCCAGCTACGATGAAAGCGCCGTGACGCCGCTGGCCGGCATCGTCTTCAAGCCGTGGCGCAATGTGTCGTTCTATGCGAACTACGTGGAAGGGCTGAGCAAGGGCGATATCGCACCGGCCACGGCGTCGAATGCCGGGCAGGTGTTCGCGCCGTACAAGACCAAGCAGCAGGAGGTGGGCGTCAAGGTGGATTCTGGCTCGCTGCTGGCAACCCTGTCCGCGTTCCGCATGACCAAGCCCAGCGGCCAGTTGTACGGCACCGTCTATGCGATCGACAGCGAGCAGCGCAATCAGGGGCTGGAGTTGACCGTGGCCGGTGAAGTGGTGCGCCGCGTTCGCCTGCTCGGTGGTGTGACGTGGATCGACGGCAAGCTGACGCAGACCAATAGCCCGACAACGCAGGGCAATCGTCCGGTCGGCGTGCCAAACGTCATGGCGAACCTCGGTGCCGAATGGGATCTGCCGTGGCTGCAAGGGCTGACGCTGACCAGCGCGATGAACTACACGGGCCGCGTCAACGTCAACCAGGCCAATACCCAGCAGGTGGCATCGTGGACGACGTTCGATTTCGGTGCGCGATATCGCACGAAGGTCGCCGGCAAGGCCACCACGTTCCGCGCCACGGTTATCAATGCCTTCGACAAGAACTACTGGGGCGGCGTGGCGTCGTACAGCACCATCTCGCAAGGCGCACCGCGTACGTTCCTGGGTTCGGTCACGGTGGACTTCTGATGCAAGGTCCATGTCGATGAGCTATCGCGCGGTCTTCGGCGCGTTCGTTGCCGCGATGCTCGTTGCCATGGGCACGCCGGCATGCGCGGCTGCGGAATCCGTGCACGACGGTGCAGCGGAGGTGCGCTTGTACGCGATACCGCCGGGGCCGCTCGACAAAGTGCTGATCCAGTTTGCGTCGGCTTCGAAGATCGATCTGGTCTTCGAGGCTGACGCGCTGCCCAAGCGCCAGAGTGCCGGGCTGGCCGGGCGCTTCGGCGTGCTCGAAGGCATACGCAAGCTGCTGGAGGGCACGGATCTTGGTGTAGTCGATCTGCGCGACGGCGGTTATGCGATCCGCAGGAAGGCGGGTGCTTCCGCCAATGGCGTGGACGCACCGCTGACGCTCCCTACCGTGACGGTGTTTGGCCGGCGCTCGCCCGTGCGGGTTGTTGAAGGAGGCGAGGCTGGTCTGGGACTGCTGGGCAATGTCGATGCATTCGACGCGCCCGTCAGCACGCGCAGCTTCGATGCACGTGCCATCCAGGACCTCCAGGCGTACAGCGTTGCCGATGTGGTCGAGACTGATGCGTCGGTGCGCTCGGTCAGCAAACCAGGCGGCATTCTCGACGCCTTCACGATTCGCGGATTTCCCTATAGCAACGGGAATTTCGGGGAGATCGCGTTCGATGGGGTCTACGGCATCGCATCGAACTATCGCGTGGCCACAGGCTATGTCGAGCGCATCGAACTGATCAAGGGGCCGACCACGCTGCTGTACGGCATGTCGCCGGGCGGTGCCATCGGCGGCGCCATCAACATCGTGCCGAAGCGCGCGGAAGAAGATCGTACCGAAGTCGGCGTGGACTACGGCTCGGTCAATCAATTCGGCACCTCGGTCGATGTCAGCAAGCGGTTCGGCGACGATCGGGAACTCGGGGTGCGTGTGAACGGCGGGTATCGAGCGGGAGGCACCGCGCTCGACAATCAGCATCGCAGTGCAGGCTCGGGAGCGCTGGCGCTCGACTATCGCGGCAGCCGCCTGAAAGCGAGTCTCGATGTGATCGGCCAGCACGAAACAATCTCGGCGCCGTTCCGGCTGGTGCATATCGTGCCCGGTATCGCAGTGCCGGCCGCGCCCGACGGACATCGCAACATCTCCCAGCCTTGGGAGACCTCGCGCATCAACGATGGCTCGGTGCTCGCCCGCGTGACCTACGACGTGGACGATCGTATTCAGCTCTACGCCTACGCAGGCGGTGGCCGCACGCGCGTGGCGCGCGTGTTTCCCATCACGCCGACCATCATCAACGAGGCAGGCGATGTGTCGGTCTTCGACACGAACTACCGGTTCGAGGTGGATCGAGCCAGCGCGGAGGCTGGTGGACGCTGGAACTTCGGCACTGGACCGTTGAGCCATCGGATGGCATTGGCGCTGAGCGGCTACCGGGATCAGCTCAACCGCGGTCTGGTGAATTCTTCGATCACATCGCTCACCAATCTCTACGCACCGGTGGCATTGCCGCAGCAGTTCATTCCCGAACCGACGAGTGTGCCCAAGGTGTCATCGACATACCTGACAGGCGTATCGCTGGCCGACACCATGGTCATGCTCGATGGTGCGCTGCAGTTCACCGCCGGCTTGCGCTATCAGCGGATTCGTTCGGACAACTTCAATCCGGATGGCAGTGTCATCGCGCACTACGACAAAGGCGCTGCCTCGCCGATGTTCGGCATTGTGGTGCGACCGAACGAGTCGGTATCGCTCTATGCCAACCGCGTCGAGGGCCTGAGCAAAGGCGACGTGGCGCCGACGAGTGCATCGAATGCAGGAGAGGTGCTTGCCCCGTATCGCACGACGCAATACGAAATTGGCGTGCGGTTTGCGCGGCAGCAATTGGCGGCCAGCTTGAGTGCATTCCAGATCAGCCGTGTAAGCGGCGTGATGTCGGGCACGCGCTACGGTGCCGATGGAGAACAGCGTAATCGTGGACTGGAGTTCGCGGTGCGCGAAGAGTTGCTGCCCGGTGTGCGTCTTAGTGCCAGTGCCATGTGGGTGGATGCCGCGATTACCGAAAGCCCGGCATTGAGCGGGAAGCGCCCCATCGGCGTGCCGTCATGGCAAGCCAACGTTGGCGTGGAACTGGATGCGCCACCTGTTCCGGGACTGACCTTCACGACGTTCCTGACCTACAGCGGATCGCAGTATGTGGATGCGTCCAATACGCAGCGCATCCCGTCGTGGACGCGATGGGATCTCGGCCTGAGATATCGGCTGGAAGGCGGGCGTTATCCCACTACGCTGCGCCTTGCCGTGCGCAATGTCCTGAACCGTCGCGGGTGGGTGGCCGTGGATGCGTATGGCGGGTTGGCGCAGGCTGATCCGAGGACGGTGTTGGCTTCGGTGACGGTGGGGTTTTGAGGTGGGTATTCAAACACCGCTGGTTTGCTCCCCTCTCCCATGTCATGGGAGAGGGGAGCAAACCGAGAGATGACGTCGAACGTCTTCTGGCGGAGCGCCGCGCGCAGCGGTCAAATGTCCAAAGTGTCCATACACGACATTTGTACCGTGCCGTTCAATTGCCCCCCACCAACGTCCGCGCTTCCACCACCTTGTCGCGATACGCTTCGAAGATCCGGCGC
>NZ_JBDKXK010000108.1:0-11058 GCF_039710735.1 Cupriavidus sp. DL-D2 | reverse complement strand
GGCCCTCTCCCCCAACCCCTCTCCCACTTCGCGGGAGAGGGGAGCTAAAACGCTTCAAAGCCTTTCCGCATGATGCCGCACATGATCGGCCACAAACGTCGAGATGAAGTAATACCCGTGGTCGTAGCCTGCATGGCGCCGTAGCGTCAGGGGCTGGCCTACTTTGGCGCAAGCCGCTTCGAACGCTTCCGGATAAAGCTGCTCGGCCAGGAATTTGTCCGCCAGTCCCTGGTCGATCAGGATGCCCGCAGGGAAGGGTGCCGAAGCCTGCGCGGCCATCAACGCCGTCGCGTCGTGCTGGGCCCATCGGTTGCGGTCTTCGCCGAGATAGCCCGTGAAGGCTTTCACGCCCCACGGACATTGCGAAGGGGCAGCGATGGGTGCGAAGGCCGACACCGAGCGGAAGCGTTGCGGGTAGCGCTGGGCGAGCACCAGTGCGCCGTGGCCGCCCATCGAGTGGCCGAAGATGCCGATGCGTGCGGGGTCCGCCGGGAGTTCGGCGGTAACCAGATGGAACAGTTCGTCGGCGACGTAGCTCTCCATGCGCCAGTGCATGCGCCACGGCGCTTCGGTGGCATCGACGTAGAATCCGGCTCCCACGCCGAAGTCCCATGCATCGGCCTCGCCGGGCACGTGGGCGCCGCGTGGGCTGGTATCGGGCGCCACGAGGATCAGGCCGTGCTCGGTTGCGAACTGCTGTGCGCCGGCCTTGATCATGAACGTTTCTTCGGTGCACGTCAGGCCGGCCAGGTAGAACAGCGTCGGCAGCGCCTTCGCGCCCGGCACCAGTGCCTGCGGCGGCAGGAACACCGAGAACCGCATCGGCAGCCCGATGGCCGCCGACTGGTGCTGGTAGAAGCGCTGGACGCCGCCGTGGCAGCCGTGTTCGCTCAGCAGTTCCATGGGCCGATCCTCAGTACAGCACCACGGAGCGGATCGACTCGCCGCGCTTCATCAGGTCGAAGCCCTCGTTGATGCGATCCAGCGGCAGCGTGTGCGTGATCAGGTCGTCGATGTTCAGCTTGCCTTCCATGTACCAGTCGACGATCTTGGGCACGTCCGTGCGGCCACGTGCGCCGCCGAAGGCCGAACCCTTCCATTCACGGCCCGTGACCAGCTGGAACGGACGCGTGGAGATTTCCGCCCCGGCTTCGGCCACGCCGATGATGATCGACTTGCCCCAGCCCTTGTGGCAGCACTCCAGCGCCTGGCGCATGACCTGCGTGTTGCCGATGCATTCGAACGAGTAGTCGGCGCCACCATCGGTCAGTTGCACGATGGCGTCCACTACGTTTTCCACATCCTTCGGGTTGATGAAATGCGTCATGCCGAACTTGCGTGCCATGGCTTCGCGGCCCGGGTTCAGGTCCACGCCGATGATCTTGTCGGCGCCCACCATCTTGGCGGCCTGGATCACGTTCAGGCCGATACCGCCGAGGCCGAACACCACCACGTTGGCACCCGCTTCCACCTTGGCCGTGAACAGCACGGCGCCCACGCCCGTGGTCACGCCGCAGCCGATGTAGCAGACCTTGTCGAACGGTGCGTCAGGACGAATCTTGGCCAGCGCGATTTCCGGCACCACGATGTGGTTGGCAAAGGTCGACGTGCCCATGTAGTGGAAGATCGGCTTGCCGTCGATCGAGAAGCGCGACGTGCCATCGGGCATCAGGCCCTTGCCCTGCGTCGAGCGGATGGCCTGGCACAGGTTGGTCTTGCGCGAGAGACAGAACTTGCACTGGCGGCATTCCGGCGTGTAGAGCGGAATGACGTGATCGCCGGCTTTAAGCGAGGTCACGCCGGGGCCGACGTCCGTGACGATGCCCGCACCTTCGTGGCCCAGGATGGCCGGGAAGATGCCTTCGGGGTCCGCGCCGGAGAGCGTGTAGTAGTCGGTGTGGCAGATGCCCGTGGCCTTGATTTCGACGAGTACCTCGCCTGCGCGCGGGCCATCGAGATCCACCTCTTCGACGGTGAGCGGGGCGCCGGCTTTCCAGGCAATGGCGGCTTTGGTCTTCATGGGGCAACTCCTGTGCGAATGAGGTGGGGCGAAGGCGTGCGTGGCACGCCTTCCGCCGACAGGCCAAGACTATACGGGCAACGGCGGGATGCGGCCAGACGGATGAGCGATTATCGGCTGACTGTCGTGCGTGGTGTGGCAGGGGGCGCGGTGTTTTCGGTAGTCGGCAATTGTCCTTCGTGGCGCCGGCCCAGCCACCAGCCGAGCCACGCCCAGGCCAGTGCCAGCATCGCACCGGCCAGCGCCACCGTGGCGGGGTGGCCCGAGAGCGCGTCGATGGCGGTCTTGACCCACGCGCTCACGGCATCGCCCGCACGGTAGACCGCCGTGTCGATGACATTCTTGGCCTTGTACTTGGTCTCGGGGTCCACCACCGTGAACAGCATCTCGCGGCCGGGTCGCAGCATCGCGTACTCGCCCACGCGCCGCAGGATCATCACGCCGGCCAGCACGGCGAACGTGGGCCACATCGCGAGCAGCAGGAAGCCGCCGGCCACCGCCAGGGGCACGAGCGTCAGCAATGCGCTCACGCCGTAGCGGCGTGCCACGCGGCCCGAGAAGAAAACCTGTACGAGGATGGTCAGCGCCTGCACCGCGGCGTCGAGCGCGCTGAAGACCTGCGTCTGCTGCTGGCGCGATGGAAATGCCTCGGCCACCAGCCGCGCCTGCTCGAAATACAGGAAGGTGCTTGCCGTTGCCAGCAGGATCACGAACAGGCCCACGCCCAGCAGATAGCGCGAGCGCGCCACCAGCATCAACCCGGCCCACAATCCTCCGCCCACTGGCTCGGAAGGGTCCATCGCCTGCATGGCCTCGATGGCGCCTGCACCGTGCCGGCGTCGCCAGCCGAACAGGTAGCCCGTGCCCGGCAGCGTGGCGGCGAGCAGCGCGGCAGAGAGCAGCATCAATCCGGTCAGGCCGATGCTGCCGACCAGCCAGCCGCCGAGCACCGGACCGGCGAGCCCGCCTGCACTGGCACCCGCCGCGATCAGCGCGAACAGGCGGCGCGCCTGCTCGGGGCGAAACACATCGGCCATCAGGCTCCACGCCACCGACACCACGAACAGGTTGAACACCGACAGCCAGACATAGAACACGCGCGCCAGCCAGACGTTGTCGGGCATCGCGCGCGTGGCAAACGCAAAGCCAAGCAGGTTGGCGACAAAGAACGCGTAGACCCACGGCACGAAGCGCCGGCGTGGCAGCCATTTGCAGCATGCGCCGTAGAACGGAATCGCCACGAGCATCACCACAAAGGTGGCCGTGAACAGCCATTGCAGATTCTTCACGCCACCGGCGATCCCCATCGTCTCGCGCACGGGGCGGAGCATGAAGTAGCTCGCGAACAGGCAGAAGAAGAACAGGAAGGCGGCGATGACGGCCGGCATCTCACCGGCGCGCACGCCGAGCAGGCGACCGGTGCGCGGGGAGGACGGGGGATCGCGGGTGTCGGGCGGAGGCATGCCGACAGTCGGGTCAGATAGTCATGCAGTCACGCCAGCGCCGCCGCGATGCGGGCACGCTCGCGGGTGTCCGGCATGCGTCCGAACGCGGCGGCCAGGTTATCGGCCATGTTTTTCGGCTTGGATGTTGCGGGAATCGCCGCTGTCACTGCCGGATGGCTGATGATGAACTTGAGGAACAACTGGCCCCAGGACTGGCAGTCAATCTCGCCAGCCCAGTCGGGCACCGGCTTGCCCTTGACGGCGGCAAACAGCCGGCCGTCCTGGAATGGGCGATTGATCAGCACTGCCACGCCGCGCTCCTGGCAGAGTGGCAGCAGCGATTTCTCGGCATTGCGCTCGGCCAGCGAATAATTGACCTGCAGGAAGTCCACCTTCTCGGCGCGCAGGATGTCGGCCAGTTGCTGGTGCGCGTCCTCACGGTAATGGGTAATGCCGATAAAGCGCGTCTTGCGCTGGTCCTTCCATTGGCGCAGAAGTTTCAGGTTCTCGCGCCAGTCGATCAGGTTATGCACCTGCAGCAAATCCACGCTGTCGGACTGCAGCGCCACGCGCGATTCGGTGAATTGCGCCATGGTATTGACCGCGTTGGTCGAGACCTTGGTGGCCAGGAACACCTTGCCGCGTGCCTGCACGGCTTGCAGCAGGTCTCCGGTCACGGTCTCGGCACTGCCGTAGCTCGGCGCGGTATCCACCACGGGATGGGGAATGCGCTGGAGCAGCATGGCCAGCACCTCGGCCTGCGCACCGCGTTCCTCGGCGCCACGCCCCACGTTGAAGGTATCGGCCGTGCCCATGCCGATCACGGGCAGAGACTCGTTGGTGCCGGGGATCTTGCGGCGCAGCGGCGCTTCCACCGTTGCGGCCTGCGCGGCGGCGGCCAGGGCCTGGCCCGCGGGCAGCGTGGCCAGTGCGGCGGCCAACTCCATGAAGGTGCGGCGGTCGATGCAACGGTGTTGGCTTGGCATGGCGATTCCCGGCGGTCGATTGCGCTGACCATAGCGCGTGCATGGAACGATGTAAACCGAAATGCCGCGCCGGAACCCACTGCGGACGCGGCACTGGGCGCGACGCCCGGGCCGGGTCTCGCCCCATTGCAAAAAAGCGGCGCACACTGAACAATCCCGGCACCTTTCCATCCCCTGCATTCCCTCCCTTCACAAGGACCGGATCGTGTTATCGAGCTTGCCCGGCGTGCTGTTCGATGGTGTGACTTACGGCAGCCTGCTATTCCTGATCAGCATCGGCCTGTCCGTGACGATGGGGCTGATGAATTTCGTCAACCTCGCGCACGGTGCGTTTGCCATGCTCGGCGGCTATCTCTCCGTGGTGACGATGAACCGCCTGGGCGTGCCGTTCCTGGCCGCCCTGCCGATTGCCTTTGTCGGCGCCGCGCTCGTGGGCGGGTTGCTGGAGCGCACGCTCTATCGACGTCTCTACCGCGCCAGCCATCTGGATCAGGTGCTGTTCTCGATTGGGTTGACGTTCATGGCGATAGCTGGCGCGACGTGGTGGTTCGGACCTTCGCAGCAGCCGGTGCAGTTGCCCGATTTCCTGATCGGCCAGGTCAAGGTGGCCGGACTGGAACTGGGCGCCTACCGGCTGTTCCTGCTGGCCGTGGTGATCGCCATCACGCTGGTGCTGGGCTGGCTTGTGGCACGGACGCGCTTCGGCGCCCAGGTGCGCGCCGCCGTGGATCACCAGCAGGCCGCGCGCGGGCTGGGTATCGACGTGGATCGCGTCTTCAGCCTGACCTTTGCGCTGGGCTCGGGACTCGCGGGCCTGGGTGGCGGACTGGGCATCGACGTCCTCGGTCTCGATCCCACCTTCCCGCTCAAGTACATGGTGTATTTCCTGCTGGTGGTAGCGGTGGGCGGCGCGGGCAGCATCCGGGGATCGCTGGTGGCCGCGATGGTGCTGGGCGTGGCCGATGTGGCGGGCAAATACTACGTGCCTGAAATCGGGGCTTTCGTGATCTACGCGATGATGGTGCTGCTGCTTGTAGCGTTTCCGGTCGGGCTTTACGGGAGGCGAGCCGCATGACATCGCACCGCTTGCCCAATGGCCGCTGGAATCCGGCCGAGTTCGTGTTCTGGCTCATTCCCGTGGTGGCGTTCTTCGCGCTGCCCGGCTACCTGATTCTCGGCAGTCAGATTCTGATTGTTGGACTATTCGCGTTGTCGCTGGACTTGATCCTCGGCTATGCGGGCATCGTCTCGCTGGGCCATGCCGCGTTCTTCGGACTGGGCGCCTATGCGGCCGGTCTGCTTGCCGCGCACGGCTGGGGCGAACCATTGAGCGGATTGCTGGCCGCCGCAGCGGTGGCGGCCTTGGCCGGATGGCTGTGCAGCTTCCTGGTGATCCGTGGCGGCGATCTGACGCGGTTGATGGTCACGCTCGGCATTGGCCTGATGCTGTTCGAGGCCGCCAACAAGGCCGCCTTCTTGACCGGCGGCGTGGACGGATTGTCGGGCGTGACGATGGATCGCGTGCTTGGCGTGTTCGAGTTCGACCTGTTCGGCAAGACGGCGTATCTCTACAGCCTCGCCGTGCTGTTCGTCATGTTCCTGCTGGTGCGGCGCATCGTGTCCTCGCCATTCGGACTGTCGCTGCGCGGCATCCGGGAGGGCGCACGCCGCATGCCGGCCATCGGCACCAACGTGCCGGGACGCTTGCGCGCCGTGTTCACGCTGGCGGCGGCCATCGCGGGTGTGGCGGGCGGGCTGCTGGCGCAGACCACGCAGTTCGTCGGCATGGACGTGCTCGGCTTTCCGCGCTCGGCGGAGCTGCTGGTGATGCTGGTACTGGGCGGCACGGGACGGCTCTACGGGGCACTGATCGGCGCGGCGCTGTTCATGATTGCGCAGGATGTGCTGTCCGGCATCAATCCGGTCTACTGGCAGTTCTGGATCGGCCTGCTGCTGGTGCTCATGGTGCTGTTTGCGAAGGGTGGGGTGATGGGCGCTGTCAGTACGGTCCGCGAGCGGATGGCCGCGCGACGCCGCATCGCAGGAAACCAGGGAGCCGATGCATGACCGCCACCTTGCGAACCGAGGGCCTCTGCAAATCCTGGGGCGCGTTTGCCGCCAATAGCGATGTCTCGCTGACATTTGCGCCGGGCTCGCGCCATGCGCTGATCGGGCCCAATGGCGCGGGCAAGACCACGTTCATCAACCTGCTGACTGGCGCGCTGGCGCCGACTGCGGGACGCATCTGGCTTGGCGATCGGGACATCACAAAGCTGCCGCAGCACACACGGGTGAAGCTCGGCATGACGCGCACGTTCCAGATCAATACGCTGTTTCCGGGGCTGACGGTGCTGGAATCGGTGGTGCTGGCCGTGGCCGAGCGTGCAGGCGCATCGGGCATCTGGTCACGCACGGTGGCGTCGCAGACGGCGCTGGTGGACGAGGCGATGGGCGTGCTGGCGATGCTGCGGCTCGACCGCGATGCGGATGGGGAAACGCGTGCGTTGCCCTACGGCAAGCAGCGCCTGCTGGAGATGGCGCTGGCACTGGCCACGCGGCCGTCGATCCTGTTGCTCGATGAGCCTGCAGCTGGCATCCCTGCAGGGGAGAGCGCTGAACTGTTTGCGGTCATCGCCGCTTTGCCGCGCGATATCACCATCGTCTTCATCGAGCACGACATGGATCTGGTCTTCCGCTTCGCCGAACGCATCACCGTGCTGGTGGCGGGCCGCGTGCTGACCGAGGGCACGCCAGCCGAGATCGCTGCCGCTCCACGCGTGCGCGAGGTGTATCTCGGGGAGGCCGCCCATGGATGAGTTGCTCCGACTTGAATCCGTCAGCGCTGGCTATGGCGAAGCGGTGGTACTCGACGGCATCGACCTGACGCTCGGCGCGGGCGATAGCCTGGCGCTGCTGGGACGCAACGGCGTGGGCAAGACCACGCTGCTCTCGACGTTGATGGGCTTCACGCGGCTGCGCGGTGGCCGGCTGCACTGGCGGGGGAAAGATCTGGCGCGCACGCCGCCGCATCGGCGGGCGCAAGGTGGTATCGGCTGGGTGCCGCAGGAGCGTTGGGTGTTTCCATCGCTGACCGTCGAGGAACACCTGGCTGCGGTGGCGCGACCGGGTCCGTGGGATATTGCCGGGATTTACCGCATTTTTCCGCGGCTGGAAGAGCGGCGCCGCAACTTCGGCAACCAGTTGTCGGGCGGCGAGCAGCAGATGCTGGCGATTGCGCGCGCGCTGATGGTCAACCCCTCACTGCTATTGCTCGACGAGCCGATGGAAGGTCTCGCGCCGATCATCGTCCAGGAGTTGCAGCGTGTGATCAGTGGGCTGATCGCAGAGAGCGGCATGGCAGTGATCGTGGTGGAACAGCATGCCCGGCTGGCGCTGGGCATGACGCGGCAGGCCATCGTGCTGGACCGGGGCAGGGTGGTACATCGCTCGGACAGCGCCGCGTTGCTATCCGACATGGCGCTGCTCGATCGGCTAGTGACCGTGCGGCAAGCATAGCGAAACGTCAGGGTTTCAGGCTGCTGTAGAAAGCGGCAAGGTTGGCGATATCCGCATCGCTGAGCGGCTTCGCCATCAGGTTCATCATCTCGTCCTTGCGCGCGCCAGTCTTGTACGCCTTGAGCGATTTCACGAGGTAGGACTCGACCTGCCCCGCCAGATGCGGGGCTTCGGGCAGTTTCGACTTGCCATCCATGCCATGACAGGTCTGGCATTGGAGCGCCTTGGCACGGCCCGCCTGCACGTCGGCGGCGATGGCCCCGGCCGGCAGGCCGAGGCACACCACAATCAAGGCGCCGGTCAGATAGGCTGCGCCTCTCATTTCGCTCCCGAGTAGCTGATGCGATAGATGGCGCCGGCAAAGTCATCGGACACCAGCAGCGAGCCATCCTGCAATTGCTGAACATCGACCGGGCGGCCCATGTACTCGCCATTCGGTGTCAGCCAGCCTTCGGCAAAGACCTCGGTCGCGCCTGCCGTGCCGTCCTTGTTCACCGCCGTGTAAACGATGCGCGCGCCGATGGGCTTGGTGCGGTTCCAGGAGCCGTGCTCGGCGGCGAAAACCCCGCCCTGATACTTGGCCGGGAACATCTTGCCCGTGTAGAACGACATGCCAAGGTCCGCTGCATGCGGGGCGTAATCCACTACCGGGAACACAACGTCCGCAGGCGGCTGGGCGTCCTTGTATTCCACCGTCCGGACCTTGCCGCCGCCGTACCATGGGAAGCCAAAGTTCTGGCCGGCCTTGGTGGCGCGGTTCAGCTCGCCGGGCGGCTGGTCGTCGCCCATGCCGTCCACCTGGTTGTCCGTGAACCAGAGCGTCTTGTCGGCCGGGTTGAAGTCGAGTCCGACGGAGTTGCGGATGCCTAGCGCATAGACCTCGCGGTTCTTGCCGTCCTGGCCGATGCGGATGATGCCGGACACGCCGCTCTTGTTCATCGCGGCAAGCTTGTCCTTGGGCGGCACGTTCCACGGCTGGCCCAGCGCGATATAGAGCATCTTGTCTGGCCCCACGCGACACGCGCGCGCGCCGTGGTTGAAGCTTTCGAACTCGGCAGGCACAAGCTTGCCTTGCGGCACCACCACGCCGGCGGCCACATCGGGCCCGCCTTCGCCGAAGAACTGGGCGGCGGGGAAGGCCAGCACGCGGTTCTGCTCGGCCACATAGAGAATGCCGTCCGGCGAGAAGCAGACGCCGTTGGGCACCTTGAACGTGACGGAACTGGCGAACTGCACCACATCATCGGCCACGCGGCGCTTGGTGCGATCGGTAACCTGCCAGACGCGGTTCTTGCGCGTGCCGACGAAGACCACGCCCGTCGAGGGTTCGATGGCCATGTGGCGGGCCTCGGGCACGATGGCGTAAAGCTCGATCTTGAAGCCCTGCGGCAGCTTGATCGCCTTGAGGTTCTCGCGGATGGCGTCGGCGTTCTGGCCGGTCTGCGCCACCTTCTCGGGCGGGGGCGCGCCGGTCTGCTTGAAACTCTGGAGCTTCTGGAGGTTATCAGTGGGTGCCGCCATGACGGCGGGGCTGGATACGGCGGCCACGAAACATACCGCCGCCATGGCAATGGCAGAGCGCTTCATCGTGCTGTCTCCGGAGTTCTTGTCGTGTGGCAGCGCGCAGGCGCCGCCAGACAAGGTTAGGACAGCTTTCGTCACAAGGGAATTTCACATTCCCAAAGGCGCGATAAAAGATTTCTACTACAGGGATAGTTGCTGGCTATCCCTGCTGGCAGGGCGGGTGGATTATTTGCCCGAGTCCTTGACGCCATCGAACTTGTCGAATTCCACGTTATAGAGCTCGCCGTTGCGCTTTTCCACCTTGCGGATGTAGACAGTCTGCACCACGTCGCGCGTGGCGGGGTCGATGGTGATGGTGCCGCGCGGGCTCTGCAGCTTCATGCCCTTGAGCGCAGCCAGGAACTTGTCGCCGTCCGTGGCGCCGTTAGTCTTCTTCAGCGCCTCGTAGATGGCAGCCATGCCGTCGAACGCGGCCACTGCCATGAAGTTGGGCCGGCCCGCGCCAGGATTGGCGGTGGCGAACGCCTTCAGGAACGCCTGGTTCTCCTTCGAATCATGGGCGGCGGAGTAGTGGAACGACGTGATCACGCCCAGCGTGGCATCGCCCATGGCGGGCAGCACGTGGTCGTCGGTCAGGTCGCCCGTGGCAATCACGCGGATGCCGGCATCGGCCAGCCCACGCTCGCGGAAACCCTTCATGAAGGCCACGCCCTGCTCGCCGGCCGGCAGGAACAGGAAGACGGCCTCGGGTTTGGCGTCCTTGATGCGCTGGATGAACGGGGCGAATTCCGGATTGCGCAGTGGCACGCGGATCGATTCCACGATCTGGCCGCCACCGCCGATGAAATTGGTCTTGAACGCGGTTTCGGCGTCGATGCCCGGCGCGTAGTCGGCCACCAGCGTCACCACTTTCTTCACGTTGTTGCGCACGGCCCAGGTGGCCATCGGCGCGGAGATCTGCGGCAGCGTCATCGAGACGCGCGCAATGTAGTTCGACTTCGTGGTGATGATCGAGGACGCAGCGTTGAAGATCACCATCGGCTTCTTGGCCTGCTCGGCCACGGGCGCCACGGCCAGCGCCTCGGGCGTCAGGCCGAAACCGGCGAGCACGTCCACCTTGTCGCGAACCACCAGTTCCTGCGCCAGCCGCTTGGCTACCTCGGGCACGGGGCCGGTGGTGTCCTTGACGATGATCTGCACCTTGCGGCCCGCCACGGTGTCACCGTGGATCTGCTGCCACGCCTTGATACCGCCTTCCATCTGTTTGCCGTAGTCGGCAAAGCTGCCCGAGAACGGCGCAATCAACCCGATCTTCACGGGATCGGCAGCATGGGACAACGGGGAATGCGCGAGAACGGCAAGGGCGCCGCACGCCAGCATGGCGCGCCGCAGCAGACTGAACGTCATGGAGATCTCCCGAAAGTGCAGTGTTGTAGGGCTGCATCGAGTGGGGAGTGTAGAGGGGGGAGGGGAGGCGGGCAATCGGGTTTGCCCGGTGTTTTATCGGCAATCTCTGCCGGTTTGTACTGGTCAAGTTTTTTCAGACACCTCGATAGGTTGTTGATAA
>NZ_JBDKXK010000107.1:0-14586 GCF_039710735.1 Cupriavidus sp. DL-D2 | reverse complement strand
AGCTTTTCGTACCGTCACTTATTGCACTGAAAACGAGGAGACCCCAACGTGGACATCCAGATGCGCACCAATGTGCCGCACATCTTCGCCATCGGCGACATCGTGGGCCAGCCCATGCTGGCGCACAAGGCGGTGCACGAGGCGCATGTGGCGGCGGAAGTGATCGCCGGCGAATTGCAGGGCAACAAGGAACTGGCCAGCGCCGCCTTCAACGCCCGCGTGATCCCCAGCGTGGCCTACACCGACCCCGAAGTGGCCTGGGTGGGCCTGACCGAAGACCAGGCCAAGCAGCAGGGCATCAAGGTCAAGAAGGGCCTGTTCCCCTGGGCGGCCTCGGGCCGCGCCATTGCCAACGGCCGCGACGAAGGCGTCACCAAGCTGCTGTTCGACGACAGCCCCGAAGCAGGATCAGGAGACGGCCATGCTGGCCGGGGCCACGGCAAGATCCTGGGCGGCGGCATGGTCGGCACGCATGCGGGCGACATGATCGGCGAGATCGCCCTGGCCATCGAGATGGGTGCGGACGCTGTCGACATCGGCAAGACCATCCACCCGCATCCGACGCTGGGCGAGAGCATCGGCATGGCGGCGGAAGTGGCGCATGGCAGCTGCACGGATGTGCCGCCTGCGCGCAAGTAAGTCCGCAGCCAAGCTACCCTGACAAGGCCCGAACTGGCGACGGTTCGGGCCTTGTGCTTTGCGTACCCAAACAATCGCCGCAGAATACTGTGCATTTGTACAGTATTCATGTCAGCCACTTCCAAGCCCAAGCTCTACAACCCACGCCACCCCGAACGCACGCTGCTCTACCAAATGGTAGCCGAGCACTACGAGACCTGGCTAGAGTTGGCCAGCGCGGGTCAGTTCGACGGCCAGGGCGACCACCACACCCCCAAGCCCTTCGTGCGCAAAGCGTTTGCCAAGTATCTTGAGTGCGGCATCTTTGCCCATGGCTTTGCCCGCGCTCGCTGCGGCGACTGTGGGCACGACTACTTTGTAGCCTTCTCCTGCAAAGGCCGGGGAGTCTGCCCCTCGTGCACCACGCGGCGGATGGTGGAGACGGCGGCACACCTGAGCGACCACGTTTTCCCCCGCCTGCCGGTGCGCCAGTGGGTGCTCTCCGTGCCCAAGAGGTTGCGGTACTTCATGCAACGCGACGGAGCGGTGCTGAGCATGGTGCTGCGCATCTTTCTGCGGGTGATCGCACAAACTCTGCAGACCCACAGCCCCGGTGCGGCCCATATGGACAAGGCAGGCCTGCACATCGGTGCCATCGCCTTCATTCACCGATTCGGCTCCAGCCTCAATGAACACGTCCACTTCCACGTTTGTGTGGTGGACGGGGTGTTTGAGGAAGTGGAGGGCGAGGGCGATGCTGATGCGACCCCTCGAATCTCATCGCCGGGTGTCATCTTTCACGCGGCCACCGGCATCGATGCGGCTACCGTGGCCCCAGTGCAGACCACACTGCAAAAACGCATCCTGCGCGCCTTCGTTGCTCGGGGCCTGCTGGAGAACTGTGACGCCAAAGACATGCTGGGCTACAAACACAGCGGCTTCTCGGTGGACGCCGGTGTCTGCATCGAAGCCCACGACCGCGCTGCGCTGGAGCGGCTGCTGCGCTATTGCGCGCGTCCACCGTTTTCCATGGAGCGCCTACGCAAAGAGGGAAGCAAACTGGTGTACCGCTGTGCCAAACAGCGCAGCGAGCCCACCAGTGACAAGCGTGGTGCCAAGGCAGATGAGCTGCACCTCACACCGCTGGAACTGATCGACCGCATCGCCGCGCTGGTGCCACCGCCACGCACCCACCGGCACCGCTACTTTGGTGTGCTGGCACCAAACTCGCCGCTGAGAGCGGCGGTAACGGCGCTGGCTCAGCCTGCTGCGTCGCAACCAGCCACGGTGGAGACTGCACAACCTGGCGCGGGCGTACCTGGGGTGGCGGCGCCGGGCAACGCGGCCACACCCACACCCGAACCTGAAGCACGCCCGAAGCGAGCGGCGCATTACTTGTGGGCGGTGCTGATTGCCCGCATCTACGAGGCATTTCCGCTGCTGTGCCCCATGTGCGGTGGGCAGATGCGCATCATTGCCTTCATCACCCACAGCGCCGAAATCCGCCACATCCTGAACCACATCGGGGTGGAGTCTGCCCCCCCGCACATCACCCCGGCACGCGGGCCACCGCTGTGGGAGGGCTGCGACGCGCCGGTGGATGATGGTGCGCAAGGCGAGCCGGATTGGGATCTGGCAGCTCAACCCGACGAGGTAGACCAGCGCGTCAATTGGTGACCCAGTGAAGCGGCGGTATCCATCGCTGCGGGGAAGCAGCTGCGCGCGCGCCAGGCCCAAATGCATACTGCCTCCCAAGCTCTTGCCATTGAGCGGCAAGCGAGCGCTCAACCTTCCTTGGCCGAACGTGTTTCGAGGCCCAAAACTCGTGCCATACTTGGCCTCATGCGGTTGAATTTCCTATCCGTCCCCAGGAACACGCCGTGTGGAAAACCCTCTTCGAGCGCCAGAGCCGGCTGCTTCCCGGCCGCGCCTGCGACGCCTTCGTCGAGGGAATGAAAGACCTTCCTATCGGGCCGGAACAGATCCCGAACTTCGAGCAGCTTTCCGAAGCGCTGATGAAGCGGACCGGCTGGCAGGTCGTGGCCGTCCCGGGCCTGGTTCCCGACGATGTCTTTTTCGAGCATTTGGCCCATCGCCGCTTCCCCTCGGGCCAGTTCATCCGCAAGCCGGACCAGTTGGACTACCTGGAGGAGCCAGACGTATTCCACGACGTGTTCGGCCATGTGCCAATGCTGATGAACCCCGTGATCGCCGACTACATCCAGGCCTATGGTCAGGGCGGGCTGCGCGCCAAGAAGCTGGGGATGCTGGAGAAGCTTGCGCGGGTCTACTGGTACACCGTCGAATTCGGGCTCGTCCGCCAAGCGGAGGGCCCGCGCATCTACGGCGCCGGCATCGCCTCGTCGGCGACAGAAACGGTGTTCTCGGTCGAAGACGACTCACCGAACCGTCTCCGCTTCGATCTGGAGCGAGTGATGCGCACCCGCTACCGCATCGATGACTTTCAGGAGAGCTACTTCATGCTGGACGATCTCGACGAACTGCTGGAACTCGCCCATATCGACTTTGCACCCGTTTACGAGCGCGTGGCGAGTGCGAGCGAGTACGACCCCGGCGATGTTCTCGCAACAGACTCGGTGATCACCCGCGGAACGGGCCGCTACCACGCGGCAAAGAAACAGGCATGAACATGAGCAACACATCCCAGGCAGCCATCATCACCGGAGCCGGAGGGCACTTGGGCACGGCTGTGGCGGCGGCCTTCAGGCGGCACGGCATCCGGCTCGTTCTGATCGACCGCCAAGTCGATGCATTGCGAGCCAGCTACGCAGACGCCGCCGACGTGGCAGTGGTCGCCACAGACCTTTGCGAACCGGAGCAAGTGGCCGAGGCTGTTCGATCGGGTGCCGAGCGTTTCGGCCGCATCAACGCAGTGTGCCACCTGGCCGGCGCCTTCCGCATGGGACAGCCGGTTCACGAAACATCGCCCGATGTCTTTGATTTCCTGATGGACGTCAATGCGCGCACGTTTGTCAATTTGGCGCGCGCCACGGTGCCGCATCTGCTGGAGCATGGGGGCGGCAGCGTCATCACCGTGGGAGCGGGGGCAGCAACGAAAGGAGCGGCGCAGATGGGTGCCTATTGCGCATCCAAGAGCGCCTTGATGCGGCTTACGGAGGCAATGTCCGCAGAGTTGAAAGACCGCAACATCAACGTAAACTGCGTGTTGCCGTCGATCATCGACACACCGGACAACCGAGCTGCCATGCCGGACGAAGTATTTTCCCGTTGGGTGTCACCTGCGGCATTGGCAGACGTGATCATCTTTCTCTGTTCCGACGGCGCCCGTTCAGTGCACGGTGCTTCGATCCCCGTCACCGGACTGATCTGAGCGATTTCCCGATTCCATCTGCCCAATGATCGACATCCGGCACCTGCGGTGCTTTCAGGCGGTCGCCGAAGAGTTGCATTTCGGCCGTGCGGCCCTGCGCCTGTGCGTCGCGCAGCGGGCAAGATCTTCCTGGAACGGACGAACCTGATCCTCGAAGAAGTGGAGAAGGCCGCAGCAGATGCGCGCCACACCGGTGCCGGCGTATCGATGCGGCGTCAGAAGCCCACTTTCGCCTTTAAGCAATGAATGCGCCATTAAAAGCCCTGTCGCTGCGTTACGGTTGCGGTGTCTGCCCGAAGTAGGCCCTCCGCAAAAGACCTGCGATCGCTCGCTTCTCCAGCGGGCGAGGATTGGGATATTGCGCTGACATGACCAGGTCACAGGCGCGCCCGAGATCGGCTTCTTTCATCCCGATCGACCGAAGCGAGACCGGTGCTCCGTTCGATTTGGCGAGATCGTACAACGCACGCGCTGGGTCGAGGATCGATAGTGCCTCCTGAAGCAACTTGATCGCGGTTGGGATGGCCGGAGAGTTGTATGCGAGCGCATGAGGGAGAATGATTGTGTGTGTTTCAGCGTGCGGAAGGTTGAACGTTCCGCCGAGCGTATGACACAACTTATGGTGAAGCGCCATGCTGACGTTACCGAGCACGCTTCCGCACATCCAGGCGCCATACAGAGCGTCCGATCGAGCTTTCAGGTCAGCTGGCTTTATGCGAATCTTTGGTATTGCCTTGGCCAAAGCCGCAATTCCCTGCTGGGCCATGATCGATAAGATGGGATTGATTTCTGGCGCGTACAGCCCTTCAACGGCATGTGCGATTGCATTTACGCCGCTTGTGACGCTAATCGAAGATGGCAGGCTGAGCGTAAGCTCCGGGTCGTAGATCACTGTGCGTGGAAGAACACGCTTGTCTCGCCCCGTCCTTTTTAGTTCACTCTCTGTTATGCCAAAAATGGATGTCATTTCACTTCCGGCGTAGGTCGTGGGAATCGCCAAGATTGGCAGTGAGGACTGAAGCGCGAGCATTTTTGCCAAGCCGATGGTAGAGCCCCCACCGGCGGCAACATATCCGTCGATCCCAAGATCACGCGCCATTGAAACAGCGTCCTCAACGATCGGCGCCGGAACATGCATCGTCGCGCGATCAAAGAAACCTGCCACGCGTTCGGAAATGTGATCAGAAACGAGCTCTGCGAGTCCGCGCTGCTCCAGAGTAGAGATGACAAGCACGCGTTTGAGCCCAAGCCGCCCCAGCTCACTCGGCAAGGCCTGAAGAACACCTGGGCCGAAAAGTACGCGAGGCGTGAGTGGGTCGTGGACAAAATTCATTTGCCTTTTGTCCCTGTACGCTTCAATAGCTCCAGTGTGCGCGCGTTTGCGGTGCGAGTTGCCTGCGCAGAATAATTCGGACTCGATGCGCGTGCGAAGGAGTGCCCTGCATCGTACCAATGCAGTTCGATTGAGGAGTTCTTCCCGAAAGCGCCCGTGATAAGTACTTGGGCCTCTGGGCTCACATAGTGGTCCTGCTTCCCCATATGAAACATGGCCGGGGTGGTGATCAGCGGCGCACGGTGGAGTCGCTTTTCAAAGCCGACGCCGTAGTACCCGATACAGCAGTCCGACACGCCCTCCGCTGCGGCTTCGTAGGCCAACGCCCCACCGAGGCAATAACCAACAACGGCCACATTGCCGTCACAAAAAGGCTGCGAACGCGCGTGGTTGACGGTCGCACGTAAATCGGCTACTCCTTCTTCGAGGTCATAGTCATGGAACATTTCCAACGCGCGCTGCCTCTGTGCTTCATTCAGGGGATCGAACGTGATGCCCGACCCGTGGCGCCAATACAAGTCTGGACAAAGCCCGACGAACCCTTCCGAAGCTAGCCATTGCACGACTTCCTGCATAAACGGGTTGACGCCAAAAATCTCCTGCGCGACAACCACCACGGGGCCGCGGCCTGCACAGGGCAATTGAAGAAGTGCCCCGAAACAAGTTCCATCGAGCGAACGGATCGCTACACCTTCTGTCAGCATGATCTTGCCTATTCCTAAGTGATTGCATTGAAACGAAGGTCGATGAGCAATTTCTGCCACCGATTCGCTTCTGACCTGGGGCCAAGGTGCATCTCAAGCCGCGCGCGCGTAATGACGAACCTTGTCATGGTCGAGATCGACACCCAGCCCCGGACCTTGGGGAATCTGTACTTCGAAATCCTTGATTTCCAAGTCTTGCTGAGTTAGCCGGTCACTGAGAACCCAAGGACCGATCAGCTCACACCCATAAGGCAGAGACGGCAGCGTTGAGTAAACGTGGAGCGCAGCAGCGGTGCCCACTGTCGAGTCGAGCATCGTGCCGCCATAGGAGGAGATTCCTGCTGCCTCCGCTATGGTCGCCACCCTCAAGGTATTTGCAATGCCGCCCATATTACAAAGCTTCAATGAAAAAACGTCCGCAGCGCGGTCGCGCGCCAGTTCGAAGGCGGACGAGAGCGAGCTGAGACTTTCGTCGGCCAGGATCGCAACGCGATTCTGCTCCGTAAGCCGCCGAAGGGCTCCAAAATTCGCTCGCGCCACAGGCTGCTCGACCAACTCCACGCCTGCCTCTTCCAGGCGGGGAATCCAAATCGAGGCGGTTTGTTCGTCCCACGCCTGGTTCACATCAACGCGGACGGACGCTTTGTCGCCCACGGCCTTCACGATACTGCGAATGTGCTGCAAGTCCTCGGCGGGTGTGCGGATCCCCAGCTTCACTTTAAAGCGATTGTGCCGGCGCGACTCGATCATTTCGAGAGCCGAGTCGATGTCTCGTTGTGTGTCACCACTGGCCAACGTCCACGCAATAGGGATGCTGTCCCTCGTTCTGCCGCCGATCAGGTCGCCCACAGACAAGTTCAGGGCCCGTGCCTTTAGATCGTGGAGCGCGATATCAATCGCCGCTTTCGCAGAGAAATTTCCAGTCACCGCCTTGTCCATCAGGATGCGGGCTACGTTCAGGTTGGACGCGTCCTTACCGATCAGATGAGGTGTCAAGTAGGTATCGATGATCGCTTTGATGGTCTCCGCGGACTCGGAACTCCAGGTGGGTCCACCAACACTGCCGCCTTCCCCGATGCCGACAAGGCCTTCAGCTTTGATTTCGACGATCACATAGCTTTGTTTGTTCACCGTCGTGAACGACATCTGGATCGGACGACGTGTCGGAACGTCGACGATCCTGGCGGTGATCGATTCGATTCTCATGTGTGTTCCTTTACTGAATCAGCTCTGCGGTGTGAAACCGACTTTCCGGACAATCTCTTTCCAGACGCCGTAATCGCGCCGTAGCCGAGCTGCGAGTTCCGCTGGCGTACTCAACTGCACTTCCATGCCCAGCGTGGCGAAGTTCGTTGCAATGGACGGTTTGGTCAGCGCGTGCGCTATCTGCGCGTTGGTTCGGTCTATCACGGTCGCCGGTGTGCCAGTGGGCGCAAAAAAAGCGAACCATTCGATGAACGTCAGCTCAGGATAGCCCTGCTCCCTAATCGTTGTAGTTTCTGGGGAGAAGCGGCTGCGCTTATCGCCACTGGTTGCGATGATGCGGCACCTGCCGTCCTTTGCGTACTGCAGGAATTCCCCCACAGGACCAATGACGACCGGAATTTGGCCCCCAACCATATCCAGGATGGCCGGCGGCGTGCCGCGGTAGGCCACGTGGGTCATTTCTACACCCGCGGATTTGCCTATGAGCACGCCGATGAAATGCGCCGCTGCGCCTGGCGCTGGCGAGCCGAAAATGGCGTTGTTGGGTGAAAGCCTGCACCACTTCATGAGATCGGCAATACTCTTGACAGTGGAGGGTACGCTGGGGCCGACGCCGATCGCATATTCGAACGATGCGCCCGCACCCACCGCGACAAAGTCGTTGAGCGAGTCGTACGGCAGTTTCGCGAAAGTGTGGGGGTAGGTGTTCAGGATTGCGAGAGGAGTCATCAGCAGTGTGCTCCCGTCGGCCGGAGCGTTCTTCACGAACTGCGCGGCAATCTGGCCGCCCGCACCAGTTTTCGTCTCGACGACCGAAGTCCGTGCAAGCGTAGGAGTTGCTCCGTCCGACATGCGCCGCGCCACAGTGTCAGCCGTGCCTCCGGCGGGAAAGCCGCACACGATCCGCAGATTTTCGCGTGGCGCATCTGATTGTGCGCGCGCAAGTCCCGATAGCGCGACAGCTGCCGCGCTAGCCAGTAGATGCCGTCTGTTGTTCATACGATTTCCTTCACAGATGAGGGTTCAGAAGAGGGCAGGGTGCGAGGAATGAGGGGGTTGATCGTCGTGCGACGAAGTTCGCGCCGCACGGAGAGATCAAAGCGGTGACCGCGGCGCGAGGTGCATCGGTCACCCCGCCGAGGCGCATCAAGCAGGGTCGAGCACAAAGTTGATCTTCAAAACTTTCGCGCCTCCCCGCTCCTCAGGCTCATGCACCAGCGCGGGCCGAACGCCTTCCACGCAGTCGCTGTCGACCCACTGGCCCCCGGCGAAGTAGGCCTGAGTCGTATGCTCGACAAATCCGGCCGCCCGCACTTTGAAGTGCACATGGGCTGGCCTCCACGGATGCCGCCCCAGGAAGCCAAGCAGTTCGCCGCTAGGGCCGTCATGTGGAATCGTGTAAGGCGCTGGCATCGTGGTTCGCACGTGGAAGGCACCCGTCGGGCCAATGACCTTTCGTCCGCGATACAGATCGGTCGGCAGGTCCTCCCGGAATCCGCTGTAAAAGCCTTGGGAGTCGGAGTGCCAGATGTACAACTGGGCACCTTCGACGGCATTTCCGGCGAGATCGGTGACGCGGCCTTCGATGATCAGTTCATCACCCTGTTCACCGCGCGTCTTGATGCGGTCGGCGATTTCCGGCACTGCTTCGAGAAAGTACGGCCCCTCGAGGTTGCTGATCGAGCCCTTTCGGTGCTTCATCTCGATGTCCGAGATGGTCGCATTGAAGAGCATGTCGCACGTCAGCGGAACCTCGAACTCCGGGCCTTTGGTGTACTTCATCAGAAAGCCCACGGCGGCGCGGTACTCCTCGAACGTCACGTCGTGACGCCATAACACTTCACGCACCGCCTTCACAAGGTCTTGAATCACTAATTCTGAACGCGTCGACATGTCAATCTCCTACAGAGTTCTTGTATTGGGCCGATCGGCCATTTGCAGCTTGGTTGACATCGACTTTATGTAGAAACGGTGATATCTTCCAATACTGTTTTTGCACTGAGGATGACCAAAAAGGTATCGCCTCCGCATTTGATCGAGGACTCAGATTGGAACTTCGGCATCTCCGATACTTCGTAGCGGTTGCGGAGGAGCGCAGCTTTCGGCGTGCCTCCATGCAACTTCACATCTCTCAGCCTCCTCTGTCCCGCATGATCGGCCAGTTGGAAGCACAGGTCGGCGTACAGCTGCTTGACCGAACAGCACGCGGAGTAGAGCTGACGGCTGCCGGGCACGTCTTCCTTGAGGAGGCGCGAAGAGCGCTGCGCGTCGTGAGCGACGCAGTCGACCGGTCTCGCCGCGCTGCTCGAGGCGAATTCGGTCATCTGGAGATCGCCTACTACGGTTCACCGATATTTGGCGTCCTTCCCCGAATAGTTACAGCGTTTCGAGAGCTCAACCCACAGGTCACGGTGGACCTATATCACCTGCCCAAAGACAAGCAGATCCAAGCGCTTCGCGACGGGTGGCTCGACATCGGGTTCGCCCGGCAATACCCGAACGAGCCAGATGTCTCGTGCGAGGAGGTTGTTCGCGAACCCATCGTCCTGGCCACAGCGTCAAGCAATCCGCTGGCCAAACGGGCTGAGGTGCCGGTGGTCGCTTTGCGTGACGAGAACATCGTGGTCTTCCCTCGCACGTCACGGCCGAGCTTCGCCGACGAGGTGCTTCGCATCTGCGAACAGGTCGGTTTCGCCCCGCTGATTGTCAAAGAGGCTGAAGACTTGTTGGCCTGCCTCGCCCTTGTCTCGGCAGGTTTTGGCGTTGCCCTGGTCCCAATCTCGGCCATGAGTATTCAGCTTCCGCAGGTCTCCTTCGTGAAGTTGATCCGGCCCAAGCCGACCAGCAGCGTCTATTGCGCCTACCGGAAGGATGACCTGAATCCAAGTCTTTCCCGTTTCCTGGATCTCATTCGAGCGCTCCGGAATAAAGGGTAGGTCGCTCTGAGTTCCGATCCCAGCGAGCCTGGCGACTTCGAGGCCACCGACGCCTTGAGGGGACCCACTGGCCCGCGAAATCGCATAGCTGATGCGCACCTGGTCACCAGCTACTAGCCGCCAGAAAACGGCGTAACGGCAGGCCGCTCCTAGTTGGGGTCGGCTGCTCGCGAGCGAGCCCCACCACGCCAACGAGACGCGCCCCATCGGCCAATGTGCTCCGGAATTGCGCACACACCCGCTCTGCCACATCTCGACCAGATATCGGGTAAACACCAATCAAAATTATTGACTGCAGATTGCAATAATTGCATATTGCAGCTATATTTCTTCGACTGATCGCATCGTCGTGATCGCTTGCGTCTTGCGATGAAGGGCTGCCATCGACAGGTGTGGCCATCCGTGCTGCGCAACATCAACTCAACAAGGAAGGGTCTGCTCAAATGACCACAAGAGAAGAGAACATTCTGCTCACAAACACGAACGCGGACAGTCCGATGGGCGAGATGGTCAGAAGCCACTGGATTCCATTCATGTGCGAACACGAATTGCCGGCGATCGATGCGCCGCCGCAGCGGATCAAGTTGCTCGGCGAAGATCTGATCGTGTTCAGAGACAGTGGCGGCAGGCTGGGTGTGATCGATGAGTTCTGCCCGCACCGCGTCGCAAGCCTGTTCTACGGCCGAAACGAGGAGAGCGGAGTACGGTGCATCTACCATGGATGGAAATTCGACGTGAATGGCACGTGCGTCGACATGCCATCTGAACCCCCTTCCAGCGCGTTCCGAGATTGCGTGAAGATTAAAGCGTACCCAGTCCGTGAGCATTCGGGTCTGGGCTGGGTATACATGGGAAGCGCGACCCCAGCCCCCGAGTTGCCAAACTTCGAATGGATGGAATACCCGCCGTCCCATCGGCATATGTCCCGCTGGCAGCAGGACTGCAATTTCGTTCAGGCTCTCGAGGGTGAAGTGGATGAAGCTCACGTAGCCTTCCTGCACAAGCGACTCGACAATCCTCAGGTTCCAAAGGAATCATTGTTTGGCTCCTACTTCCAGGAGGCTCAGGCACCGCGCTGGAAAATCCTCGAAACGGATTTCGGACTTGCGTGCGGCGCGCGCAGGCTGGTGAAAAACGAGATGCCGTTCTTCTGGCGCGTGGATCTGTTCCTGATGCCCTTCTACACCATGATCGCGCCAAGCGATGATCAGAACTCGCGGGTATGGCGGGTGTGGGTTCCCAGGGACAACGAGAGCCTATGGTCGATTTGCGTAACTTATCGAAAGGACGGACCGCCGGACGCGACAGAGCTTGGCCTGTGGAGAGACGGCGCGGTTGCCCACCGTCGGGTCATTCCAGGAACGACGACACCAGTGGAGAACAAGGGCAACGACTATCTGCTCGACCGACGTGTTCAGCGCGACCAATCCTTCACCGGAATACATGGAATCCGCGCTCAGGATGCAGTGGTGACGGAGAGTTGCGGCCCCATTGTTGACAGGACTCGCGAGCACCTGGCCTCAAGCGATACACCCATCGTGGCGATGCGCAACCTCATGCTGCGCGCCGCAAAGGCGACTGCAGAAGGTACGCCTCCTCGCACCAGTGCCGGCGGACAGATCTACATGGTGCAGAGTTACTCCGGACTGCATGCAGATCCGACGGATTTCGACCAGCTTCCCGTGGTACTCGACACCATGCGGATCCAGACAGAGACTGCGAACCAATCGAATTGAGGGAACGATGGAAACATCAAAAACACGCCCCCGCGAGCGCACAGATCACGCCGATACGCTGCGTATGCGAGTCGTTGAGACTATCGCGGCGTCACCAAGCACGAAGGTACTGCGACTCCGTGCAGTAGATGGAGGGATTCTTCCTCGGTATGAAGCAGGCTCGCACATCGAGGTGCTGGTCACGCTGACTGATGGCGAGCATGCGTGGAACGCCTATTCGCTGATCGGGAATCCCGGAGACAGGTCCACATACGAGATCGCGGTCAAACGGGAGGACCGCGGACGCGGAGGCTCGCGCCATCTGCACGAGGCAGTATCCACTGGAATGGAATTGGAGGTGCGCCGTCCCCGCAACGGCTTCTCACTGGATCTGAACGCGAACAGCCACCTCCTGATAGCAGGTGGGATTGGCATCACACCGATATACTCACTGTCGTCCCAATTGTCTCGACTAAAGATCAGACACCGGGTCATTTATTGCGTACGTGATTTGGAGGATGCACCCCTCCTTGATCTCTTGTCGAAGAGTGAGTTCGCTGAAGTCGAGTGTCACGCTGATGGAGGGCTCGCGCAGAGCTACTACGATTTCGATACCTTGCTTCGAGATCCCGTTGAACGCCAGAGGATCTACGTGTGCGGTCCGCAGTCATTCATTCGAACCATCTCTCGGCTATGCGAACGCTACAGGTGGCACAACCGCGTGGTCAGGTCCGAGAGTTTTGGCGGCGTACGCGATGCACCTCATGCGACGTTGACTGTTCACTTGGCCAAGCGCAGGAAGACCATCATCGTTCAACAGCCCGAGAGCATTGTAGATTCGATGCTGCGACACGGCCTGGATCCCACCTACGGCTGCAAGCGTGGCGACTGCGGCATCTGCGCTGTATCGGTGACCAAGGGCGTTCCGCTTCATCGCGACATGTTCTTGTCCGACGAGGAGAAGAAGTCCGAAAAATACATGTGCACTTGCGTCTCCTGGGGTGCCTCCGCGGAGCTGACTCTTGACATATAGCCAGAAGCATGGGGCATGCAAGGACAGCTAGGCCCACCGCCTGCGACTGTCCCGCGGATTCGCGTCAACGCTTCAGGTGGTCGCTCGGCTCTCCTGATCAAGACTTCGCATCAACCTAAGGCAAACTCCAAGAGCGCTCTGCGAGCGCCTTGTCGATATGTCCTTCGATCTTGTCAAGGATGATGTTGAGCTGGTCCGATTCGGCCTTTGATAAAACTCCAAAGACGGCTCGTTCGACACTAAGTGCAACGGGCACTATTTCTTCATAGACTTTGCGCCCTCGCGCCGCCAGTCGCAACTCGATTCTTCTTCTATCTTGTTGATCCACGCGCCTGGTCAAGAACCCTCTCTTGACCAGATCGGAAGTAGCTCGAGTGATGGAAAAAATGTCGATGACGATGAACTCAGAAAGTTCTTTGAGGGCCATCGGAGCATGCTCGGCTAGCACTGCAATGATTCGCCATTCAGTCTGCGAAATATCAAATTTTTTCGTGTACATCTCTGCGAGAGTCAAAGTAAGCTTATTCCCAATTACGGCGAATCTCGCGTTGCGCCAAACACTCAATTGAAGCTGCATAGAAATTGTAGAATTCGACGAAGATTGAAAGCCATTGTCCGATTTTTGCGACTCGAGTGCAACGAACTGATCGCTAGTGGTGCCCTCGGGTGCGTTTCACAACTCAAAAACGAATGCCGTGCCTCCGTTGTTCGATCCGCAGATGCTCCCGGCGCCTAGGGGCAAACTGCTGATCCGCGGCATCGAGTTGGCCGTGCTCAAGGAAGAAACCTACGAGGATGAGCGGCTTTGGCTACGTACTCCAGTGTCGGTTCCAGCCATTCGACAGTGACGGCCCCTGGACGCGATGTTGTCCCTCGGCGAACGCTGGTGGACCGGCATACAAGGTTGGCCGCCACATCCTATTCCGCATTACCGGAATGCTTGAGCGTAGCCCTAGTCAGTCTCATTGAAGGTGTCGCCAAGCGCGTTGACCAAACGATCGATCTCATTCGGCGTGCTGATGAAAGGCGGTGCGATCTGGATCGTGTCACCTCCATACCGGACGTAGAACCCCTTGCGATACATGGCCATAGCAACGTTGTACGGCCGCAGTGCGGGCTCACCTGGTGCACTCGCCACAGTGATGCCAGCCGCCAAGCCAAAGTTGCGAATGTCTGCCACGTTGTCTGCGGCGCGCAAGCTGTGGACGGCCTCCTCAAAGCGTGGCGCGAGCTCGCGAACCCGCTCAAGCGCGGCTTCCTCCTCCAAGAGCTGCAAGCTGGCCAGCGCCGCGGCGCAAGCGACGGGATGAGCTGAGTAGGTGTAGCCGTGAGGAAACTCCAACATGTACGACGGCCCTCCTGCCCTCATGAAGACGTCATGTATCTCCTGCTTCACGACCACGGCACCAAGCGGCTGTGTGCCGTTCGTAATCTGTTTGGCCATCGTCATGATGTCCGGCGTGACGCCAAACGCTTCAGCTCCAGTCCAGCACCCCGTGCGACCAAAAGCGGTGATCACCTCGTCGAAGATGAGCAAAATGTCTTGTTGGGTGCAGATCTCGCGCAGTCGCTGCAAGTAGCCCATTGGGGGCACGACCACTCCAGCAGACCCCGAGAAGGGCTCGACGATCACCGCCGCAATGTCTTTCCTGTTCGCTTTGTAAACGGGTATGGTGGCCTCCCACTTTT
>NZ_JBDKXK010000106.1:0-16828 GCF_039710735.1 Cupriavidus sp. DL-D2 | reverse complement strand
TGAAAAAGTGTCCAAGATTACTTGACCACTACAGGGGGAGAGGGCGAGCGGTGCAATCACCAACAGGTCGCAATTTGAACTGCATGCCCTCTCCCCCACCCCTCTCCCACTCGCGCGGGAGAGGGGAGCGCATAGCGCCGGGTGATGGCTTTCTTGACGTTCTCGTTTACCGTCCCCGCTCCAGAATCTTGTAAAGATGCGACCGCGAGATCCTCAGTTGTTCCGCCGCGCGCTTCTTGTTTCCGCCGTGACGCGCAATGGCATCCAGCACCGCCGCGTGGGCAACCTCGTTCATGTCCGTACCGATGATCTGCAACGCATCGGCAGGTGGCGTGATCTGCGGTTGCACGACCTCCGTCACAGCGACGTTCCGCGCTGCATCGCCTCGCGCAAAATCCGCAACCCGAAGTGTCTGTCCATCGCAGAACACCAGCGCTTCCTCGATGCGCTGCCGTAACTGCCGCACATTGCCGGGCCATGGTTGCCCCGCGAGGTGGCGTGCCACGTCGTGATCGATCTGCGGCGCCGGCATGCGGTTGCGCGTGCAGAACGCTTCCACGAAGTGCTGCAGCAGCGCCGGGATATCCTCGCGCCGTTGCCGCAGCGCCGGAATGCGCAACACCACGCCGCTGAGGCGGTAATACAGGTCGAGTCGAAAACGCCCTGCGTCGATCAGTTCCGAGATATCGCGATTCGTGGCCGACACGAGCCGGAAATCCACGCGTTGCGCGCGGCGGCTGCCGAGCCGTTCCACCATATGGTCTTCCAGCACGCGCAGTAGCTTGACCTGCATTTCCATGGGAATGTCCGCGACTTCGTCGAGGAACACGGTGCCGCCCGCTGCCTGTTCGAGCTTGCCCGCCTGTCCCTGCCGCTGGCTGCCCGTAAACGCACCGGGCGCATAGCCGAACAACTCCGATTCGATCAACGTGGCGGGCAGGGCGGCAAGGTTCAGACTGACCAGCGGGCGCTCACCTTGCTGTGCGTCGTTGCCCGCCGCATGAATCGCACGCGCCACCAGTTCCTTGCCCGTACCGCTTTCTCCGAGGATCAGCACGGGCACATCAAGCCGCGCGACGGTCTGTATTTCTCGCCGCAGCCGCTGCATCGGCGCGCTCTCGCCGATCAGGCCGAGGGAGGGCGCATCGTTGCGCACGCCCGGCACGCTGGCGAGAACGTCGCGCAGCACGGTCTCCGGTTCCGCGCGATGCAACACGATCAGCCGGCAAGCGCTGTCTTCGAGACACACGCCAACGTAGCGTTGGTCGTTCACCGTGACGGAGAAAAGCGTGCGGCCATCCTCCGCGCGATCTGCAGTGCGGAATGCTGCTTCGGTGGCCGCCGCAACGGTGGCGTCTGCGCAGAGGCCCATGGCAAAGCGCGGCTGCTGCGGATCGAGGGGATAGGCAAGCACGCCAAGTGCCGGTGCGGCCTCCTGCGTCGATGTCTTCGGTGTAGTCAATGCGGACACCGTGTCTCCTGAAGCGTCCTGTGCGCGGACACTTTTCTGTCGTTGTGGCGGACATGGTAGCGGCGGCTGGCAGAAACCTCAATGAAATCAGCGCACGGCACGCCTGGCATGACTCATGCGCTATATGGCAGACGGAAGTTCGTGAAGACAGGGAGACACATGTGAGCTGGCAGCCTGAAGTCGATGAGCTGGCGCACCGCCGGCGGTTAGCCGCGCGGATGGGCGGCGAGGACAAGGTGCGACGGCATCGTGAGGCCGGCAAGCTCACCGTGCGCGAGCGCATCGATCAATTGGCCGATGCGGAATCGTTCCGCGAAGTCGGTGGCCTGAGCGGCAGTGGACGTTATGACAGCAACGGCCGCCTCATGGACATGACCCCGTCGAACCTCGTCATGGGCCGTGCGTGCGTGGATGGGCGCCCCGTGGTGCTGGTGGGCGACGACTTCACCGTACGCGGCGGTGCCAACGACGGGGCCGTGGGCGACAAACTGGTTCACGCCGAGAAGATGGCGCACGACCTGCGGCTGCCGATGGTGCGGCTCGTCGATGGCACAGGTGGCGGCGGGTCGGTGCGCAACGTCGAGATCAAGGGCCATACGTTGATTCCGACCATGAAGGTGTGGCAGCACGTGGTGGAGAACATGGCGGTGGTGCCGGTGGTATCGCTCGCGCTGGGTTCCGTGGCGGGCATGGGTGCGGCGCGCGTGGCCGCCAGCCATTACTCGGTCATGGTCAAGGAGACCTCGCAACTGTTCAACGAGGGGCCGCTGTCCGTGGAGGCGCGCGTGGGCCAGACCGTGACCAAGCATGAACTGGGCGGCAGCCAGGTGCATACGCGCAATGGCGTGGTCGATGACGAGGTGGCCACGGAGCAGGAGGCCTTTGCGCGGGCGCGGCGCTTTCTCTCGTACCTGCCGCCGTCGGTGCATGAACTGCCGCCGCGCGTGGCCGCCGAGGACAGTGCGACGCGTCGCGACGACTGGCTGCTGTCAGCCATTCCCCGCGACAGCCGCGCCGACTATGCGATTCGCCCGATCATCCAGGCACTGGTGGACCACGGATCGTTCTTTGAAATGGGGCGGCAGTGGGGCTGCGCCGTCGTGACCGGGCTCGCGCGCCTGGATGGCTGGCCCGTGGCCGTTATCGCCAGCGATCCTTCCTTCCATGGCGGCAGTTGGGATAGCGCCAGCGCAGACAAATTCACGCGCTTCGTCGATCTGGCGCAGACGTTCCACCTGCCCGTGGTGAACCTCGTCGATACGTTGGGGTTACAGGTCGGTCTGGAAGCGGAGATGGCAGGCGTGATGCGGCAGGGTGTGCGTGCGCTGGCCGCCGTCTACCAGACCACGGTGCCGTGGTGCTCCATCCTGCTGCGCCGTGCCTATGGCGTATCGGCCGCCGGCCACCAGCATATGGGCCGCTTCAACTTCCGTTACGCATGGCCATCTGCCAACTGGGGCGCGCTGCCCATCGAGGGTGGTCTCGACGTGGCCTACAAGGCCGAGATCGAAGGCGCCGATGATCCCGTGCAGAAGCGCGCAGAGATCGAGCAGCGCGTGCGCAGCCTGAGTTCGCCATTCCGCAGTGCAGAAGCCTTCGTCATCGAAGACATCATCGATCCGCGCGATACCCGCACGTTGCTATGCGAGTTCGCCAATCTTGCAGCGCCATTGCGTGAGGCCGGCGAGAGCCGCTTCGGCATCCGGCCCTGACACACACATTAGAAAAACGGAGACAACCGAATTGAAAAAACTCTTGATTGCCAATCGAGGGGAGATCGCCCTGCGCGTGATTCGCGCCGCGCGCGATCTCGATATCGCCACCGTGGCCATCTACTCGCAGGATGACGCCACGTCGCTGCACCGCATGCTGGCCGACGAGGCCGTGGCGCTGAACGCATCCGGGCCTGCGGCCTATATCGATATCGCAGCCGTTATCGCTGCGGCGGCATCCACGGGTTGCGACGCAGTGCATCCCGGTTACGGCTTCCTGAGCGAGCGCGCGGACTTTGCGCAGGCGTGCAAAGCCGCGGGCATCCGCTTCGTGGGTCCTGATGTCGAGCACCTGGCGCTGTTCGGTGACAAGGGACGTGCGCTGGAACTGGCTGCGCAGAACGATGTGCCGGTGATGCCGGCCACGCATGGCGGGGCATCGCTGGACGAGATCGAAACATTCTTCGATGCCCAGGGCGGTGCCGGTGTGGTGATCAAGGCCGTGGGCGGCGGCGGTGGCCGTGGCATGCGCGTGGTGCGCAAGCGCGAGGATCTCGCGGAAGCCTATGCACGCTGCCGTTCCGAGGCTGCATCCGCGTTCGGTGTGGAGGCGCTCTATGCAGAGCGCTTGGTGGTGCGTGCACGCCATATCGAAGTGCAGATCGCGGGTGATGGTGAACAGGTCATCGCACTGGGCGAGCGCGACTGCACATTGCAGCGGCGCTTCCAGAAACTCGTGGAAATCGCACCGAGCCCGGTACTGAAGCCGGCGTTGCGAGACGCCATCATCAAGGCGGCGTTGCGTCTGGCCCGTCGCGTGAACTACCGCAGCCTGGGCACGTTCGAGTTCCTGGTGGAAGAGACCGAGCGCGGCGAGCAGAAGGATTTTGTCTTTATCGAAGCGAATCCGCGCTTGCAGGTCGAGCATACGATCACCGAGCAGGTGACTGGCGTGGACCTCGTGGCGCTGCAACTTGCCATCGCCGCAGGCGGCACGCTGGCCGATGCGGGTCTCGATCCGGCAGCGCCGCCGCAACCGCGCGGCTTTGCGATTCAGGTGCGGATCAACGCCGAGACGACCGATGCGCAGGGATTGGCGCGTCCGGCGCACGGACGACTGGAGCGCTTTGACGCGCCTTCGGGTCCGGATGTGCGTGTCGATTCGCACGGTTATGCGGGCTATGCGCCGTCGCCGAACTTCGACACGCTGCTGGCCAAGCTCATCGTGCGTAGCGCCACGCCAAAGTTCGAAGCGGCCGTCCGGCGCCTGCAGCGCAGCCTTGCCGAGTTCCGTATTGCCGGTGTGCCGACCAACCTGGAGTTGCTGCGTGCGCTGGTGCAGCGCGATGACTTCCTCGCGCAGGATGTCCACACGCGGCATTTCGAGGCGATCCTGCCCGAACTGACCGCAGCCGCCGAAGCGATTGCCAATGCGGATCGCGCGCAGCATTCGCTGTTCAATGCCCCGGATCGCGCACAAGCGACGACGCACCACGCGCATCCCGAAGAGACCGTGGATGAAGGACTGGTTGCCGTCCGCGCGCCACTGACGGGGCGCGTGGTCGAGATCACGGTGCAGTGGAACGATGTGGTCAAGCCGGGCCAGACCGTCGCGGTGCTCGATGCGATGAAGATGGAACACGCGATCGTTGCCGAGGGCCATGGCCGCGTGGTGGATCTTCGGCTGGAGAAGGGCGCCATGGCGTCCGAGAACCAGATCCTGATCGTGCTGGAAGAGGCCGAAGGCGACGGCGTGGCCGTGGACGCCACGGGCAAAGTGGATCGCAATGCCATCCGCGCGGACTTGCAGCGCGTGCTGGATCGACACGCATGGCTCGACGATGCCAATCGTCCGCAAGCCGTGGCGCGTCGCCGCGCACGCGGGCAGCGCACTGCGCGCGAGAACGTGGCCGATCTCTGCGATGCGGATACGTTTGTCGAGTACGGTGGACTGGCGCTGGCTGCGCAGGCATCGCGCCGCAGCCATCAGGACCTTGTGGAGAACACGCCGGCCGATGGCCTGATCACCGGCATCGGCAATATCAACGGCGATCTCGTGGGACGCGAGAACGCGCGCAGTGCGGTGATGGCCTATGACGCCACGGTGCTGGCAGGCACGCAAGGCAAGCGCAACCATATCAAGACCGACCGTATCGTCGAGGTGGCATTGCGCGACGAACTGCCGCTCGTGCTGTTCGGCGAAGGTGGTGGCGGACGACCCGGCGACGTGGACTTTCCCTCGGTATCGGGCCTGTATCAACCTTCGTTCGCCGCGTTTGCCGAGTTGAGCGGCAACGTACCGGTGGTGGGCATCGTGTCGGGCCGCTGCTTCGCAGGTAACGCCGCATTCGTGGGCTGCTGCGACGTGATCATTGCCGACAAGTCCACGAACATCGGCATGGCAGGACCCGCGATGATCGAGGGCGGTGGTCTCGGTGTTTATCGTCCTGAGGACGTGGGGCCGGCTGCCGTGCAGTATGCAAACGGCGTGATCGACGTGCTTGTCGAGAATGAAGCCGAGGCGGTGCGCGTGGCGCGTCACTACCTGTCGATGTTCCAGGGACGCGTGGCGGACTGGAGCGCGCCGGACCCGATGGCATTGCGACACGTGGTGCCCGAGAACCGGCTGCGCGTGTATGACACGCGCAAGGCCATCGAAGGCATTGCCGACGTGGGCAGCGTGCTGATGCTGCGCGGTGGTTTCGGCGCGGGCATCCACACCGCGTTGGCGCGTGTGGAGGGGCAAGCCGTTGGTGTCATCGCCAACAATCCGTACCACCTTGGCGGAGCCATCGACGCCGATGCGGCAGACAAGGCCGCGCGATTCATGCAACTGTGCGATGCCCATGGCCTGCCCATCGTGTCGCTGATCGATACACCGGGATTCATGGTGGGCCCGGATTGCGAGGCACAAGGCCAGGTGCGCCACGTATCGCGCATGTTCCTGACGGCGGCCAAGTTGCGCGTGGCGCTGCTGGCAGTGACGTTGCGCAAGGGCTACGGGCTGGGCGCGATGGCCATGGCGGGTGGCGGATTTCGCTCGGCGAGCTTCACGGTCTCGTGGCCGACGGGCGAGTTCGGGCCGATGGGATTGGAAGGTGCGGTGCGCCTCGGCTTCAAGAAGGAACTGGAAGCGGTACCGGACGGCCCGGAACGCAAGGCGCTGTTCGATCGATTGGTGGCGCAGTCTTATGAGCGCGGCCACGCAGTCAACACGGCGGCTGCCGTGGAGATCGATGCCGTGATCGATCCGGCCGAGACCCGCAAGTGGATTGCGCAGGGCATGGCATCGGCGGCATTGCGCGGCAAGCGGGAACGTCGCGGTTTTGTCGACGCCTGGTAAGCGGGGGCGATGCCATGACACATCAGGTTCCTGATCTGGATGCGCTCGCACTTGGCGGCCTGCGCGTGCTCGAAGTGGGCACCGGTCCCGCGCTGGCCTATGCGGGCAAGCTGTTCGCGGACTTCGGCGCCGAGGTCATCAAGGTGGAAAGCCTCGCTGGCGATGACTGGCGCAGTATGCCGCCGTTGATCGATATACCCGGTGCCCAGCCGCAGAGCGCGCTGTTTGCGTGGCTCAACACGAACAAACGGAGTGTCACGGCCGATGCGAAGGATCGCGCGTGGCTGGCGCAACTCGCGCAGACCTGTGATGTCGTGCTCGATGGTCGTGCGCTGGGCGAGGGCTTGCAGGTGCTGGCCGCGCCCGTTTGGTCGGACGCCGAAGCGGCGCCACCACGGCACACGCCAATCGACATCATCCTGACGTGGTTCGGGGAAACCGGACCCTACAGCGAGTACAAAGGCAGCGAAGCCATTTGCCGCGCGCTGGCGGGCGCGGTGCATGGCAGTGGTCCGGTGGAAGGGCCGCCGCATATGCCGCACGACATGCAGAGCGCGATTGTGTTCGGTCTCACCAGCTTCTCCGCTGCGGTGGCCGCGTTGATCGGGCGGGCCGATGGCAGCCGCCGCTACGTGTTGAGCGCGCACGAATCGATCTTCAGCGTGGTGGAGATGGAAGCGGGCATGGTGCAGGACAATCGCCACCCGCTGCGGCGTCTTGGCGTGAACCGTTTCTGCGGCACGCATCCGGCCGGCATCTACGAGACTGCCGAAGGGTGGATCGGCATCTTCACGCATACGTTGCCGCAATGGCAGGCGCTGTGCGCAGCCATCGATCGTCCGGATCTGGCCGGCGACGAACGCTACAGCAACGGGCCGGAGCGCATGGCGCGCGCCGACGAGATCGATGCGCTGCTACGGCCTGCGATGTTGCATCGCACGGCCCGCGAGTGGTTCGAAATGCTTGGGGAGATGAAGCATCCGGCCGTACTCGTGCCGACCATGGCGGAACTGCTGCAGCAGAAAGTCCACAGGGAACGGGGCGCCTTTGTGCCGGTGGAGACTGGCGGCGTGACGTTTGAAGGTCCGGTAGTGCCGCTGCGGCTCGACACGGCCGGTCCGCTGCCGGGTGGCAAGGTGCCGAAGCTGGGCGCTCACGACGCGCTGTATCGCGCCACGGGTCTGGATCACACCCCATTTGCTGCACTGCAACGCACGGCGGCCGGAAAGCTCCCGCTCGAAGGTATTCGCGTGATCGACCTGACGATGGGATGGGCGGGGCCGCTGGCGTCGCGCACGCTGGCCGACTTCGGGGCCGAGGTCATCAAGGTGGAAAGCACGGGTTACCCGGACTGGTGGCGCGGCGCGCATTTCACCGAGGCGTTCTATCGCGACCGGCTTTACGAAAAGAATGGCAACTTCAACCTGATGAACCGCAACAAGCGGGGCATCACGCTGGATCTGACGCGTCCCGAAGGCAAGGCGCTGCTGCTCGACCTCGTGGCGCAGGCCGATGCGGTCATCGAAAACTACTCCGCCGAAGTGCTGCCGAAACTGGGCCTCGACTACGCCGCGCTGCGTGCGCGCAACGAGAGACTGGTGATGGTATCGATGCCCGCGTTCGGCCTGGGCAACGCGTGGAGCAATACGCGCGCCTACGGCGGCACACTGGAGCAGGCCAGCGGGTTGCCGCTCTATACGGGGCATCCGGATGGCCCGCCCGCGATGACGTCCTACGCCTATGGCGACCCGGTCGGCGGCCTCAATGCCGGCGCAGCCATCCTGCTGGCGCTGTTCGCGCAGCAGACCACGGGCAAGGGGCGGCACGTCAACCTGTCGCAGGTAGAGGCGATGCTGTCGATGGCAGCACCGTTCATCGTCGAGCAGTCAGTCACCGGGAGCGTCGCGCCGAGACAGGGCAATCGGCATCCGGTGAACGTGCCGCACGGTTGCTTCCGGACGGCTGGCGACGATGCATGGGTGGTCCTGAGTGTCACCGATGCGCAATGGCCCGCGCTGTGCGAGGTCATCGGTCGCGCCGATCTGGCGGCGGATGCTCGGCTGGCGAGCGCATCGCAAAGACGGGAAGCGGCACGCCGGATCGATGAAGCCATCGGTGCATGGTGCGGCACGCTCGGCGCCGATGCAGCCATGCAGCGCCTGCAAGGTGCCGGCGTGCCCGCTGGCGTAGTGCGGCCCATGTGGCAGGTGCTGCAGGACCCGCATCTGGTGGCGCGGGGCTTCTGGTGCGGGCTTGAACGCCGATACGGCGGCCCCTATGCGGCCAGCACCGCATGGTTTCGCGAGACGCCCGAAGCCATGCCCGTGCGGAATCCGGCGCCGACGCTGGGCGAACACTCCGTCGAGGTGCTGGCACGCGTGCTTGGCCTGAGTCCGGACCAATTGGCGGCACTCGACGCAAAGGGCATCACAGGCACGGCCGCGCGGCCCAAGGGCGCCCGTAACGCTTGATATCCGTATTGCACATAACAACGAAGGAGACAAAAGATGAGCGAGAAAGCACTGGCACGGAAGTGGGGCATGGCGATGGCATCGGCACTGATGCTCGGCGGGATGATGCCGGGGGCAGTCATGGCGCAGCAAGCCGCCTGGCCCGGCAAGCCGATCCGGCTGATTGTGCCGTTTCCTGCGGGGTCGTTCACGGACACCGTGGCGCGCGTGGTGTCGGAGCGGCTGACGAAATCGCTTGGCCAGCCCGTGGTGGTGGAGAACAAGGCGGGCGCCAACGGACTGATCGGCGCCACCGAGGTGGCCCGTTCGGCGCCGGACGGCTACACGGTGATGGTGACCAATTCGAGCAGCGTCACGATCAATCCGCAGGTGTACAAGAAGGGCGGCTACAAGCCAAAGGACTTTGCACCGGTCACGCTGATCCTCGAAGCGCCGTTCATCCTGGTCACCAACCCGGACTGGGCGCAGAAGCATGGGGTGAACACGGTGCAGGACCTGGCGCGATACGCGGCGCAGCAGCCCGGCAAGATCAGCTACGGCTCGGCGGGGCCCGGCAACATCGCGCATCTGAGCTTTGCCATGCTCAACAACCGCGCGAAGATCCAGACCACGCACATTCCATACAAATCGGCGGCGCAGGCACAGATGGCGGTGATCAGTGGCGAACTGGACACCGCCTTCGATACCTGGAGCGCGCTGCCGCAGATCAAGGCCGGCAAGCTGAAGCCCATTGCGGTCAGCGGCGTGAAACGTATGGCGCAGCTTCCGGACGTGCCCACCGTGGAGGAAGCGGGCTACAAGCCCTTCGACGCCACGTTCTGGATCGGCCTGCTGGCCCCGGCCGGCACGCCGCCGCAGATCGTGCAGAAGCTTTACTCCTCAATGCAGGGCATTCTGGAGGATGAAAAGGCCCGCGCGGCCTTGAGCCAGCAGGGCGAAGTGGTGATGATCGATCCCGCCCGCTTTGCAAAACGCGTGGAGCAGGAGGAAGCCAGTTGGGGCGCCGTGATCCAGAAGGAGGGGATCACGCTGGATTAAGGAGCGGCTCCGCTGATCCATCCTCGATCGCCGCGCCAGTGTGCGAGAATGTGCGCGTCCTGGCGCTGGAGCATTGCCTCCGGGCGATTGAGAGAGGCGTTCGTGGAAGTATTTCGTTTTTTCCGCAGGAAGCGATCCAAGCCTGCACCCGTGTCCAAGCCCAGACCGGCAATCGTGCCGGCTGCTGGGACGGAGAGCCGTTCCCGGGATTTCCAGGACACGGCAGGCTCTTATGACCGCGTCTTTGCGCGGGTCATGGCCACGGTGGAGGGCATCTCCGAGGCCGAGTCGCAGGAAATCCTGGCGTTCGTGAAGAGTAGCGGTTCCGACGGCCTGAACCTTGCCGGCTACTTCGAGCAGGTCTATGCGCGCTATTTCAAGGGCCGCGCGTGGACCTGGACCGAGTACGACGACTGGGCGCGCATCTTTGCCCAGATGGGCCAGTTTCCCTCCACCTGGACGGATATCGACAAACCACGCAAGCCCAAGACCCGTGCCGAGGAACTGCTCGGGCAGCGCACGGCGGATATCCGGGCCTTCCTGGATGCCGAGGGCGTGCAGTACCTGCCGACGGCAAAGAAGGAACAGCTTGTTGCTATCGTGGAACTGACGCCGGCGCTGGCGGACTCTGCGCTCTGGCAGGCGGTGCTGGCGAAACGGCGCGAGGAGGCCGATGCCGCGCTGGAGCGTCGGCCCCGCCTGCTCTACGACCTGCTCATGCGGACGATTGCCTATCGCGCCAAGAGCGAGCGGGAGTTGCAGCGCGCCAAGGCGGCCGGTGTCAAGCGCTTCGACGTCATGCTGGCCATCGAGGCGGACCGCAAGTTCGTGGAGATCGCGCGCCAGAAGGACCCTCAGGCCGTGCCCCCGTTCTATCCCAACGATTTCACCTTGCTGCGGCCCATCATCGATAACAACAATACCGGCCGATAGTTAGGTCCAATCGTTCGGCCCAACAGTTTTTTTACGTGATCGCGCCGAGCGTCACGCGTGTGGCAGTTACAATTTGGCGATGCATTGTTATCTCGCCGCCTCTCGCCTTACCTGCCCCCGCTGACACATGGATCACAACCTAAGCCTCATCACCACCCTCGCTGCCGGCTTCGGTATTGCACTCGTACTGGGATTTCTCGCCGAGCGCATGAAGATTCCGGCCCTGGTCGGCTATCTCGTGTCCGGCATCATCATCGGCCCCGGCACGCCCGGTTTTGTCGCCGATGTCGACCTCGCTTCCCAACTTTCCGAAATCGGCGTGATGCTGCTGATGTTCGGCGTGGGCCTGCATTTCTCGTTGCGTGATCTGCTGGCCGTCAAGCGTATTGCGATTCCGGGTGCCGTGGTGCAGATGGGTATCGCCACCGCGCTGGGCATGCTGATTGCCTGGGCGTGGGGCTGGAGTTGGGGCACCGGGCTGATTTTTGGGCTGTCACTGTCGTGCGCCAGTACCGTGGTGCTGCTCAAGGCGTTGGAAACCCGGGGTGTGCTCGAAACGATGAACGGGCGCATTGCGGTGGGCTGGCTCGTGGTGGAGGATCTGGCCACGGTGCTGGTGCTGGTGCTGCTGCCGCCGCTGGCAGGGCTACTGGGCGGATCGACGGAAGGGCATGCGCAGAGCACGCACGGGATCGGCATGACGATCGTGCTCACGCTGCTGCAGGTGGTGGCCTTTATCGCGCTGATGCTGATTGCTGGCCGACGCGTATTGCCGTGGCTGCTGTGGCAGATCGCCAAGACGGGCTCGCGCGAGCTGTTCACGCTGTCGGTTGTGGCGGCCGCCATCGGCATTGCCTTCGGCGCGGCGCAGATTTTCAGCGTGTCGTTTGCGCTAGGTGCATTCTTCGCGGGCATGGTGATGCGCGAATCGGAGTTCAGCCATCGGGCCGCCGAGGAATCTCTGCCGCTGCGTGACGCATTCTCGGTGCTGTTCTTCGTATCGGTCGGCATGCTGTTCAAGCCGGCGATCCTGCTGGAGCAGCCGCTGCATGTGCTGGCCGTGGTGGCCGTGATCATCGTGGGCAAGTCGCTGGCCGCGTTCGGTCTGGTGCTGGCCTTCCGCTATCCGCTGAATACGGCGCTGACCGTATCGGCCAGCCTGGCGCAAATCGGCGAGTTCTCCTTCATCCTGGCCGGCCTCGGCGTGGCGCTCAAGCTGATGCCGCCAGACGCCATGAGCCTGATCCTGGCCGGTGCGCTGATTTCGATTGCACTGAATCCGCTGCTGTTCGCGGCGATCGAGCCGGTACGGAACTGGATTCTCTCGCGCTCGGCCCTGGCGCGCGACCTCGAGCAGCGCGAAGACCCGTACGCTGAACTGCCGATGACAACCGAGCGCCGGTTCCTGGAAGGTCAGGTTGTGCTGGTGGGCTATGGCCGCGTAGGCAAGCGCATCGCCAAGGCCATGCAGGAGCGGGGCATTCCGTTCGTGATCGCCGATGAGAACCGCGAACGCGTGGAGGGCCTGCGCAAGGCCGGGTTTGCGGCAGTATCGGGCAATGCGGCGGACCCTGCCGTGCTGATCCAGGCTCACATCGCCAATGCCGCCATGCTGGTGGTGGCCGTGCCCGAGCCGCTCTATGTGCGGGCGATGGTGGAGACGGCGCGCACGCTGAACCCTGGTATCGAGATCGTGCTGCGCACGCACAGCGAGGATGAATCGGAGCTGCTGCGCAAGGAGAATCTCGGCGCGGTGTTCTATGGCGAGGAAGAACTCGCCAAAGGCATGACCAGCCATGTGCTGGGACGTTTCGTGCCCGCGGAAGCGGCGGCCGGCGCCCATTGAGGGACTGGCATCGAGCCTTCAACGATGACGGCGGCTGACGAATTCCGCCGTCATCACTCTCCTGTCATCTAAGCCGTTCACCATGTGCGCCCGTAGAACCAGCCTTGCCAGCGCGGCAGGACCGGCGGGCGACTGATGCGAGGGACCCCCTGGCCGAAGACGCGCGGCACTACGGGTCAATCAGAACTCAAGCATCAGGGAAGTCTCAATGCGTTACCTCAAGTCTGCAATCGGCATGGCAGCAGCCATGACCGTCGCCTTTGCGTTTTATGGCTGCAATGGCAGCGACGACAACACCAGCAGCAACAGCGGCACCACCACGCCGCCTGCAACCACCACGCCCACCCAGCCGACCAATCCGGCGCCCACGCCCGAAGTGACGGGCCGCTGGACCACGGGTGACCTGCACGTGCACACCACCCAGTCCGACGATGCGCGCAGCAAGCTTGTCACCGTGCTGGACGAGGCGCTGGTGAAGAACAGCCTGGACTGGACCGCAATCACCAATCACCTGCGCACGGCGCTGCGCGACGACAACGACGTGGCCATCGTAGGCGGCCCGGTGGCGTTCTCGAAGGCAATGGCCGATATCGAGATTCCCGCCGTGAAACAGTTGCAGGCCAACGGCAGCTATCCGAACAAGCTGATTTTCTCGGCGTTCGAATGGGACATGCCCACGCACGACCATATGAACGTGGGCATCTTCACGGGCGCGCCGCTGGCCACCGCCACGAAGGCCGCCAACCAGTTCGAGTACTACTTCACGAATCGTGCCGCTTCGTTCTTCAATGCCGCTGACGTCGCCGCCTGGGATGCCGCCGGCACGCGTGCCTACACCACGCATGCGGATGCGGTGAAGGCCGTGGCCTGGCTGCGCGACAACTATCCGGACACCAGCTACGCGCTGATCAACCACCCGTCGCGCAATAGCGGCAAGTACACGGTGGCGGACTATCGGGATTTCAACGATGCGGCGCCGCGCGTGGCATTTGCCGTGGAAGGCATGGTCGGTAACCAGATGGAACCGGATCGCGGTGGCTACACCACGGCCTATGTCGATGCCAATCTCAAGAATCGCGTCTACGGTGGCGTCGATTACGTGGTGGCGCAGGTCGGCGGCATCTGGGATGCCCTGCTGGGCGATGGCCGCCGTTTCTGGAACGTCGGCAACTCGGACCACCACTTCAAGACCGTTGGCACCAACAGCAGCGGCTACTTCCCGGGCGAGTACTCCAAGACCTATGTGTGGCTGGAAAACAAGTATTCGGGCGTGCAGGCTGTGTTGGAAGGCGTGCGCTCGGGCCGCATGTTCTCCGTCTACGGTGACCTGATCAATGCGCTGGACTTCAACGCTTCGGGTGCTGCGGGCAAGTCCGAGATGGGCGGTGAACTGAAGGCCAAGGCTGGCGAGACGGTCACCATCACCATCCGCTTCAAGAGCCCCGACCGCAACAACTACCAGTATCCGATCGACAGCGGCATCAATGTCAACGTGAAGCCCACGGTAGACCACGTCGACCTGATCGCCGGCGATGTCACGCCGCGCGCGGCAGTGGGCACGCCAGGCTACAGCAAGGAGACCAATGATTCGACCAAGGTCATTGCCACCTTCACGTCTGCCGACTGGAAACTCGATAGCGAGGGGTACAACACGGTCACGTACACCTTCAAGGCAGCCAGGAATCAGTACTTCCGCCTGCGCGGCACGAACCTGGGCATGAACGTGGCCGGTGAAACGCTCAACGGCAACCCGCTGCCCGATGCCAAGGTAACGGTGGCCGAAGATCCCGCACGCTTCAACGCGATCAACGCGCGTAACTACAACGACCTGTGGTTCTATTCGAACCCGGTGTTCGTGAGCATCGGCTCGTAAGATCGAGTCTGACTGTTGGCGGCCCGTTCCGGTTGCACCGGGGCGGGCCGTTTTGCTTTCCACGACGCAATAAGCGAACGGCAACGGACCGCTTGCCAGTTTGCAACCCGCCTGGCGCCTCGTCCGCGCATCCTTGAAGCGTTGGCCTCCTCGCCGACGCATACCCATAACGACCACCGCATGGAAGTGGGCGCATTGCCCCTGCCATCGATCCGGGTCGAACATTCAAGGAGACATCCATGAGAGACCGACATGGTTGCGGGCTACGTGCGCGCGCCAGTTCCCGCGTGCGCCCGCTGCTCGCGTATTTCGCGATTTGCGTGCTGACCGTCGCGGTCAGCGCATGTGGCGGCGATGACAATAGCAGTAGCACATCGGGCACCAGTACTTCGACGGGATCGGATTCTGCCGGCACCACGACGACAGCCACGACGCTGGCGGTGGTCAAGCCCGTAGTGGACTGCTCGCAGCTTGCTGGCGTCGATCTCACAGGAATCGGTGGTGTGGGCAGCACGATCACGTCGGCCACGGTCACCACGGCCACGATCAACGGTGCGGCGGTGCAGTACTGCATGGTGAAGGGCACGCTGGCCCCTGCGAACACCTTCCAGGTGGCACTGCCGGTCAGTACGTGGACACAACGATTTGCGGCGCTGGGCTGCGGCGGCTTGTGCGGCAGCGTCAGCGATCCGAGCCAGGATACGTCGTTCAGCTTCAGCTACAAGTGCCCGCTGGTGCAGCAGGGCGGCTTCGTGACGGCGGCGACCGATATGGGGCATACCTCGTCCGATGCAACTTGGTCGTCCGATCCGCAGAAGCAGGCGGATTTCGCCTATCGCGGACAACACGTCACCACGCTTGCGGCCAAGAAGCTGATTCAGGCGTACTACGGCCAGGTGCAGAAATACGCGTACTTTGTGGGTTGCTCCGATGGCGGTCGCGAGGCACTGATGGCTGCGCAACGTTATCCGTCCGATTACAACGGCATCATCGCCGGTGCGCCGGCCGCCCACTTCCAGACGCAGAACTCGCTCTATCACGGCTGGAACGTGATCTCGAATAGCACGACCGGCGACAACACCGGTAATGTGGTGCTGTATGCCGACAAGGCCAAGGTGCTGCACCAGGCAGTGGTGGCAGCGTGTGGCGGCACGAGCGGTGCGCCGGACGGTCTGCTGGCAGACCCGCGCGTCTGCAACTTCAACCCCGTCTCGATCCAGTGCGCGGCGGGTGCAACGGATACCAGCAACTGCCTGACCGCGGCGGAAGTCACGACGGCCAGCCGCATCTATAGCGGTCCGCTTGACACCACCACGGGCAAGCGCATGCTGGCGGGCTCGCCGCAGTTCGGCTCGGAGGCGAACTGGATCGGCGTGGAAGTGCCGAACTCCAATTCGACTGCCGCAGCCGTACCGGTGACCGGCCTGTTCAGCAATATGATCGTGGCGGGTGCGTACAACCTGATCTTCACGGGTTCGCCGACGATGCCGAACATCAACACCTTCGGCTATCACGACGGGAATTTCTTCCTCGACTACCTGCAGGCGAACCACTCGCTCAACGATGCCACCAATCCGGACCTCTCGGCATTCAAGCAGGCGGGCGGCAAGCTGATCTTGTGGCACGGCTGGGCAGACCAGCACATCTCGCCGCTGTTCACGATTGCCTACTACGAGGCGATGCAGGGCGCCATGGGCACGTCGACGGTGGACGCGTTCACGCGGCTGTATCTCGTGCCGGGCGTCAGCCACTGTGGCGGCGGCGAAGGGCATCCGAACATCGACCTGGTTTCGCGCATCACGGCATGGGTGGAGCAGGGCACCGCACCGAGCGATGTGATGACGTACCAGACCGATGCCACGAATGCCGTCACCGCATCGCGGCCTGTGTATCCGTACCCGGCCGTGGCCAGGTACAAGGGGTCAGGCGATTGGCACGATGGTGCGAACTACGTCTCGGGAGCTGCGCTGTATAACGTGGCCACGGCAGCGTGGGCGGGTTCGAGTTTCTACACGCCGTACTCGGCGAAGACGCAGGGCGTGGCAGCGCCTTAATTGTTGGGCTTGTTTTTCTCCCCTCTCCCGCTTGCGGGAGAGGGGCGGGGGTGTAGTGGTCCAATAAACCTGGACACCTCAAAAGGT
>NZ_JBDKXK010000105.1:0-19706 GCF_039710735.1 Cupriavidus sp. DL-D2 | reverse complement strand
AGGTCTGCCTGAAAAAGTGTCCAAGATTACTTGACCACTACAGGGAGAGGGCATGCGGTGCAAATTGCGATGTGGTCGGAAAGCAGAACCTCCGGCCCTCACCCCCAGCCCCTCTCCCGCAACGCGGGAGAGGGGAGCGGACCGGCGGGAAATCAAATGCCTACCGGCAAATCTTCCGCCGTGCCTTCGCCCGCCGCAGCACCTTCGGCGCATCCTGCCCGACCTTGTCCGCCATAAAACTGATCGGGTTGTTCATATAGGCCGCCAGCTTGTCACGCACGAACGATGTGTCGTCGCCCACCGTCGAGATGATCCCCGTCGTCGCGCCGCCGCCGAGCAGCATTGTGAAGATGCCGCGATACGGGAAGTCGCCATAGGCGGGCACGCTGACGTCGAACGGCTCCGAGCGCTTGAACATGTCTTCGGCGGTGCTGCCCATTGCCCAGTGGAATGCCTGGGGGAATTGCAGCGCGACAATCCTTGGGTGGATGTTGTGATAGTCCGAGCCAATGGCTGCGTCGCCGAAGATGTAGGTGCCGCCCGTGCCCCAGTTCTGGGTGTCGAAGTCGACGTTGACCGCATCGCTGACCAGCGGCGCATGGCTGGCCGGAACCTGCCACGGCATGATCGGAAACTTCAGGTCGCGGCTCAGACCAGCGCAGAAGTCGAAGAATCGCTCCCACTCGTGCGTCCAGTAGCAGTAGCCGTTGGCGTAGCTGCGGATCGTGAAATCGTCGGCCTCGTAGCGGTCCACGGCCAGGAAGTCCGGCACGTCCGGACCTTCGTGGACGCGCATCGCGCGGATGAAGGCCGCTGTCTCCAGCGCGTTGAGGCGCGGTGCATCATCGGACGAGTAGATCCACTCCGACGCCCCCACCCCCCAGAGGTTGACCTGCCAGCCGTACGTCACAGCGGGGGCGATGGTGCGGAACAGCCAGTTCACCGCTGCCACATAGCCCCGAATGTTTTCCTCGATGTGCGAGGGAATGGTGGCCGCCACGTTCCAGTGGTCGAGCGCCATCCGCAGTGGCTCGCGCACGGGCATGGCGTACTCGGGGCCGAATCCGCCTTGCTGGCACGCGCCCAGGAAGTCGGGGTTGATGACGTAGCCAGCAGGCACGGGGTGATCGGCATCGATGTGCTCGTTCACCAGATTCAGCGAGAGGATCAGGTTGCCGAAGCTGTGCGCCAGGCCCTGCTTGTTGGCGAGTTGCGTGGGCGTGTCACCGAGCGACAGGTTGCATGTGTACGAGACGATCACCGGCAACACCTTGTGCCCGCCACCGATCTGCCGCTCCACATCGCGTGCGAGCAGCACCGTGGCCGTGGTCTGGTTGTCGGAGGTCAGATAGACGTTGGCATCGCCCGCGCCGTCGAAGCCCGCGTACTTGAACACCGACGATGCGCGCGCGGCCACGAAATCCGCCGCATTGCCCGGCGTCAGGTCAGCGCAGCCGCCGAAGCTCAGAAAGCTGGGAAAGCCGCGCACGTTCAGGTTGGCACCCTTGGCCACGTCGATGGTCAGCCGCGAGGTGCCGTTGGGCAGTACCAGCGCCTGCGCAGGTGTGAAGACGTTGTGGACCGTGCCGTCGATGATGAAGTCCGAGACCTCGACGTCGTAGTGCTGGGGCTGCACCGGTACGGCGAAGTCGTAGATATGCGTGCCCGCCAGCAGGTGGAAGTCCTGCTTGTAGGTCATGTTCGGTGCCACGAGCCGCACGGTGAGTGGCGTCGCCACGGCCACGTCGGACGTGATGAATACCGGCAGCGTGACATAACCACCGGTGTCCACTGCGGTGGATGTCATCTCGGCCTCGGTGAACACGACCGCTTCCACCGATGCGGTCAGGTTGCGCAGCTTGGATGGGAAGCTGTAGCACACGTTGTTCAGGCTGATCGTCCTGGCGTTCACATCCACCGCACCCGCCGTCGGCAGGCCAGTCAGCGGCAGCATGTTGTCGGGAGCCAAGCCAACTTCGGCCAGGACCTCGCCGGTGTTGCGGACCACCACGCTGATGTCGAGTTCCTCATCGTCCAGAACGGGGATCGGCCCGACGGCGAGGTCGAGGCGGGCATAGTGCTGGGCCGGGCCATAGTCGATGACGAGCGCGGCCGTGCCACCTGCTGACAGCGCGATGCTGGTGGGATGCACCTGCGCATTGGCCACCACGGTATAGGTGTGGTTGGCGAGCGGGCTCACCGACACCTGGTAGTTGCCACTGGGCAACGAAATCGGCGTGGTCGTGCCCGGCGACACGGCCTGCGCATGGATCTGCGAGCCTTCCGTAAAGGTAACGGTCTGCGCCACGGAGTACAGCGCGGGGTCGGGAGCGGAGGCCGTCTGGATGCGCACCGTGCCGTTGGTACTGGGCAATGCATCGGCGGCCAGAGCAAACGACGACAAGTAGGTCTCGACATCGTCGCCGGTCAGATCGCCGTTGATGCCGATCTGCACCTTGTCCGTTGCCGCGAACGTATAGGCGGATTCGAGGCCGACCTCCGCCTCGACGTTCCAGTGCTGTCCGTCGATCTGATCGTTCTGGGTCCGGGCCGTGGTGGCCCGCCAGCTTTGCAACTGAAGATTGAAGTCGGTGGGCTGCACGGCTGCCGGGGAGCGGAACTTCAATCCGAGGAAGTGCTCGACCCTGACGGCCGTGCCGTCGCTGTTGCGGATATTCGAGATCGAGATCACGCCGTACCACTGCGACGCGCCGCTCTCCACCTTGATGTCGAAAAGAATTGCCATGGTTCCTGCCTCCGCCTGGTTGTGTACGCAGCGCGCAGTGCGCCGTCGTCAGCGCAGAGTAGGGGGCAAGACAGGGTGGGGGGAATGGATTGCCGAAGCGGCGGGAGGTGGAATATTTCCCCTCTCCCGTGCACGGGAGAGGGGAGCAAACCAGTAGCGGGAGCGGAACCGCTTAAGCCGAAGGCGGCGGCACGTAACCCATGGCTTGATCAGCGCCTTCACCGAAGAAATACTTCTCGGTCTGCTTGAGCAGGTACTGGCGCGCGCGGGTGTCGGCCATGTTCAGGCGGTTTTCATTGATCAGCATCGTCTGGTGCTTGAGCCAGCCGGCCCAGGCTTCCTTCGAGACGCTTTGCCAGATCTTCTTGCCGAGTTCGCCCGGCAGCGGGGGGAAGTCGAGACCTTCCGCTTCCTTGTTCAGTTTGACGCATTGGACCATGCGGGCCATGTGGGACTCCTTCTTTCGTGTGGGCGCTATTGTAGCCAAGCTCGCGGGACGGGGCAGCGGCGGCTGCCCATGTCCCTGCGGCGCATATTGTTATGTCGTACCAGGGGTTACAGCTTCTTCATCAGCACCATCGACTTGCGCTGCCAGTTGTAGAGCTTGCGCTTGTCTTCGGGCAGGTCGTCCACGCTGGCGTGGACGAAACCACGTTTCAGGAACCAGTGCTCGGTGCGCGTGGTGAGTACGAACAGACGCTCGAGTCCCAGCGTACGGGCGCGGCGCTCGATGCGCTTGAGCAGCCGCTCGCCGTCGCCGGTGCCCTGCGCTTCCGAGGAAACGGTCAGGCAGGCCATCTCTCCCATGTTCTCGCGCGGGAATTCGTAGAGCGCGGCGCAGCCGAACAGCACATTGTCGTGCTCGATGACCGAGAACTTGTCGATGTCGCGCTCGATCAGGTGGCGTCCGCGTGGCACCAAAGTGCCATCGGCTTCCAACGGGGCGATCAGTTGCAGGATGCCGCCCACGTCGTCGAGCGTGGCTTCGCGCAGGCTTTCCAGATCGGTATCGGACACCATCGTGCCCACGCCATCGTGCAGGAACAGTTCCAGCAGCACCGAACCATCGAGGTCGAACGGAATCAGGTGGGCACGCGGCACACCGTTGCGCAGCGCCTTGACCAGATGCTGGAGGTAATAGGCCACGTCAGGCGGCAGGTGATTGTTCTGCAGGCGCTCCATGGCGGTACGCAGCGACATCTCCTTCATCAGCTTGCCCACGGCATCGGGCACGCCTGGCACTTCGGTGATGTAGATCAGCTTGTCGGCCTTGAGCGCGCTGGCCGTGGCGCTGGCCACATCTTCCATCGACAGGTTGAACGCCTGCCCGGTGGGCGAGAAGCCCAGTGGCGACAGCAGCACCACCTTGCCGTGCGACAGCGACATGCGCATGGATTCGTCATCCACCTTGCGCACGAGTCCCGTGTGCTGGTAGTCCACGCCATTGACGATGCCCACTGGCCGAGCGGTGATGAAGTTGCCGGAAATCACAGAGAGCTGCGCGCCGGCCATCGGCGTGTTTGGCAGGCCCTGGCTGAAGGCGGCCTCGATGTCGAGGCGCAGTTCGCCGGCAGCTTCCTTGGCGCATTCCAGCGCCGCGTTGTCGGTGATGCGCACGCCATCGGCGTACTGCGACTGCACGTTGCGCAGCGCAAGCTGTTCTTCCACCTGCGGCCGCGAGCCGAACACCAGTACTACGTGCATGCCCATCGCGTGCAGCAGCGCCACGTCGTTGACCAGTGCGTTGAGCACACCGGCCTTGACCAGTTCGCCGCTGAAGGCGATCACGAAGGTCTTGCCTCGGAACGTGTGGATGTACGGGGCCACGGCGCGCAGCCAGTCCACGAACTGCTGTTGGTCCGGCGGGCTGGCTTCGGCCAGTTCGGCGCCTGCCAGGGCGGACGGAATCGGCGTGACGGGCGCAGGCACTTCGGACTGAGCGTCCAAGGCAGGAGCGGTCGGGGCAGGGGCGGCGGCAGGATCGGGGTCCTGTGCGGGGGAGTCGGTTCTGGCGTTCATGCGGCGGATTATAATCCCGGCCAATGTCAGCACAACGCCCCGCCAAACAAGCCCCGGCCCAGCCTGCCGCGGCCCCATCGAAATCGGCCAGTCAGCAGCCCGCTCCGCGTGACGCAGGCGGCGGCACGCGGCCGCCCCGTCAGCCGCAGAAGGCGCAGCAGAAGCCGCAGCCGATTCAGGCCGCCAAGCCGCAGCAGCAGGCCCGGCCGCCCCGGTCTCAAAAACCAGCAGACGGCGCGCCTCGACCACCTCGTCCTCCGCGTGAGCCGCGTCCGCTACAGCCGGAGCGCTTGGCCAATCCGCTGCCTGAGATCACGTTCCCCGAGGCGCTGCCGGTTTCGGCCCGCCGCGACGAGATCGCGCAGGCCATGCGCGACAACCAGGTGGTTATCGTGTCCGGCGAGACCGGCTCGGGCAAGACCACGCAGTTGCCGAAGATCGCGCTGTCGATCGGGCGCGGGCCGGCGCGGGAAGGCAAGCCCGGCGGCGGGCTGATCGGCCACACGCAGCCCCGGCGGATCGCGGCCACGTCCACGGCCAAGCGAATCGCGCAGGAACTGGGCACGCCGGTGGGCGAGCACGTGGGTTACCAGGTGCGGTTCAACGACGCGATGTCCGCAGGCGCCTCGGTCAAGCTGATGACCGACGGCATCTTGCTGGCCGAGACGCAGAATGACCCGCTCCTGCGCGCCTATGACACGATCATCATCGACGAGGCGCACGAACGCAGCCTCAACATCGATTTCCTGATCGGCTACCTGCGCCAGATCCTGCCCAAGCGGCCGGATCTCAAGGTCATCATCACGTCGGCGACGATCGATGCAAAGCGCTTTGCCGAGCATTTCGCGCGCAATGGCAAGCCGGCGCCGGTGATCGAGGTCAGCGGACGGCTGTATCCCGTGGAAGTTCGCTACCGACCGATTCAGGAGGACAAGCCGGCCGACGCCCCGCCGAAGGGCGAGAAAGCACGCGAGCGCGACCTGTTCGATGGCATCGTCGACGCCGTGGACGAGCTTTGCCGCCTGGGCCCGGGCGACGTACTGGTCTTCCTGCCTGGCGAGCGCGAAATCCGCGAGGCGGCCGAGGCGCTACGCAAGCACCATCCGCCGCATACGGAGATCCTGCCGCTGTTCGCGCGCTTGTCCGTGCAGGATCAGGAGCGCGTGTTCCGGCCATCCAACGCGCGCCGCATCGTGCTGGCCACCAACGTGGCGGAAACTTCGCTGACCGTGCCGGGCATCCGCTACGTCGTCGATACCGGGCTGGCGCGCGTGAAGCGGTATTCGTACCGCAACAAGGTCGAGCAACTCCAGGTCGAGTCGATTTCGCAAGCCGCCGCCAACCAGCGCGCGGGTCGTTGCGGCCGCGTGGCCGATGGCGTCTGTATCCGGCTCTACGAGGAAAGCGATTACCAGGGCCGTGCGCGCTTTACCGATCCGGAGATCCTGCGCTCGTCGCTGGCTGCCGTGATCCTGCGCATGAAGGCGCTGCGGCTGACCGATATCGAGGCGTTCCCGTTCATCGAGCCGCCGCTGGGCCGCGCCGTGGCCGATGGCTACCAGTTGCTGCAGGAACTGGGTGCGCTCGATGAATCGAATCAGCTCACGTCCACGGGCCGGCAGGTGGCCAAGTTGCCGCTGGACCCCCGCGTGGCCCGCATGATTCTGGCCGCGCGCGATCACCAGTGTCTGCGCGAGGTGCTGATCATCGCCAGCGCGCTGTCGGTGCAGGACCCGCGCGACCGTCCGCCCGATGCACAGGAAGCCGCCGATCAGGCCCATCGCAAGTTCATGGACGAAAAGTCCGAGTTCCTCGGTTGGGTCAAGCTGTGGAAGTGGTTCGAGGAAGCGGTGGCGCACAAGAAGACCAACCGCCAGTTGCAGGATCAGTGCCGCAGCAACTTCCTGTCGCACGTACGGCTGCGCGAATGGCGCGATGTGCATTCGCAACTGCTGACCACCGTCAGCGAGCAGGGCTGGCGATTGAACGAGAGCGAGCCGACCTTCGAACAGGTGCACAAGGCGCTGCTGACCGGTTTGCTCGGCAACGTGGGCTTGAAACTCGAGGAAGCCGATGGCAAGGGCCGCGAGTACCTGGGCGCGCGGGGCATCAAGTTCCACCTGTGGCCGGGTTCGCTGATCGCCCGCAAGGTGGGGCGCTGGATCATCGCCGCCGAACTGGTGGAGACCAGCCGCCTGTTCGCCCGTACGCTGGCGCGTGTGGAGCCCGAATGGATCGAACAGGTGGGGCGCCATCTGCTCAACGTGAGCTGGAGCGAGCCGCACTGGGAGAAAAAGGCGGGGCAGGTGGTGGCGATGGAGCGCGGCACGCTGTATGGCCTGCCCGTGTATCAGCACCGGCGCGTGCATTTCGGGCCGATGAATCCGAAAGAGGCGCGCGAACTGTTTATCCGTGGCGCATTGGTGGAAGGCGAGTTCGATACGCGCCTGCCATTCTTCGCCCATAACCAGCGTCTGGTGCGCGAGATCGAGAATCTGGAACACAAGTCGCGCCGGCAGGACGTGCTGGTGGACGACGCGCTGATCTATGCGTTCTACGATGGTGCGATTCCCGCCGACATCCACAATCAGGTGTCGTTCGAGCAGTGGTATCAGGCCGAGGCCGCAAAGCTGCCCAAGGATCGCAAGTTGCTGTACCTGAATCGTGACGAACTGATGCGTCACGAGGCGGCCGGCATCACGACCGACCTGTTCCCGAAGATCCTGCCCGTGGCCGGCATCGACATGGGTTTGACGTACCACTTCGAGCCGGGCAGCCATCGCGACGGAGTGACGCTGACTGTGCCGCTCTACGCACTGAACCAGGTGCGGCCCGATCGCGCCGAATGGCTCGTGCCGGGCATGATCAAGGAGAAGGTGCATCTGCTGCTGAAATCGCTGCCGCAGAAACTGCGCCGTCACTGCGTGCCCCTGCCCGATTACGCAGCCGGTTTCGTCGATCGACAGCCGTTTGGCGAGGGCGACCTGATCGACGTGCTGATTGCCGATATCCGCGCCGAGACTGGCACCATGATCCGCCGCGCGGATTTCAAGCTCGAGACGCTGCCGGTGCATCACACGATGAACTTCAAGGTCATCGACGAGCACGGCCGGCAACTCGACATGGGCCGCAACCTGGCCCAATTGCGTGCCGAGTTTGGCGGACAGGCGCAGCAATCGTTCCAGAACATTGCCGCGCGCGATGTGCCGGCGGCGGAGGCGGGCCAGTACGAGAACCTGACCTCGTGGTCGTTCGGCGAATTGCCGGAACTGCTGGAAATCCGCAAGGGCAACCAGACGCTGTTTGGCTATCCGGCGCTGGTGGATCGCACCGATCATTGCGACGTGGAAGTCTTCGACGATCCGCAGGAAGCGGCGCGCATCCATCACGTGGGGCTGCGCCGGCTGTTTGCGCTGCAACTGCGCGAGCAGGTCAAGTTCATCGAAAAAAACATCCCCAACCTGCAACAGATGGCGATGCAGTACATGACGCTGGGGTCGCAGGAGGAACTGCGCAACCAGATCGTGCTGATGGCGCTGGAACGCGCCTGTCTGCAACCGCCGCTGCCGCGCAACGAATCCGAATTCAACGCGCGCAAGGAAGAGGGGCGGGCACGACTCTCGCTGCTGGCGCAGGAAATTGCCCGACTCGTCGGCACGATCCTGGCGGAGTACGCGGGTCTGCCACGCAAGCTGCTGCAGGCCAAGCCGCATGGTAGCGCCTATCAGGATCTGGAGGCGCAACTCGGTCGACTGATGAGCAAGTCATTCGTGGCCGATACGCCGTACAACCAGCTCGTCCACTTCCCGCGCTATCTCAAGGGTATGGCGATGCGCGTGGACAAGCTCAAGGGCGACCCGGGTCGCGACAGTCAGCGCACGCAGGAAATGTCGCCGCTGATCCAGCAATGGCAGCGCGCGGAGAAAATGCTGCGGTCGCAGGGCAGGGGCGCGGTGGTGGATGAGCGCATGGATGAGTTCCGCTGGATGCTGGAAGAACTGCGGATCGCACTGTTCGCGCAGGAACTGAGGACGCCGCAGCCCATGTCGGTGAAGCGGCTGCAGAAGGTTTGGGAGAGTATGCAGCGCTGAAAACCCGGCGGAAGCTGTCGCCGCCTCACATGTATCCAAATGTAAGTAACCCTAAAGATTCCTCTCAGTTCGTCAGCGCATTCCATAGCCGAAACGTTAGAATGCCCGGTTCGTATCGAAATCCACTGTCTTATGCTCGCGTTGCGTCGTGTCGTAGCTGTTTCGGTTGGCGCCCTGGCGCTGGCCCTGGTGTCCGCGCCGGCTCTCGCGGAAGTGGTTACCATCCTGAATTCAGGTGATGCTAGCGTCACCTTAATCGACAAGGATACCCAGAAGGTCATCGAGACCTTCCCGGTTGGCAAGGAGCCGCACCACCTGATCGCCACGCCCGACGACAAGTCGCTGATCGTGGCGAATGCCGTGGGCAACGATCTGGTGTTCTTGGATCCGGTGACCGGCAAGGTTCAGCAGCGCGTGCCGAATATCGACGATCCCTACCAGATCGGATTTTCCCCAGACAGCAAGTGGTTCATCGCCACCGGCAACCGCCTGGACCGCGTGGACGTGTACCGCTGGGATGGCCATCAGCTCAAGATCGCCAAGCAGTTCCCGTTGGCCAAAACGCCCAGTCACATCGCGTACACGGCAGACAGCAAGATCGCCTTCATCACGCTGCAGGATTCCAACCAGATTGCCGCCATCGACCTGAACACGCTGACGGTGATGTGGGTCATGGAAGCCGGTTCAGCACCCGCTGGCGTCTGGGTGACGCCGGATCAGAAATACCTGCTCGTGGGCATGACCGGCGCGGACTACGTGGCCGTCATTGACTGGCGCACGCGTACCGTGGTCAAGCAGATCCAGACTGGCAAGGGCGCGCACAATTTCCGCGCGGTGGGCGACAAGCGCCACCTGTTCCTGACCAACCGCGTGTCCGGCTCGATCAGCATCATCGACCAGCAGACGTTGTCCAAAGTGGGCGATATCACGGGTCTGCTGCCGGGGCCCGACGACATGGAGCTGACCGCGGACGGCAAGACGCTGTGGGTGACGTTCCGCTGGGCGCGCTCGGTGGGGTTGATCGACGTGGCCAGCCGCAAACTCGTGAAGACGATCCGTGTAGGTAAATCGCCGCACGGCATCTATTTCAAGACGCGCGCTCCGCTGTATTGATGGGTTGACACGTTCTTGCTGAGGACATCATGCGCAGCTTGATTTCGCGCATCGCCATGCTGGCTCTGGCATCTGCCAGCGCCGTGGCACTGGCAGCCGAGCCGGCGCACCAGGCCGGCGCCTGCCGCGCCGGCACGCTCTACCTGACCTTCGACACCGGCAGCATGAGCCAGGCCGAACTGATTGCCCGGACGCTGCGCAAGCACCATATCCGGGCGACGTTCTTCCTGGCCAGCGAGCCGACCGTCAACAAGGACAACTCGCTCGATTCCACCTGGGCTTCGTACTGGAAATCGCTGGCCGCCGATGGCCACGCGTTCGGCACGCATACCTTCGATCACGTCTACCTGCGCAGCGTCCGCGAAGGCAAGGTCACGATGCGCCCGCAGTTCGGCGCACAGGCGGGACGCGACACGGTCATGACCGAGGCGTCTTTCTGCGCCGAACTGCGCCGCAGCGCGCAGGCATTCCAGTCGATGACCGGGCAGCAGATGGTGCCGCTCTGGCGCGCGCCGGGTGGCCGTACCGCGCCGCAGACGCTGGCCTGGGCCGAGCAGTGTGGCTTCAAGCACGTAGGCTGGGCGCCGGCAGGCTTCCTGGGCGACGAGTTGTCGTCCGAGAAATTTCCGAATCAGGCATTGCTCGACAAGGCACTGCGCGATCTTCGCGACGGTGACATCACGATGGCCCACCTCGGCATCTGGTCGCGCAAGGACCCCTGGGCGCCAGCCGTGCTCGAGCCGCTGATTACCGGACTCGAACAGAAGGGCTTCTGCTTCGCCACGTTGCGTGAGCATCCGCTATACCGGAACTGGATCGTGCAGCACGGGCCGGTTCAGGCCGGGGCGGGAGCGAAACAATAATGTGGGATGCCTTTACCAACTGGGTAAGCCTTTGGGTCGGTCAGATCGAAGCCACCGTGTTTCAGGATGCCATTCTGCCGCTGGTCTACAACCTCGGCTTCGGCGGTTACGCCGAGGATGCGTTCACAGGCACCGAATGGCTGCTGGTGGGTGTGGTGCAGATTGCCGTGATGTTCCTGATCCTCGGGCCGCTGGAAAAACTGCGCCCCGTGGAAGCCGTGACCGACCGCGCCGCGATCCGCACCGACATGCTCTACACGGTGATCCACCGGCTTGGACTGTTCCGGCTCGCCATGTTCTTCCTGCTGGCGCCGCTGATGGATGGCATCGAAGGCCATCTGCGCCTGCTCGGCTGGCAGCGTGTGAATGTGGAAGACTGGTGGCCCGCCGTGACTGCCATCCCGCTCGTCAGCTTCTTCGTCTACCTGCTGCTCTTCGACCTGCTCGACTACTGGTATCACCGGTTGTCGCACACCTACCGCTGGTGGTGGAGCCTGCACGCGGTGCATCACAGCCAGCGCCAGATGACGCTGTGGAGCGATAACCGCAATCACCTGCTTGACGATATCTTGCGCGACGCCGTGTTCGCGACCGTGGCACTGGCGGTGGGCGTGGAACCCTCGCAATACGTGCTGCTCGTGGCGCTGTCGCAGTTGCTGCAAAGTCTGCAGCACGCGAATCTGCGCGTGCACTTCGGCTGGCTGGGCGAGCGGCTGATCGTATCGCCGCGATTCCATCGCACGCACCACGCCGTGGGACTGGGCCACGAGCGGCAGGGTGCCGATGGCCGCGCCGTGCGACTCGGCGGCTGCAACTACGGTGTGATTTTCCCGTGGTGGGACATGCTGTTCCGCACCGCCGTCTTCACGGAAGCCTATTACCCCACGGGCATCCGCGATCAGATGCCGCCCCCTGCTGGCAAAGGCCGCAGCTACGGCGCCGGTTTCCTGTCCCAGCAATGGCTGGGGATCAAGCGGCTGCTGCGGCTCGGGTGACATTTGGGAGGCGAAAGACGCACGGCGCTGTGCTAGGCTTTCAGGGCTTTCTCCACTCCTGATCGCATGAACGATATCTTCCGCGCGTTTGGCCGCGCTCTTGTCAGCCAGATGCATCCGCGCATGCTGATGCTGACCGTCATTCCCTTTGTCCTGGCCACCGTCCTCTGGGGCGGCTTGATCTGGTGGGGCTGGGAGCCAATCATGGGCACGGCCCGCACGTTGCTCGAAGGCTCCGTCTTCACGAGCTGGATCTATTCGATGCTCGACTGGCTCGGTCTGCAGTCGCTGCGTACGGTGGTGGCGCCGCTATTCGTGCTGACGCTGGCCATTCCGCTGGTGATCGCCTCGATGCTTGTCTTTATCAGCCTGTTCTCGGTGCCCGCCGTATTAAAGCACCTGGAGCGCAGCTATCCCGACCTGCACAAGGCGCGCGGAGGCAGCATCGCCGGCAGCGTGTTCCAGGCACTCGGCAACACCGTAGTGTTCCTGCTGCTGATCGTGATCACGCTGCCGCTGTGGCTGATCCCGCCGTTCTTCGCGCTGATTCCGCCCGTGCTCTGGGGTTGGCTGACCTACCGCGTGATGACCTACGACGCACTGGCCGAACATGCCACGGCGGAGGAGCGCAAGACACTCATGAAGCGGCATCGCGTGCCGCTACTGACCATGGGCGTGGTGGTGGGCCTGCTGGGCTCGGCGCCCACCTTGCTGTGGGTCTGGTCGGCTGTCATCATCTTCCTGTTTCCGGTCGTACTGGCCGGCACGCTGTGGCTCTACGTGCTGATCTTTATCTTCTCGGCGTTGTGGTTCGGCCATTTCTGCCTGCGCGCGCTGACGGACCTGCGTGCCGAGCGTGCCGCCATCACGCCGCCGCCAGTGGGGCCGGACGTTATCGACCTGGCGCCGTCGGACGTGCGCCGCATCGAACAATCCTGAAAGAGGGGCATCATGGGTTTCGGTCTGATTGTCATTGGCGACGAGATTCTCTCTGGCCGTCGCGAAGACAAGCACATGCGCCGCGCCATCGAGTTGCTGGCCGCGCGCGGCCTGGCACTGGACTGGGCCGAATACATCGGCGACGAGCGCGATCGCATCACGGCCACGCTGCGCCGCACGTTCGCGGGCTCGGACGTGGTGTTCTGCACGGGCGGCATTGGCGCCACGCCTGACGATCACACGCGCCAATGCGCGGCAGCAGCGCTGGGCGTGGAACTGGCTCTGCATCCTGATGCGCGCGAACAGATTGCGCTGCGCGTCGCGGAGACGGCGGAAGGGGATCCGGTCAAGGCCGACCTGACCCGGCCCGAGAACCAGCATCGCTTCAAGATGGGCGAGTTTCCGGCGGGCGCCCGGATCATTCCGAACAGCTACAACCGTATTCCGGGTTTCTCTGTGGCCGATCACCATTTCATGCCTGGTTTCCCGGTCATGGCGTGGCCGATGATGGAATGGGTGCTCGATCACTACTACCCGTCGCTGTTCCATCGTGACGCGGAACAATCGCGCGCATTCTATGTGTTCGAGGCACCTGAATCGACGCTCACGCCGCTGATGGAGCAGGTGCAGGACACCTTCCCCGGCATCCGCGTGTTCAGCCTGCCGTCAGTCGGCGATGTCTCGCGCGGCGACCGCTTTGGACGACGCCATATCGATCTCGGCGTGAAGGGGCCGGCGGAGCTGGTGCCGGCGGCCTATGCGATGTTGCTGGGTGGGGTGTCTGCGATGGGGTTCGAGATCGTCGAACAGTAGTAAAGACTTCGACATTCCCCTAGGTTTGCTTCCCTCTCCCGCCCCTCTCCCACTTCGCGGGAGAGGGGGAGAGCGACCATTCAAACCTCAAGCCCCAAACCAGGGCAACCCTCGCACGCACCAACCCTCCACCGTCTTGCGATGATGGTCCTCATCGCGCGGACCTTCGAAGCCTTCGAGTACGTCCATCGCAAACTGGTAGCCTGCCTCGGTGGCCACGCGTGCGGCATGCTTCGAGCGGGCAGCGCTGCGGCACAGGAACAGCACCGGGGCATCGGTGGGAACGCGAGCCTTAAGTTCGGCCACGAAGTTGGGGTTCTGCGTGCCGCCCGGATATGTCGACCACTCCACGTGAACCAGTTGCTCCTCCGGCAAGGCAACGCCACCCACCCAATCCAGTTCCGCCTGCGTGCGGACGTCCACGAGCACGGCCTTTGGGTCGGCCTGAAGTAGGGCATACGACTCTTGCGGTGTCAGCGCGCCGAAGTAGGCAAGCTGGCTCGATTGCTGGCGGTCGTGGGCAGTCTGCAAAAGGGTGTCTCGGGTAGTCATGTTTTCTGACGGCGTCAATGAGTGCGGCGGGGATATCTACGGCGGGATGCGCAAGGACAACAGGAGCAGGGCGCGGTCGGCAGGGGGCTGTGAACCTGCCCCGATCGGCGCTATTCTAGCGCGCGGCCGTTGCGACGGCCCGAAAAATGGCGGATGCCAGAACGCATCGTTTTGGTGCTGATGCAAGGGCAAGGCACTTGTATGGTGCGTTTCCTTGGGTTGCGCACCGTTATGGTGTTTCATGGGTGTCGAGCCCACGCCCACGGGCGGGGCCGATGTGATGTGGCCGACGCGGCAAAGTGGGTTCGCAGTCAGTTGTATGCAATCCGCGTCCCCCGTCTCAGTGCGATGGCGCCGGCCCCTGCACGTTTTTCGGGAAGTCCGTGCGATTGGCGGCCGTGGGACGGACTTCGTTGGCACGCTTTCTGCTAACATCCCTCGTCCCTTTTGGGTGGCCTGGATCGGTTCTTCGATCGGTCGCACCAACAATGGCTTTCTCAGACACCGCCTCGAATTTCCAGGAGATAGGCATGGCGCAGAGCGTTGCAGATGTGATGAAGCTCGTGAAGGAAAACGACGTCAAGTTCGTCGACTTCCGTTTCACGGATACCAAGGGCAAGGAACAGCACGTTTCGGTTCCGACGTCGCACTTCGACGAAGACAAGTTCGAAAGCGGCCATGCCTTTGACGGTTCGTCCATCGCCGGCTGGAAGGGTATCGAAGCATCGGACATGCTGCTGATGCCGGACTCGGGTACTGCTTACATCGACCCGTTCTATGAAGAACCGACCCTGGTCCTGACCTGCGACGTGATCGAACCGTCGGACGGCAAGGGCTACGACCGCGACCCGCGTTCGATCGCCAAGCGCGCCGAAGCCTACCTGAAGAGCACCGGCCTGGGCGACACCGCTTTCTTCGGTCCGGAACCCGAGTTCTTCATTTTCGACGGCGTGACCTGGAACATCGACATGCAGGGCTGCTCGGTGAAGATCCAGTCGGAAGAAGCACCGTGGTCGTCGGCCAAGGAATTCGAGCACGGCAACAGCGGTCACCGTCCGGGCAAGAAGGGCGGCTACTTCCCGGTTGCCCCGATCGACACGTTCCAGGACATGCGTTCGGAAATGTGCCTGATTCTCGAATCGCTGGGCATTCCCGTTGAAGTGCACCACCACGAAGTGGCTGGCCAGGGCCAGAACGAAATCGGCACGCGCTTCAGCACGCTGGTGCAACGCGCCGACTGGACGCAACTGCAGAAGTACGTGATCCAGAACGTGGCACACACGTATGGCAAGACCGCTACGTTCATGCCGAAGCCGATCGTTGGCGACAACGGTTCGGGCATGCACGTTCACCAGTCCGTGTGGAAGGACGGCCAGAACCTGTTCGCAGGCAACGGCTATGCCGGCCTGTCGGAATTTGCGCTGTACTACATCGGCGGCATCATCAAGCACGCTCGCGCGCTGAACGCCATCACCAACCCGGGTACGAACTCGTACAAGCGTCTGGTGCCGGGCTTCGAAGCGCCGGTGAAGCTGGCCTACTCGGCCCGTAACCGTTCGGCCTCGATCCGTATTCCGTACGTTGCCAACCCGAAGGGCCGCCGTATCGAAACGCGCTTCCCGGATCCGCTGATGAACCCGTACCTGGGCTTCTCGGCACTGCTGATGGCTGGCCTGGACGGCGTCATGAACAAGATCCACCCGGGCGAAGCGGCTGACAAGAACCTGTACGACCTGCCGCCGGAAGAAGACGCGAAGATCCCGACCGTCTGCTCGAGCCTCGACCAGTCCCTGGAGTACCTGGACAACGACCGCGAGTTCCTGACGCGCGGTGGTGTGTTCTCGAACTCGATGCTGGACGCCTACATCGAACTCAAGATGGAAGAAGTCACGCGTTTCCGCATGACCACTCACCCGATCGAGTTCGACATGTACTACTCGCTGTAAAGCGCGTCGTGCGTTGCCAGGTTGCGACCGGGCAACAGTTGCACCAGGAAGGGGCGGCTTCGGCTGTCCCTTTTTGTTTTGCAGAAGCGTTGATCGCTAGAATGGGGACTCTTTTCCTAACCTTCATGCCGATGTTCATGAAAGCGATTCCGAACCAGATCGACGGCCGCGCCGACAGCGTGCCAATGCACCAGATGCGGGTGGGTTTCACCATTCTGGTGATGGCCGTGACCAGCCTGCTGGCCGTGTGGAGCGCCCCAGCGCCTGCACAGTCGTCGGATGTCTACATGTGCAAGGGCGCCGGTGGCGTGCCTGAGTACCGCAATGGCAATCCCGGCAACAGCAAGGACTGCAAGCGGCTGAACCTGCCGGACGTGGTCACAGTGCCCGGCACGCGCAGCGGTGGCGGTGCAACGTCGGGCGGCGCAGCCAAGGCAGCAGCCACTTCGCCGGCGGCGTTTCCGCGCGTGGATACCGCTACGCAGCGTAGCCGGGACGGCGAGCGCCGTGGCGTGCTGGAGCAGGAGCTGCAGAGCGAGGAAGCCAAGCTTGCCGGGTTGCGTGCCGAATACAACAACGGCGAACCCGAGCGCCAGGGCAACGAGCGCAACTATCAGAAATATCTCGATCGCACGGCACGGCTGCGCGATGACGTCGCGCGCAGCGAGGCCAACGTGGCATCGCTGAAGCGCGAATTGTCGACCCTCAAGGATTGAAAACAATGCGTCGCCTGATTCGCGGAGTCTCACGCAAAGTCACCGGAGCGGACCGCAAGCCGGATGCCGCCACGGCGGAGCCGCGCGAGGCCGATGTCGTGCCGCTGGGCGACGTGACCTTCCATCCCGGCCTGGACGTGGTGGCCAACCCCGTGCTGCTCGTGCGCCAGCCGGGCCTGCGCGTGGTGTATGCCAATCCGGCGGCCGAGGCCAGCTTTGCCATCTCCCGCAAGGCCATGGTGGAACTGACCTTGCCGGACCTGTTCGGTGAATCGGAAGAGCTTGATGCGATGATCGAGACGGTCATTGCGCGCCAGATCGACGTGCGCCGCCAGGACCTGATCCTGCGTCCGCCACTGCAGGAGGCGCTGCATGCGCACGTGGTGATTGGCGGCATCGAGGGCAGTGCCAGCACTGTGCTGGTGGAGATCCTGCTCAACGAGCAGAAGGTCAGGAGCGACCGTGAGGAACGCATCCTCGATCTCACTTCGGCCAACAAGGAACTGATCCGCAATCTGGCCCACGAGATCAAGAATCCGCTCGGTGGCATTCGTGGCGCGGCGCAGTTGCTGGAGTTCGAACTGCCCGAACGGGCGCTGCGCGAATACACCCAGGTCATCATCAAGGAGTCCGACCGGCTGCAGACGCTGGTGGACCGGTTGCTGGAGCCGCATCGGCACCCGCATATCGTCTCGGACCTGAATATCCACGAGGTGCTGGAGCGCGTGCGCTCCGTGGTACTCGCGGAGTTCCCGAATGGGCTCGACATCGTGCGTGACTACGATGCCAGCCTGCCGGACCTGCGCGGCGACATGGAACAGTTGATCCAGGCTGTGCTGAACATCGTGCACAACGCGGCGCAGGCGCTGCACGAGCGTATTGCAGCGGGCGACGCGCAGATTGTCCTGCGCACTCGCGTGGCGCGCCAGGTCACGATTGCCAAGCGTTTGTACAAGCTGGCATTGGACTTGCATGTAACGGATAACGGCCCGGGCATCCCCGAGGACATACGCGAACGCATCTTCTACCCGCTGGTTTCGGGCAGGGATGGCGGAAGCGGTCTCGGTCTTACACTCGCTCAAACCTTCGTGCAGCAGCACGAGGGCTTGATCGAATGCGAGAGCCGGCCGGGCTGCACCGACTTCCGTATCCTGCTGCCGCTGCATTGATCGCCGGTTGTGCCACGGCGCTCCGGTGCGCGCGGACCAGCGGGTCACACGGGAGACCATATGACACCGAGCAGACAAGCGACGCACATGAAGCCGATCTGGATAGTCGACGACGATCAATCAATCCGCTGGGTCCTTGAAAAGGCCCTTGCACGTGAAAGCCTGCTCTCCCGCAGTTTTACCAATGTCCGCGACGTGCTTGCGGCGCTGGAAGAGGACGAGCCGCAGGTCCTGATTTCGGATATCCGCATGCCCGGCGGTTCCGGCCTCGACCTGTTGCAGGCCCTCAAGGCTCGCCATCCGGGGCTACCGGTCATCGTGATGACCGCCTACTCGGATCTGGATAGCGCCGTGGCGGCGTTCCAGGGCGGTGCGTTCGAGTACCTCGCCAAGCCATTCGACGTGGACAAGGCGGTGGAACTGATTCGCCGTGCGCTCGAAGAGAGCCTGCGCGAAGAAGAAATGGAGGACCGCCTTGTCGATGCGCCCGAGATCCTGGGCCAGGCGCCGGCGATGCAGGACGTATTCCGCGCGATCGGACGCCTGTCGCAGTCCAACGTCACAGTGATGATCACTGGCGAGTCAGGGACCGGCAAGGAGCTCGTCGCCCGCGCCCTGCACAAGCACAGTCCGCGTGCCAATGGCCCGTTCATCGCGCTGAACACCGCGGCAATTCCCAAGGACCTGCTCGAATCGGAACTGTTCGGCCATGAGCGCGGCGCGTTCACCGGCGCGCAGACCATGCGGCGTGGTCGATTCGAACAGGCCGAAGGCGGCACGCTGTTCCTCGATGAAATCGGCGATATGCCATTCGATCTCCAGACGCGACTGCTGCGTGTGCTGAGCGATGGCAATTTCTATCGCGTCGGTGGGCACAACCCGCTGCGTGCCAACGTGCGCGTGATTGCTGCCACCCACCAGAACCTGGAAACGCGCGTCAAGGAAGGGCTGTTCCGCGAGGACTTGTTTCACCGCCTGAACGTGATTCGCCTGCGCCTGCCGCCGCTGCGCGAGCGTCCGGAGGACATCACGCTGCTGGCACGCCATTTCCTGCAGAAGAGCGCCAAGGAGCTCGGCGTAGAACCGAAGCGTATGTCAGACGAGGCGCTGAGCTACGTCAGCACGCTGCCGTTCCCCGGCAACGTGCGCCAGCTGGAGAACCTCTGCAACTGGCTCACCGTGATGGCGCCGGCCCAGACGATCGAGGTCAAGGATCTGCCGCGCGAAATGATCGGCACGGGGACGGGCGACAGCCAGGCGCCGGCACGTTCCCTGGCAACGGAGTCGCGACCGGCCAGCGAATACGACGCGATCGAATCGCCCGACTACGGCATGCACGCGTCGGGCGATGGCGACATGATGGTGGCAACGCGCCCGCCCATGGTGATTCCTGGCCAGGCTGCCGCGCCGGTATTCGCGGCAGCGGCTATCGCGCAAAGCTGGGAAAACCTGCTGGCAGGCGAAGCGAAGTCGATGCTGGAAGCGGGTCAGCCCGAGGTGATGGATGTGCTGACGCGCCGTTTCGAAAAAGCCGTACTCGAAGCCGCACTAGGCGTCACCCGTGGCCGCCGTGTGGAAGCCGCAACGCGTCTGGGGATCGGTAGAAATACAATCACGCGGAAGCTGCAGGAGTTGGGGTTTGATTGAGTGGGTGTTTGATCCACTGATTGTTTTCTCCCTCTCCCGCTGATTCCTGTCTCCCCTGTAGTGGTCCAATAAACCTGGACACCTCAAAAGGTAGACT
>NZ_JBDKXK010000104.1:0-11071 GCF_039710735.1 Cupriavidus sp. DL-D2 | reverse complement strand
ACCTGCTTGACACGGTTGCTCTCCCATTGCATGGGAGAGGGGAGCACACCAGCAGTAGTTGCTAGTCTTCGGGGCAAATCAGCCCGCCATTTCCCCAACCAGCCTGTCCGTTGCGATGGCGACTTCGTTCAGTTGCCAGCGGAAGTTGCCTTCGTCGGCGGCAATGCGGGCATTTGGCTGGCTCATGATTTGGAGCATATGGCTCCATTTTCATCATGGGCATACTGCTTCTTCGCCACGTCATACTCCGAATCGACCAAGACTGATCTAATTTCCCGGATCGAGAGAGAGCCGGCTTTCCTGTCTGATTCGCTCATGCATGCACACATCCGTGAGTGGGGCATGCACGAATCGGCGCGGGATCGTTGTTTCGGTTTCGGGCAATCCGGCGTTCGGTATGCCAACACGAAAATGTGCCATGACCCCATCGGAATCCAGTAAGCCTTTGTTGGATCAACAAGTCCTCAACTATCTTTCCACGATGGAGTCTGCAACGCAGCGCATCGACTATTCGAAGCTGAAAACTGATCAGTTGTTGTTGATCGAGGCTTTGAATGATTGGAGCGGACGCGTTTTAGGCGAAGGTGGGGAGATCCAGTTGACGCACGGTTGCGACGATCCCTGCTGTGCCTCCGCGCACGAGGTCGAACGGATTTGTCAGATGCTGCACGGCAATCCAATCGTGCTTTACCCAATATCCGGTTTCAGCTTATCGGCGAAGCAGTATTTGAAGTTTGACTACTCGCGCTCGGCCTTTCGACTGCTTCCACACAACGATGGGTCGCAGGCGAGTGGGATTTCAATCGCCGAGGGAAGGGGTGTTCGGGACGCCCACGGCGCCATGCAATTGTGGGTATTGAGCGCCGTAGAGGATTGTCTTGCTTATATGGAGGTTCAGTTGGAGCAGCATGGCTTGCTCCTTGAGGATGAAGAAAGACGTGCGGTCCGAAGTATCATGACCAGTGCCATTCAAAAATTCTTTTCACCGGGGCACATTTATAACGCCGCCTGGCGTACCGTCAAGGATGCCGCCTCCCACAGTACTTTGCACTATTCGTCGAGTGCCAAGGCGGCCAAGAGAGTCCCTAAAAGGCTTGACGAGATTTTGGCTCAAGCAAGTAAGGCGATAGCTTCATTCCCTCACTATGAGCGAATAGCAAGAGTGCCCATGGGTGCTGTTCTGACACTATTTCAGGATCGCTTTGGTATTAGCCATCGCACGTCCGGTGCAGAAGTCGAACGTCATCTGCTTATCGATGAGCCAGATCGTCAACTGGGTCTGCCTGATGATGTAACTCCACCCAACAGTCTTGTATGCGGGACGTTTCATTTCGTCGATACCTTTACTCCATTGGACCGGCTAGTCGTCACGCATTTCAACGCGCTTTCGCTGTCGTCCTGGGAGCCAGAATGGGACCGCGACAACGGACAGTTCGGGCGGATCGGCTTCACTTTGGGTGGACTTTATGATTTCGACGGCAGTGCATTCGTGGAGGCATTGCTGCCGATGCTGGGAATTGACTTCCCCGTGGCGGCTGACATTGCAAGGCATGCCGAGGCGGCGATTGCTGACAAAGCCAACGGGCAGGACGATGTCGACATCAGCGGACGGTCGCATGCGCTGAAGGAGGCTTTAATTCGTGCGGATCTTTCTGTCGAAGTGATTTCCAGAATCGAGGGTGTCTATCGGTTTCCTGTAGAGCCGCCGGAGGTGCTTCAGCTTGTCCGTAGTTTGCCGCTGTCCGCGGGATTGCTTGCAATCCGTTCGGATCACGCATTTATCTATGGGGATTACACGGAAAAATCCAGTACGTTGGCTGTCTGCGGATTTCAGATTTCGATCCCGGAAGCCATCATCTGTCCGGATGGTGATGACAGAAAACTGGTTGCGGCGGTAGCGGAAAATGATGAGGAAACCTACGCTGAATTGCTGGGCACAGGATTCTCCCGATTAGTCTACTGCGGAGATCCGAAAGAGAGGGCACAGGTACTTCGTGCGGTGGCAGGGAAATTGAGCGATGCCGCAGATCGCCTGCTCGCCCTGACTTCACCATTGGAGGGGGCCAAATAGATTGCCATGACGAGAAGTTCTGAACTGAACTTTCGCCATGGCAAGGTCTCCATCACCGTTGCGGATGGTGTCGTCCGCAACGGAACAGGGTTATCCCGCCATTTCCCCCACCAGTTTCTCCAGCTTCACCGCATCGGCTGCAAACAACCGGATGCCTTCGGCCAGCTTTTCCGTTGCCATGGCGTCTTCGTTGAGTTGCCAGCGGAATGCGGCTTCGTCGGCGGCGATGCGGGCGATGTTGCCGGCTTGTGCCTGCTCGACAGAGAGCTTGCGTTCGACGGTGGTGTTGCTTGCAGCGAGTTGTTCGAGCAGATCGGGGCTGATCGTCAGCAGGTCGCTGCCGGCCAATGACAGGACCTGTCCGGTGCCGCGGAAACTGGCGCCCATCACTTCGGTCGCGTAGCCGAACTTCTTGTAGTAGTCGTAGATCTGGCGCACCGAGCGGACGCCGGGATCATTGTCGCCGGCGTTGGCTTCGGCGTCCCATTTGTCGCCGGCCTGCTTCTTGTACCAGTCGAGGATGCGGCCGACGAACGGGGAGATCAGTTGCGCGCCGGCCTCGGCGCAGGCCACTGCCTGCGCGAGCGAGAAGAGCAGCGTCATATTGCAGCGGATGTTTTCGCGCTGAAGGATTTCGGCAGCCTTTATGCCTTCCCAGGTCGAGGCGATCTTGATGAGTACACGCTCGCGGGCGATGCCGCGTTGCTCGTACAGGCCGATCAGGTGGCGTGCCTTGTCGACGGTGGCCTGGGTGTCGAACGACAGGCGGGCATCGACCTCGGTGGACACGCGGCCCGGCACGATGGCCAGGATTTCGCAGCCGAAGGCGATGAGCAACTGGTCCATCACGGCTTCGAGCCCCGCGCTGCCGTGATGGTCGCGCGTGGCCTGCTCCAGCAGCGGACGGTATTCGGGCTTCTGCACGGCCTTCAGGATCAGCGAGGGGTTCGTGGTCGCATCCTGGGGCGTGTACTGCTTCATCAGCTGGAAGTCGCCGGTATCGGCAACCACCGTTGTGATCTGTTTCAGCTGTTCGAGCGCGGTCATGATCTGTGTCCGTCTGGAAGAGTGGGGCGGGGAATCCGCCCGGGAATGAGGCATTGTAACGGCGAGGCGTAACGGGGCAATATCTGGCGCGGCAAACAGGAACCAGCCACGTCGATCCGCTACACTACGCGTTTTCCCCCAGACGCAGGCTGTTTTCATGACGCAGGATGAACTCAAGGCGCAAGTCGCGCAAGCCGCCGCCGACTATGTGAAGCAGGAAGTGCCCGAGGGCGCGGTGCTTGGCGTGGGCACCGGCTCCACCGCCAATCTCTTCATCGACGCCGTGGCGGCATTCAAGGAGCGCTTCTCGGGTGCTGTGTCGAGCTCGGAAGCCTCCACGCGCCGCCTGCAGCAGCACGGTTTCACGGTGCTCGATCTCAACGAAGTCGACAGCATTCCCGTCTACGTGGACGGTGCCGACGAGATCGATGCCTCGGGCGCGATGATCAAAGGTGGTGGCGGTGCGCTGACGCGCGAGAAGATCGTGGCCTCGGTGGCAGACCGATTTGTTTGCATCGCCGATGGCAGCAAGCTCGTGCCGGTCATGGGCAACTTCCCGCTGCCGGTCGAGGTGATCCCGATGGCACGTGCAGCCGTGGCGCGCCAGATGGCCGTCCTCGGTGGTCAGCCGAAGCTGCGCATGACGAAGGAAGGCGGCATCTACAAGACCGACAACGGCAATGTGATCCTCGATGTGTCCGGCCTCAAGATCGAAGACCCGCGTGCACTGGAACAGCGCATCAACCAGTTGCCCGGTGTGGTGACGGTGGGCCTGTTCGCGCTGCGTGGCGCCAATGTGTTGCTGCTCGGCACGGAGCAGGGCGTCAAGCGATCGGACTACTGATCGCCCCGGCGGTCGAACCATGCGCCAATGCGGTCAGGTGGCAGCGATGCCATGTTCGACCGCATAGACCGCCACTTGCACGCGGCTGGCGAGGTTGAGCTTCTTGAGAATGTTCTGCACGTGGATCTTGACCGTGCTCTCGGCCACGCCCAGCTCCCGCGCGATTTCCTTGTTGCTCTCCCCGCGTACCAGCCCCCGCACGATATCGCGCTCCCGCGCGGTCAGTGATGGCGCGTCGGCGGCGCGCGGCGCGGCAGCAGGCGGACTCGGCGCGCGAAACTGCTGCACCAGCTTGGCCGTCATCGCTTCGGAAATCACCGGTTCGCCTGCCGCCGCGCGGCGGATCGCGCTGGTCAGCGCCTCGGTTTCGATATTCTTGAGCAGGTAGCCGCGCGCACCGCTTCGCAGCGCCGTAGCCAACTCTTCGGCTTCCTCCGAAACAGTCAGCATGACTACCGCGCTGTCCGGGAGGTCTTCCACCATTAACTGCAACGCGTCGAGTCCCGAGAGGCCCGGCATGTTCAGATCGAGCAGGATCACATCCGGCCGGTGCTGCTTGGCGCGCTTGATCCCTTCCACGCCGTCGGCAGCTTCGTCGACGATCTCGAAATCGGTCTGCCGCTGCAGCAGGGCACGGATGCCAGAGCGGAACAGCGTGTGGTCGTCGATCAGCAGGATGCGGATAGTCATGAGGCAGGCTCCTGGAGTCGGCGCAAGGGAATGAACGGGGTGAAGGTGGGGGATGGCGTCGCGTCGGCCGCGTGCGGTAGCGTGAGGGCGATGCGCACGCCCAACCCGGGGCGGGCGTCGATGGTCAACTCGGCACCGAGCCGCGCCGCGCGCTCTCTCATGATGTGCAGGCCGACGTGGGAGGTGTCGCTTACGTCGAGCCGCGCGGCATCGAAGCCGTCACCGTCGTCCTGCACCACAAGCCGGAACGCGCGGCCATGTTCGATGGAGATGGTGACGTGCTCGGCCATCGCATGCTTGCGAACGTTCGACAGCGCTTCTTGCAGGATGAACAGTATTTGCAACTGCTGTTCCGGCTGAAGCGGCAGGCCCTGATCGTCGATCTTCAACGTGGCCTCGGTGCGGCACTGACGCCGGAAGCGGGCCACGGTTTCCTCGATGGCCGGACGCATGTCGCCCGTGGTCAATCGCGAGCGGAAGTTGTTCAGTAACTCGCGTACGTCCTGGTAACTCTCTTCCACGCCGTGGCGCAGCAGCGGGACAATCTCGCGCACTTCGTCATGTTCGGCGCGTTCCACGGCATCATCGAGCAACTGGACCTGGAGGTTCAGAAAGTTCAGGCCTTGCGCAATGCTGTCGTGCAGCCCCTGCGCCACAAGATTGCGCTCTTCCACCACGGCCAATTGACGTGCGCTGGCGGACAGCCGCACATGTTCCAGTGCGGTGGCCAAATGCTGAGCCATGGTTTCGAGCAGTTGTCTATCCGACGGCGGCAATTCGCGCGGCGTGCGGAAATGGAGTGTGAAGGTGCCGACCGGACCGCGCAGCGTGTCGAGCCGGAAGGCTGCCATCGACAGGAAACCTTCGCGGCGGCATGGGGACAGCGTATCGGCAATCTTGTGGCGAGGCGTCGTATGGCGCAGATCGGCAATGGCGATGCTGCCGACCTGCGTGGCAAAACCGCAGTGGCACGCTTCGATCTCGGCACAGTGCGAACTGTCGGCCAGTTCTGCGGACAGTCCGGTGGACGCCACGCGATGAAGCTTGCCCTGGCGTGCGTCGACGATGCGCACGGTACCGCCGTCGGCATTGAATCGTTGCGTGACGCGCTCCAGGAATCCGTTGGCAAGCGCCTGTTCGTCGCCTGCCTGGTTCAGGAATGCCGCCATGTCATATAGCGTTTCGAGATCGCGATTCTGGCGTGCCAACTCGGCGGTCTTGGTCGAGACACGTGCGGCCAGATCCTGGTAGAGGCTTTGCAGTTCGGCCGCCATCCGGTTGAAGCCGGCATTCAGCGTGCCGAACTCGTCACGGGTTTCGATGGGCAGTCGCAGCGAGAACTCGCGTGCGGCCATGCGCCGCAAGCCATCCTGTAGTCGCAGTACCGGAAGGATGATCCACAGGTAGAGCAGGTAAATCACAGCCACGGTGCCCACGCAGGCGATGGCCGCCAGAATCACCTGGGAGAGGCGCAGCAGGTCTGTCTTGCGGGCGCTATTCTGCTCGATCAGTCCGACTAGCTTGTTCGCGCGATCCACGAAGGCGGGTAGTGCGTGGATGTATTGGGAAGGGGTGCCCGCCACGGCCAGTGGTTTGAGGTGGCGCTCCCAGTCGGCCTGTACGGCGCGGAGTTGTGCCCGCATGGCGGGTTCATTGGGGAGGACCAGCGGTCGTGCCGGATTGCCCTGGCGTAGTTGCGCGAGCGTGTGGTCCATCGCCTGGATCTCGGTGGCCAGCGCGTTGGGCTCATCGGCGACCGCGAGCGATAGTTCGATGGCGATGCGGTTGGCGCGCATCCGGAGGCTGCCGGCATCATTGATGGCCGCACCGGCGCCTTCCAGTTTCCAGGATAGATACAGGGTCCCCGAAATCATTGTCAGCACGACCAGCAGGGATGCCAGCGACAGCAAGATGATGCGTGTAGACAACCGATAGCGCGGCGGCGTCAGGCGAACCGTCTCGGATACATGGGCGGTGTCTGGCAGGGGCGGCTGCCCGCCAATGTGGGGGCTGCCATCAGGGCGGGAAGTCTCGTGCGGGAAGTGGCGGGTTTCTGATTCTGGCATGGGGCCGGGTTGGCGCAAATCGAAGGGGGCGGGCGCAACCTGGTTGTCGATTTTCCGCTCCTGTTGCCTCAATACTTCTGCGCTAGATCAAGAAAATGGCAGGTTGCGACGACGGCGTTATAGGGGGGACGTCCCACAATTTCGAGGGTGTAGCACGTCACGAAGGCAGGCGAGGAGAACAATGAAGGCGGTAGATCTCGATTACGCGCAGGCACCCCGACCGGCGGTGGTGTTCGGTTGCCTGATGCCGGCGCCATGGTTGGGTGCCTTGGCGGGACTGTTGTTGGCGATCGGACCCGTCGATGGCCTGCCGGACCGATTCGCGCCTTTGGCGCTCGCTGCCGTTCATGCGCTGGCGCTCGGGATGCTGCTGCCGGTGATGGTCGGAGCGCTATTTCAGATGATGCCCGTGGTGGCGCGAGTGTCCGTATCGGGTAGCCGCTTTGCCTCGCCATTTGTTGCACTGTGCGGCGCCACGGTTGCCTGCGGGCTCGCGGTCGGGTTTCTTGGTCTTGGCCCGCAGGGGTTTCGCTGGGCGGCGGTGGCCGCATTGTTTCTGGCTCTGGTGGCGGGTTTGCTGCTTGCAGCCGGTCGCCGGGTCGAACGGGTCGATGCGACCACGCGCACGCTGGCGGGTATCGGTGTGCCGTTGCTGGTGACCGTCGCAGCCGGCATGGCATTGGCCGGAATGCTCGGTGGGATGTGGACGCTGCCGCTCGACAAGATTCTGCCGCTGCACGTGGCATGGGGACTCGGCGGTTGGCTGGGGGCCCTGGTTTCGGGAGTGTCAGCAAAAGTGCTGCCGATGTTCTGGCAGGCGCGGCGCCTGCATCGCCGTGTCGCCGGGGCCTTGCCATGGCTGCACTGGCTGCCGCTGGCCGTGTTCAGCGTGGCGCTGGCGGTCAATCCGTCAGGGTTCTGGGCTGTCGGGGCCTTGCTGGTGTGGCTCGCGCTGGTGGGGGTGCTGGCGACATCCATGCTCATTGCAGTACTCCGTGCCCGACGACGGCACGATCAACACTGGTTGCTCTGGATCGTTGCCATCGCCAGCATGCTGCTGGCCGCGATACTTTCCTTTCTGATCCTGCTATGGCCGGGCGATATGCCGGCCGCCACGGCATGGTGGATCGGCGTGTTGGCAATGGTGGGAGGGGGTGTGCTGCCAATCACGGCGATGCTCGGCAAGATCGTGCCATTCCTGGTCTGGCTGCATCTGCGACGGCTGCTGCCGCTGCGCGCGCGGGTGCCGGTGATGCAGGAAATCATCTCGCCGGCGCGGCAGCGGCGACAGGCGGGGTTGATGCTGGCGGCCTACGGCGCGTTGCTCGCATTGCCGGTCGCCCCAGGTCCGATGGCGCGGGTGGGAGGGGTACTTTTTGCGCTGGCCTGTGCCTGGCTTGGCATGCAGTTGCTCGGCGCTATGCGCTGCATGCTTGCGATGCGCCGGCAGGGTGGTTTGCCGCCACGCCTGCCAGACGCCAGCGTCGAGTGACTAGGCCGCGAGCGCGGCGGGAGCGACGGGAACCTCCAGATCCTTTGGTTTTTCGCCCGTCATCAGGTAGTGCATCAGGTCGGCCACGGGCCGGATCGCCTCGCCGAAGGGCAGCTTGCCTTTGCCGCGGAAGAACAGGCCGCGCTCGACATCGCCGCGTACGGCCTGCGCCAGCTTGAGGTCGATGCAGAACTGGCCGATCTTGGCGATGCCGTCGCGCAGCCCGCAGTTCTGCAGGCAATCGAAGCCTTCAAGGCAATCGCGTGCCTTGGCGCGGCGTTGCAGACGGGTTTCGCTGGCGAGGTAGCGGGCCAGCCATGGCGTCAGCACCGCACGGGCCGGCAAACCGGCGACACTGGTGAACTCTTGGAGCGCGTCCGGTGTGGCGGTGGCCAACACCTGCTTGAACGCTGGATGCGCGTCGCATTCCTCGGTGACGGCGAACGCTGTGCCCAGTTGCACAGCCGAGGCACCTTCGCTGATCCAATGCTTGGCCTTTTCGTGCGTATTGATGCCACCGGCCAGGATCAGGGGAATGCTCTCCCAGGCCAGTCCTAGCGTCTGGAACAGCTCGCGGCACTCGCGCAGCACGCGCGAGAACGAAAAGCGGTCATCGCCGAGGTCCTGGATCGTGGCTGCGCCGAGATGGCCGCCAGCATGGGCGGGATGCTCGATGACGATGGCGTCGGGCAGGCGTCCTTTCTTCATCCACCGACGCAGCACCAGGCCGATGCCGCGGCTTTCGGAGAGGATCGGAATCAGTGCAACCCTGGGATGGTCCGCAGTCATTTCTGGCAGGTCCAGCGGCAGGCCAGCCCCCATGACGATGGCATCTGCGCCGCTTTCGCAGGCTTGCCTGACCATCTGGGCATGCGAGCCGATTGCCTTCATCACATTGACCGCAATGGCGCCGCGCCCATTGGCGAGTTGGCGGGCCGCGACGATTTCGCGGTCCAGCGCGATGCGGTTGGCGGCTTCGATCTGCGTCTTGTCGCGGGTTTTGTGCAGTTGAGCCATCAGGTCCGGATGATGATGGCGGAGGTCAATGCTGGCAATCGTGCCCATGCCGTTGTGGGCGGCCACGGTACCCGCCAGGCGATGGGCGGAAATACCAACGCCCATGCCGCCCTGGACAATGGGCACCAGATTGCGCCCGGCAAGTTTCAGCCAATGTTGATTCATGAGTCCGTTCCGGTAGGGATTGTTCGACGGCCGCCCTTGTGGCCGCCTTGTCTCCCCACCGGTTTGCTCGCCGGTGCAGGCACCATGCTGGCGGCAGGGCGGAATGGGTGGAGCGTGTCACGGCAAACGGGCTTGGACCTTAATCCAACGCAAACCGGAGCGATTTCTGCCATGACGCATCTGGATCGTGTCCCGGGCATCACCCGCAAACGGGTGACGTCCGGCGTAAGGGGCACACCAGCGGCAGGAAGCTGTCGGCACGCGCCGAGTACGCGAGCAGCGCGCCAGCCTGCAGGTCGAAGTACCAGCCGTGCAGCGTCAGCGCACCGCGCCCGCACGCTTCGCGTACAAACGGAAACGATTCGAGGTTGCCGAGCGAAACCAGGATCGCGGCCTGCTCGCAGGCGCGCTGGCGCTGTTCCGCCGTTGCGTGGGAAAGCGACTGCTCGACCATGCGCCGCGCCGAGGAGGCGATGCGCACCCAGGGACCGATGAAGTCCTGACCGGCATCGATCCTGCCGGCCTCTTCGGGATCGGGCCGCGCCAGCAGTGCGCGAATGCCGCCGCAGCCGCCGTGCCCCATGACGATGATGCGCTCTACGCGGAGTTGTTCCACAGCGAACTGGATGGCGGCGGACACGCCATGCAGCCGCCCGGCCTCCGTCTCGTGGCAGGGCGGCACGAGGTTGGCTACATTGCGCACGGTGAACAGGTCGCCCGGATCGCAGCCCAGCAGCAGGCCGGGATCGACGCGCGAATCACTGCAGCCGATCAGAAGTGTCTGAGGATGCTGGCCGCTGCGGAGGGAATCGAACAGCGCTGGCGCGTCCTCGAAGTAATGCTGCTGGAAACGCTCGAAACCCTTCAGGAGTCGTTCGATCGTGTGCATGAGCTATCGACTTCGCACCAGCTGCCACGCGCGGCCAAGGTAGGCCACGGACGCAAAGCCGCTCCACACATGCACAAGCCTGGTGAACGGAAAGATCGCGAACAGCGAGATCCCCATGAACAGATGAGCCTTGAAGACCAGCGGGGCATCGGCAATGTAGCTTGCGGCATCGGCGCGCAGCGTGACGATATGCTGGGCCCAGGTCATCAACTGCAACATCATGTGGCCGTCCATATGGCTGGCCGAGGCGAAGATCGTCGAGAGCCCCAGCAGCAGCGTCACCAGCAGCCACAGCAGCAGGACCTTGTCGCCCGTGCGCGTGACAGCGGATACGCGGGCATTGGTAAGCCGGCGGTGCAGCAGGATCAGCAATCCGGCCAGGCACATCGTGCCCATCACGCCACCGGCTGTCATTGCCACGGCTTGCTTGAGGCTGTGCGAGACACCGAGCGCATCCCAGACCGCCACGGGCGTGAGCAACCCGCCGAGGTGGCCGAAGAACAGCCCGATGATGCCGACGTGGAACAGGATGTTTCCGACGCGCAGATTGCCGCGATACAGCACCTGCGAACTGTCGGACTTCCATGTGTACTGCTCGCGCTCGAACCGCGCGAGGCTGCCGAACAGGAAAATGGCAGCGGCGATATACGGATAGACGCCGAAGAGGAATTGGTTGACCAGGTTCATGATGTTTCTTCTCTGGTTTTACGATTGAGAGGCGAGTTCCGATTGTTTTCTCCCCTCTCCCGCGTGCGGGAGAGGGGCGGGGGAGAGGGCCGGCGGTGGCTTT
>NZ_JBDKXK010000103.1:0-9101 GCF_039710735.1 Cupriavidus sp. DL-D2 | reverse complement strand
ACGGATAGACGCCGAAGAGGAATTGGTTGACCAGGTTCATGATGTTTCTTCTCTGGTTTTACGATTGAGAGGCGAGTTCCGATTGTTTTCTCCCCTCTCCCGCGTGCGGGAGAGGGGCGGGGGAGAGGGCCGGCGGTGGCTTTGCGAGGAACTGGATAGTGGCGACATGCTTCCCCTCTCCGCCAACCCCTCTCCCGCACGAGGGAGAGGGGAGCGAACCCGAGCCGGGGCCAAGCAGCGGCTCCACCCCGTCTGCCCCCGGCCCGAACATCTCCATGGCCTCGTCCATATCGCGCACGGGCGGGTCTTGCTGTGCCTGCGGCTGGACATCGGTCAGCGTGCGCAGCACGGCGAATGCGCTCGCATATGGGCTGTCGTTGCGCGCCAGCCGATCACCGATTGCAGCGAGCACGTGGATGGCGTCGCCTAGCAACTGCTCGGCGTGTGCCTCTCGTCCATCCAGCGCGAGTACGCCCAGGAACTCCAGGAACAGCGGTACGTAGTCAGGCAATTCGGATGTGACGAGGTCGAAGCCTTCGCGTCGGTATTCCTCCAACAGGTCCACCATTGCCTGGCCGCGATCGCGGCTCTCGCCATGCACATGCTCGAACAGGTGCAGCGAGTGGGACGGATTGCGGTCGAAGGTGGCCACGTAGTTTTCCTGCAGCGAAATCAGCGACGTGCTGCGCAACAGGTCGGTGAGCGGGGCCAGCAACGTGCGGGCCTGCGGCCACTCGGCCAGGCACTGCTCGATCTCGTCGAGGCTGTCGAGCAGCGATTCGTCCGGGTAGGTGAGCAGGGCGCTCAGTACGGTATGAATTTTCATCTTCGTTTCCCGGTTCAGGTGGCCAGCGCCTTGCGGCGCGACGTAGGCAGGTCTGCGTAGGCGACTTCCGGCTGTGGCTTCTTCTTGCCGAACAGCGTGCCGTCCGAAGTGCCGCCCGAGCAGCCGTTGCCAAAGCTGAAACCGCAACTGCCTTTCTCGTCAAAGCTGTCCTCGGCCATTTCCTTGTGGGCGGAAGGCACCACGAAGCGATCCTCGTAGTTGGCGATGGCCATGATCTGGTACATCTCCTCGACCTGGGCCGGCGTCAGGCCCACTTGCCGCAGCACCGCCAGGTCTTCCACGCCATCCACGGACTGGCTGCGCTTGTACGCGCGCATGGCGAGCATGCGATCAAGCGCCGACAGCACAGGCATCACATCGCCGGCCGTCAGCAGGTTGGCGAGGTATTGCACGGGGATGCGCAGGCTCTTGACGTCCGGGATCACACCGTTCATGCCCATGAAGCCGGATTCGGCGGCCGACTGGATCGGAGAGAGCGGCGGGATGTACCAGACCATCGGCAGCGTGCGGTACTCGGGATGCAACGGGAAGGCTACCTTCCACTCGCAAGCCATCTTGTAGACGGGCGACTTGCGCGCGGCATCGATCCAGCTTTGCGCAATGCCCTGGCGCAGCGCCTCGGCCTGAACGGCGGGATCGTTCGGGTCCAGGAAGATGTCGAGCTGCGACTGGTACAGGTCGCGTGTATCTTCCACCGACGCGGCTTGCTCGATGCGGTCCGCGTCATAGAGCATCACGCCGAGATAGCGGATGCGTCCGACGCAGGTTTCCGAGCAGACCGTGGGTTGCCCGGCTTCGATACGCGGATAGCAGAACACGCATTTCTCGGCCTTGCCGCTCTGCCAGTTGAAATAGATCTTCTTGTAAGGGCAGCCGGAGATGCACATGCGCCAGCCGCGGCACTTGTCCTGGTCGACGAGCACGATGCCATCTTCCTCGCGCTTGTAGACCGAGCCGGACGGGCAGGACGCCACGCAGGTCGGGTTCAGGCAGTGCTCGCACAGACGGGGCAGATACATCATGAAGGTGTTCTCGAACGTCGAGTACATGTCCTTCTGGATGTTGTCGAACAGCTTGTCGCGGCTGCGGGAGTCGAACTCGCCGCCGAGGTCGTCTTCCCAGTTCGGACCCCATTCGATCTTCTCCATCTTCTTGCCGGTGATGGCGGAGACGGGGCGCGCCGTTGGCGGGGTTTCCACCAGCGGCGCCTTTTGTAGATGCTCGTAGTCGTAGGTGAACGGCTCGTAGTAGTCGTCGATCTGCGGCATGTTCGGATTCGCAAACATGTTCGACAGGATCTTCGCGCGGCCGCCCTGGCGCGGCGTCAGGCTGCCGTCGGCGTTGCGCTTCCAGCCGCCGTTCCACTTGTCCTGGTTTTCCCATTCCTTCGGAAACCCTACGCCGGGCTTGGTCTCGACATTGTTGAACCAGGCGTATTCCACGCCTTCGCGGCTGGTCCATACGTTCTTGCAGGTCACGGAGCAGGTATGGCAGCCGATGCACTTGTCGAGGTTCAGCACCATGGCCACTTGTGCGCGGATCTTCATTGCGGGGCTCCTTCAGACTTCTTTGCCTTGTTTCGGGGGGAGGGGTCTTCTTTCCGCGGACCTTCGAGCCAGTCCACCTTGTTCATCTTGCGCAGGATCACGAACTCGTCGCGATTGCTGCCGACCGTGCCGTAATAGTTGAAGCCGTAGGCCAACTGCGCGTAGCCGCCGATCATGTGCGTGGGCTTGGTGACGGCGCGCGTGACGGAGTTGTGGATGCCGCCCCGCATGCCGCTGGTCTCGGCGCCCGGTACGTTCACGATCTTTTCCTGGGCGTGGTACATCAGACACATGCCCTGGGGCACACGCTGCGATACCACCACGCGGGCGGTCAGCGTGCCGTTCACGTTGAACACTTCCACCCAGTCGTTGTCGCGGATGCCGTTGGCCTTGGCCTCGGCTTCCGAGATCCACACGTGCGGACCGCCGCGCGACAGCGTCAGCATGCGCAGGTTGTCGGAGTACGTGGAGTGGATGCCCCACTTCTGGTGCGGCGTGATCCAGTTCAGCACGAGTTCGGGGTTGCCGTTCGGCTTGCGGCCCAGCATGGGGCTCACGGTCTTGGTGTCGATGGCCGGTTTGTAGACGCATGCACCTTCGCCGAAATCGAGCATCCACCGGTGGTCTTGATAGAACTGCTGGCGGCCAGTCAGCGTGCGCCATGGAATCAGTTCATGCACGTTGGTGTAGCCGGCGTTGTAGCTGACTTCCTCAGATTCCAGACCCGACCACGTAGGCGCGGAGATGATCTTGCGCGGTTGCGCCTGCACATCGCGAAAGCGGATCTTGTCGTGCTCGCGGCCTTCGGCCAGATGCGTGTGATCGCGACCCGTGATCTTCGACAGCGCCTCCCAGGCTTTCACCGCGACGTGTCCATTGGTCTCGGGTGCGAAGGTCAGGATCATTTCGGCAGCGTCGATGGCCGTCTCAAGACGCGGCCGGCCCTGGCTCACGCCGGGCTCGGTCACGGTCTTGCTGAGGTGGCCGATCTCGCCCACTTCGTGCTTCGTATCCCAATTGATGCCCTTGCCGCCATTGCCGAGCTTGTCGAGCAGTGGGCCGATCGATGTAAATTTCTTGTAGATGTCCGCGTAGTTGCGCTCCACCACGGTCATCGACGGTGCGGTCTTGCCCGGGATCAGGTCGCATTCGCCTTGCTTCCAGTCCTTCGGCTCGAAGGGCTGGCCCAGTTCGCCCGGGGTGTCGTGCAGCAGTGGCGTGCAGACCAGATCCTCGCGTGTGCCGAGATACGGGCCGGCGATCTCGGTGAACTTTGCCGCGATGGCCTTGTAGATTTCCCAGTCGGTCTTGCTTTCCCACAACGGCTGCACGGCTTCGGACAGCGGGTGGATGAACGGGTGCATGTCCGACGTGTTCAAGTCATCCTTCTCGTACCACGTGGCCGTGGGCAGCACGATGTCGCCATACAGGCAGGTCGTGCTCATGCGGAAGTCGAGCACAGTCAACAGGTCGAGCTTGCCCTCGGCGGCAGGACGCACGGTGACTTCGCTCGGCTTGATCGCGTCGTTTTCATCCCCGAACACGGCGTTCTGCGTGCCGAGCAGGTACTTGAGGAAGTATTCGTGGCCCTTGCCCGAGCTGCCCAGGATGTTCGAGCGCCAGACGAACATGTTGCGCGGGAAGTTGGCGGGGTTGTCGGGGTCGTCGCACGCAAATTGCAACGTGCCGGACTTCAACTGTTCGACGGTATGGGCGATGGGGTCCTTGCCGGCGGCGCGCGCATCGGCCACCACGTCGAGCGGGTTACGGCCCAGTTGCGGGGCCGAGGGCAACCAGCCCATGCGTTCGGACTTCGCGTTGAGATCGAGCAGCGACAGGTTCTCGTAGCGTTTGCGGTCGGCGGTGGGCGCGAGGATCTCGTCCACGCCGAGCTTCTCGTGGCGCCATTGGCTGGTGTGGCTGTAGAAGAACGAGGTGCCGTTCATCTGGCGTGGCGGACGCGACCAGTCGAGGCCGAACGCCAGCGGTGCCCAGCCGAACTGCGGCCGCAGTTTCTCCTGTCCCACATAGTGCGCCCAGCCGCCGCCGCTCTTGCCCACGCAGCCGCACATCATCAGCAGGTTGATGATGCCGCGATAGATCATGTCGTTGTGATACCAGTGGTTCAGTGCGGCGCCCACGATGACCATGCTCTTGCCCTGCGTGCGATCCGCGTTGTCCGCGAACTCGCGCGCCACCTGGATCACGAGCTTGCGCGGCACGGACGTATGCTTCTCCTGCCAGGCTGGGGTGTAGGGTACGTCATCGTCGAAGGACGTTGCCACGTTCGGGCCGCCCAGCCCCCGATCCACGCCGTAGTTCGCCATTTGCAGGTCGTAGACCGTGGCCACGTGGACCTTGCTGCCATCGGCCAGCGTCAGGCAGCGCACCGGGACGCGGCGCGTCAGCAGGTCGGCGTGTTCGCCGCAAAAGTAGGGGAAACCTACCTCGACGACTTCATCGTCATGGCCCATCAGCGAGAGGCGCGGCATGATGTCGCGCCCCGTGCCGCCATCCTTCATCTCCAGGTTCCAGCGGCCTACCTTCTCGCCGCCGTTGTGGGCGCCTTCACCCCAGCGGAAGCCGATGGAGCCATTGGGTGCGACGATGTCGCCAGTGGTCTCGTCGATCAGCAGTGTCTTCCAGTCTGGCTGGTTGGCCTCGCCGAGGTTGCCGTCGAGCTGCGATGCACGCAGGAACTGGTCGGGCACGAGCGTCCCGTCCTGGTCACGCAACGCCACGAGCATCGGCATGTCGGTGTATTGCCGGATGTAGTCGCGGAAGTACGCGGACTTGCCGTTGGCGTGGAATTCCTTGAGCACGACATGACCCATCGCCATGGCCAGCGCGGCATCTGTGCCTTGCCTGGGCGCGAGCCAGATGTCGCCAAACTTGACCATTTCACCGAAGTCCGACGACACGGCCACGGTCTTGGTGCCCTTGTAGCGGACCTCAGTGTAGAAGTGCGCATCGGGCGTGCGGGTCTGTGGCACGTTCGAACCCCAGACCATCAGGTAGGTGCTGTTGTACCAGTCGGCAGATTCGGGCACATCCGTCTGTTCGCCCCAGATCTGCGGGCTGGCCGGTGGCAGGTCGCAATACCAGTCATAGAACGACAGGCAGGCGCCACCGATCAGGCTCAGGTAGCGGGCACCGGCGGCGTACGACACCATCGACATCGCAGGAATGGGCGAGAAGCCGATCACGCGGTCGGGGCCGTATTCCTTCACCGTGAACGCGTTGGCGGCGGCGATGATTTCGGTGGCGGTGTTCCAGTCGGCGCGCACGAAGCCACCCTGGCCACGCACGCTCTTGTAGCGGGCGGCCTTCTCGGGGTCCTGGCTGATCGATGCCCACGCGGCGATGGGGTCCATGGTCTTGCGTGCCTCGCGCCACATCTCCATCAGGCGGCCGCGGATCATCGGGTATTTCACGCGCTGGGCCGAGTAGACGTACCAGCTATACGACGCGCCACGCGGGCAGCCGCGCGGTTCGTGATTGGGCAGGTCGGGGCGGGTGCGCGGGTAGTCGGTCTGCTGGGTTTCCCAGGTGATCAGGCCGTTCTTGACATAGACCTTCCACGAGCACGAGCCGGTGCAGTTCACACCGTGCGTGGACCGCACGATCTTGTCGTGCTGCCAGCGGCTACGATAGCTGTTTTCCCACTTGCGGTCCTCGTTGACCACGGTGCCATACCCATCCGCGTACGTGGACTTGATCCGCGACAGGAACTTCAATCGATCCAGAAAGTGAGACATGTCTTATGTACTCCGACTTGCTTTGTTTTGTGGGGCCTGGAAGGGGTGACTTGCACTCAGCAGGGCATGGGGGCATTGCGACGGGCGTAGTACCACCACGTCACGAGTACGCAACTCACGTAGAAGGCGATGAAGCAATACAGCGCGGCATCGGGCGTGCCGGTCATCTCCAGCGATGTGCCGAAGCTCTTGGGGATGAAGAAGCCGCCGTAGGCGCCGATTGCACCGGAGAAGCCCAGCACTGCAGCGGACTCCTTGCCCGCGTCCTGCAGCGCCTGCTTTTGCGCCGCGTCGCCACGCCCGGCGGCGGCGCGCTGGCGCTCGGTCAGGAAGATCACCGGAATCATGCGGAAGGTGGAGCCGTTGCCCACGCCCGCCAGTGCAAACAGCACAATGAACGCAGCCAGGAATGCCTGGAAGTTGCCGACGTTGCCGTCGTGGGGCAGGGCGGCCAGCACCGCGCAGACGGCGGCAATCATGCCGACGAAAGTCCACAGCGTGACGCGCGCCCCGCCGAGCTTGTCCGAAATCCAACCGCCCACCGGGCGCGTCAGCGCGCCGACCAGCGGGCCGAGGAATGCGTAAGCCGTGGGATTGATGCCGGGGAACTGCGATTTCGTCAGCAGCGCGAGTCCGGCAGAAAATCCGATGAACGAGCCGAACGTGCCGATGTAGAGCCAGCACATCAGCCAGTTGTGCTTGCGCTGGAAGATCACGGCCTGCTCCGCAAACGATGCGCGTGCCGAGGCGATATCGTTCATGCCGAACCACGCGGCCAGCGACGCCACCACGATGAACGGCACCCAGATGAAGCCGGCGTTCTGCAACCAGAGGCTTTGCGATACGCCATTGGCGGTGTGGGTTTGCGGTTCACCGCCGAGCGCACCGAACACGGCCAGCGACACCACCAGCGGCGTGACGAACTGCACCACCGATACGCCGAGATTGCCGATACCCGCGTTCAATCCCGTTGCCAGCCCTTTCTTCGCCTTGGGGAAGAAGAAGCTGATATTGGCCATCGACGAACTGAAGTTCGCGCCACCCAGGCCGCACAACAGGGCCAGCACCAGCAGTGTGGGGTAGCTTGTCGAGGGATCACGCAGGGCAAAGCCCATGCCGAGCGCCGGGATCAGCAACAGGGCGGTGGAGATGGCGGTGAAGCGCCGTCCGCCGAAGACTGGAACGAGGAACGAGTAGAAAATGCGCAGCGTGGCGCCAGACAGCGCGGGCAAGGCCGTGAGCCAGAACAATTGGTTCTTGCTGAACTGGAAGCCGGCGCGGTCAAGGTTGACCGCCACTACGCTCCAGAGCATCCAGATCACGAACGCCAGCATCAGTGCGGGAATCGAGATCCAGAGATTGCGATAGGCGATGCGCTCGCCTTCCGCGCGCCAGAACACGGCGTTCTCGGGCTCCCAGCGGGTCAGTACGGAACTGGTCATGATTGTTGGGGAATGAGGGTTGAGGGTGCCGAACGTTCGCCACGGTGGCTGTAGTGCATCCAGACCAGGCTTACGCAGACCGTGCCGTACATCAACATGAAGCAGCTGCTGCCGATGCCGGTGAGGTCGGCCAGTGCACCGAACATGATCGGGAGGATGAAGCCGCCAAGCCCGCCGGCCAGGCCCACCACCCCGGATACCGCGCCGATGTTGTGCGTGAAGTCATTCGAAATGAACTTGAAGACCGATGCCTTGCCGATGGCGAACGCGATGCCCACTACGAACATCAGGATCGTGAACAGCGTGGGCGTCAGCGCGATGTGGAACGATTGCGGACCGGTGGCGGTGTAGATCGTGAAATCGGTCTTCGGATAACTGAGCAGGAAGAACGCCACCCAACTGATCCACATGACCCACCACGTGGTGCGATGCGCGCCGTAGCGGTCGGAGATCCATCCGCCGATCGCGCGCAGCACGCCGCCCGGCAGCGAGAAGCAGGCGGCCAGGAAGGCAGCGGTCTTGATGTCGAAGCCGTATTCGCCGATGTAGTACTTGGTCATCCACAGCGCCAGCGCCACGTAGCCGCCGAACACCACGGAGTAGTACTGCGAGTAGCGCCACACGCGTGGATCGCGCAGCATCGCCATCTGTGCGCGCCAGCTCGTGGCCGAGGCCGAGCGGTGCGAAGGATCGCTGCGCGAGAACACCCAGAACAGCACGGCGGTGACGAGCATCGCCACGGAGTACACCTTCGGCACGATTTCCCAGGTGCCGGCCGCGAGGATCAGTACTGGCGCCACGAATTTGGTCAGCGCGGCCCCCGAGTTGCCGGCGCCGAAGATGCCCATCGCCAGACCCTGCCGCGAACGCGGGAACCACCGTGCGACGTAGGGCGTGCCCACCGAGAACGAGCCGCCGGCCAGCCCGACGAATAGTCCCAGCACCAGCAGTTGCCAGAACGTGTGGACATAAGAAATCAGCCAGATCGGCACCACCGTCAGCAGCATCAGCACGAAGAACACGATCCGACCGCCGTAGCGATCCGTCCAGATACCTAGCGGCACACGCACCAGCGAGCCGCTGAGCACAGGCGTGGCTGCCAGCAGGCCGAACTCGGTATCGCTAAGGCCCAGTTCGGCTTTGAGCGGGATGCCGAGCACCGCAAACATCATCCAGACGGCAAAGCAGATGGTGAAGGCGAAGGTGCTGGACCAGAGGGTCATCCAGCCCCCGGGCGGGACCGGCGCTGCGGATGAAGAAGGGTGCGATGCTGAAGACATGGCCGTTTCCGGAGTCACTTTGAAGAGTGATGCCAGAGTAGGCCGATGCCGCGCCCCCGCCTATTCGTCGGGCGAGGAGGGGAAGGGGAATGGGATAGGTAAGTGGAACTAGGTCGGGAGAACTAGGTGAAAGACTTGTACGTTTCTCCCTTTTCGGTTTTCTCCCCTCCCCCTCTGGGAGAGGGCGGGGGTGTAGTGGTCCAATAAACCTGGACACCTCAAAAGGT
>NZ_JBDKXK010000102.1:0-20738 GCF_039710735.1 Cupriavidus sp. DL-D2 | reverse complement strand
GGGCCTGCCTGCCGTGGGCCGGCACGACAACTTCTTTGCGCTCGGTGGCGACTCCATCCTGAGCCTGCAGATCGTGTCGCGCGGACGTGTCGCCGGTTGGCAGATCACACCGCGCCAGATGTTCGAGCATCAGAGCGTTGCGGCGCTGGCATCGGTGGTGCAGCGCGTCGGGACCGCTGCGCCCGCGGCGAAGGCCACGGTGCGCGGCAAGCTGGAAGAGTATCTGGACGCCGCACAGATCGCCGCGCTCGGCTTCGACGCGAACGAGATCGAGGACGTCTATCCGCTGTCGCCCACGCAGGAGGGGATGCTGTTCCACACGCTGGAATCGGCGGGCAGCGGCCTCTACATGAACCAGCGCAGTGTATCGGTGCGTGGGCTGGACCCCGCGCGTCTGGCACAGGCGTGGCAGGCGATGGTGGATCGACATCCCATCCTGCGCAGTGTTTTCATCTGGGAAGCCGGCATGGCGCGCGCGGTGCAGGCGGTGCGGCGCGCGGTGCGGGCGAGCATCGCGCAACTCGACTGGCGCGGGCAGCCCGACACGGATGCGCGGCTCCAGGCGTTGGCGGACACCGAACTGCGTCGGGGCTTCGACATGATGGCGCCGCCGTTGTCGCGCGTTTGCGTGGTGCGGCTCGATGACGATCTCTGCCAGATCGTCTGGACCGGCCACCACATGCTGCTGGACGGCTGGGGCGAGACGCGGCTCATGGGCGAATGGCTGCAGTCCTATGCCGGCGAGGCACTGGGCACGCTGGCACCCGGCTATGGCGAATACGTGCGTTGGCTGGCCGCGCAGGACAAGGCCGTGGCCGAGACGTTCTGGCGCGACACGTTGCGCCGCGTGGACGGCCCCACGCTGCTGGCCGAAGCTTCGCGTGCCCCGCAGCGCGAACCGGGCTACGGCAAGATCTACACGCGGATGACGCCCGAAGCATCGCGCGACCTGCAGGCGTTTGCGCAACGCGAGCGCGTCACGATGAACACGGTCGTGCAGGCTGCCTGGGCGTTGACGCTGAAGCGCTGCCTGAATCGCGACACGGTGACGTTCGGCGCCACGGTGGCGGGGCGTCCGCCATCGCTCGACGGCGCCCAGGAAATGATGGGGCTGTTCATCAACACGATTCCCGTGCCGGTAACGATGCCGGCGGCCCAGCCGCTCGGAGACTGGCTGCGCGCGCTGCAGGGCCTGAACCTGGGCCTGCGCGAGTTCGAACACACATCGCTGGCCGATATCCAGCGCTGGCAGGGGTCATCGGGCCGTCCGCTGTTCGACACCATCATCGTGTTCGAGAATCACCCGATCTCGCAGACGCTGCGCAATGCCGAAAGCTACGGCCTGACGTTTGGCCCTGTGGACAGCCTGTCGCTGACCGGCTACGCGATGGACCTGCAGGTGCTGATGCACGACCATCTCGAAATCGAGTTCTGCTACGCCAGTCACCAGGTATCGGACGAGTTCGCCGTGGCACTGCGCGCGCAGATGGAGCAGTTGCTGGCTGGCTTCGTGCAGGCTGCCGCACGTCCGCTCGGCGAATTGTCGTGGCTGGGGACGGAGGCTGCGCAGGCGCTGGCCGTGCTGGCGCACCAGTCGCAGGGTGTGGCCGATGCGGCCATCGAACGTCCGGCCGCGCTCGTGCATGAGTCCATCGCCGAACATGCCGCCGCACGCCCGGACGCCATCGCGGTGCGCATGGGCGACGCAGCCATCAGTTTCGCCACGCTCAATGCCCGCGCCAACCAACTGGCGCACGCGCTGCTGGCACGCGGCATCACGTCGGAGAGTCTGGTCGGGGTGGCGTTGCGCCGCACGCCGCAGATGATCGTCACGCTGCTGGCCGTGCTCAAGACGGGCGCGGCCTATGTGCCGCTGGACCCCGCCTATCCGGCTGACCGGCTCGCGTATATGGTGGACGATGCGCGTCTGAGCCTGCTGGTCACGCAGCGCGATGTGCGCGCGGGACTGGGCCTGGGCCACGCCGTGGACGTGCTCGAACTGGAAGACCTGCCGGGCCATGCGTGGCCCGAGACCGATCCGCGCGTGGCGGTGCCGCGCCAGGGCCTGGCGTACATCATCTACACCTCGGGTTCCACGGGGCGTCCGAAGGGCGTGGCGGTGTCGCACGGTCCGCTGGCGATGCACTGCCGGGCCACATCGCGCATCTATGGCATGACGCATGACTCGTGCGAGATGGTCTTCATGTCGTTCTCGTTCGACGGCGCGCACGAGCGCTGGCTGACCACGCTGACTACCGGCGCCACGCTGGTGCTGCGCGACGACGAACTGTGGACGCCGGAGCAGACCTACCACGCGCTGAACCGCTATGGCGTGACCCACGTGGCATTTCCACCGGCCTATCTCGGACAGATCGCCGAATGGGCCGTGGGGCGCGACGATGTGCCGCCCGTCGAGGTTTACGTGTTCGGCGGCGAGGCGATGCCGCGTGCCACTTACGACCTCGTGCGTCGCACGCTGCGTCCGCGCTTCATGCTGAATGGCTACGGCCCCACGGAAACCGTGGTGACGCCGCTGATCTGGAAGACGCCGGCTGACAGTGCCTTCGATTGTGCCTATGCACCGATTGGGCGGCCCGTGGGCGAGCGGTCGAACTGGGTACTTGACGAAGACCTGCGGCTGGTCCCACCGGGCGAGGTGGGCGAGCTGTATGTGGGCGGGGAAGGCGTGGCGCGCGGTTACCTGCGCCGTCCGGGCCTGAGCGCCGAGCGCTTCGTGGCCAACCCGTTCTCGAACGATGGCGGCCGGCTGTACCGCACCGGCGACCTCGTGCGCTACATGGACGATGGCGTGATCGAGTACATCGGCCGCGCCGACCATCAGGTGAAGGTGCGCGGGTTCCGCATCGAACTGGGCGAGATCGAGGCGCGCATGCGCGAGGTGCCGGGCGTGCTCGATGTGGCCGTGGTCACCCGGCAGGGGCCGTCCGGCAACCAGCTTGTGGCCTACGCGGTGCCGCTGCCGGGCGTGCCTGCTGGCGACCTGCCCGAGCGGGCGCGCCAGCAGCTGGGTGTCCGTCTGCCGGAGTACATGGTGCCCGCGCACGTGGTGGTGCTGCCCGCACTGCCGCGCCTGATCAGCGGCAAGCTCGATCGCGCCGCGCTGCCCGAGCCGACGGTCAGGACCGAAACAGTGTGGGAGGCGCCGCGCAACGAGATCGAGCAGCGGATGGCGGACATCTGGCAACAGGTGCTCGGAGTGCCGCGCGTGGGGATTACCGACAACTTCTTCGAGCTTGGCGGCGATTCGATCCTCAGCCTGCAAGTCATTTCCCGCGTGCGCAACGCCAGGATTGGCCTGACGCTGACGCTGCGTGACCTGATGCGGCACCAGACCATTGCTGCGCTGTGTTCACGGGATGACGCGCCGGTTGTCGTCGGTCCTGCATCGCCATGGCCGGCCACTGCGGCGGGCCATGTGCCGTTGATCCCGATCCAGTCGTGGTTCTTCGACCAGCCGATTCCGGAGCGTCATCACTACAACCAGTCGGTGATGTTGCGATCCGAACGTCCGCTGGATGGCCAGCACCTGCTGCGTGCACTGGACGCGCTTGCACAGCGTCACGACGCGCTGCGGCTGCGTTTCACGCAACGCCCGGATGGCACGTGGGAGCAGGGCTATGCCGTGCCGCGCGATAACGCGGCAGACGTGCTCTGGACGCGCGATGTGGACGGAGCCGCCGAAGTCACCGAAGTCGGGGAGGCCGCCCAGCGCAGCCTGAACCTTGCCAGTGGTCCGCTCTGGCGCGTGGTCCACATGCGCCTTGCCGATGGCAGCGCGCGCTTGCTGCTGGTGATCCATCATCTGGTGGTGGACGGCGTGACGTGGCGCGTGCTGCTCGACGACCTGCAGGCCGCTTACGCGCAACTGTCGGCCGGAGAAACGGCGGTGCTGCCGCCTGCCGGCGTCTCGTTCCAGTCCTGGGCCAACTACCTGCGCGACCACGGCAAGTCGGCGGCCTTGCGCGCCGAGGCCGGCTACTGGCAGGCACAACTCGCCGATGCGCAGGACCTGCCGCGCGATGACGCCACCGTCTCTGCGCTCGCGGCACACACCGCATCGGTGCGCACCATCCTCGACCGCGATATCACGGCCCGGTTGCTGCGCGCCGTGCCAGCGGCTTTCGAAACCGGTATCGAAACACTGCTGCTCGCAGCGCTGTCTCGCGTGCTGGCACGCTGGACCGGCCACGACGCCACACTGGTCAGCCTGGAAGGGCATGGCCGCGAGGGCGATGCCGCAGGACTCGACCTGAGCCAGACCGCCGGCTGGTTCACAAGCGTCTATCCCGTGCGGCTCGCGCACGGACGCGACAGCGCCAGCCAAAGCATCCTCGGCGTGCGCGATACACTGCGCGCCGTGCCTGGCAAGGGCATCGGCTACGGTGTGCTGCGCTACCTTGGCGAGGACCTTGCCGTACGCACGGCACTGGCCGCCGCCGAACCACGCATCACCTTCAACTACCTGGGCCAGTTCGACCAGACCTTCCGCGACAGCACCGATTTCCAGCCAGCCGAGGAAGCAGGCGGGGCCATGCGCAGCGCCGCAGGCCCACTCCCCAACTGGATCGAAATCGTGGGCCGCGTGTACGACGGACAGTTGTCCGTCAGCTGGATCTTCAGCGACGCCATGTTCCGGCAAGCCACGGTGCAAAGCCTGGTGGACGCCTATCGTGCGGAATTGGAAGCGTTTGCGATGCTGGCGGAGCAGGAGGTCGTGGTGGTATAGGCCCGTATCGAAAGCCGCGCTACCCGTCGCTGTGCGCCCCCCTCTCCCGCGTTGCAGGAGAGGGGGGTAAGACAAACCGCAACGTCTACCGCATCGTCCCCCACCCGCCGCCCAGCGCCCGGTACACCCCCACACGGGCCAGCAACCGTGCCTCCAGCCGTTGCACGGCCTGGTCCTGCGCCGTGTAGTAGCTGCGCTGGCTGATCAGCAGGTTGAGCAAGGTGTCGGCGCCTGCCCGGTAGCGGGATTCGGCGAGGGATACGGCCCGTTCGGATTGCGTGAGTTCTTCGGCCTGTTCCCGTGCCTGGGCGTCTGCGCCATTGACATTGCTCAGCGCAGTCTCTGCGTCGGCGAAGGCGTTGACGATGGTGGCGCGGTAGCGCACCAGCTGGCCGGTGCGCTGTGCCGCGGCGAGGTCGCGTTGACCGGCCAGCCGGCCGCCGTCAAAGATCGGCGCGGCCAGCGCGGCGGCCAGCGTATAGGCCGGGCCGCTGAACAACGTGCCGAGCGTGGTGCCGGCAAAACCAAGACCGGCGCCAAGGCTGACAGTCGGAAACAGTGCCGCACGCGCGGCGTCGAGATTGGCATCGGCGGCGGCCAGCCGGGCTTCGGCGGCGGCGATGTCGGGCCGGCGGGCGAGCAGCGACGATGGCGTATCGGGCGTGATGTCGGGCAACTGCAGCGTGGCGAGCGTGGCATCTGTCGAAGGCGGCAGCGGTGCCACTTCGCCAAGCAGGGCCGCGATCGCCATGTTCAATGCGTCCTGTTGCTGGCGCAGTGCCTCGATGGTGCGGCGCTGTGCCGCCACGAGTGCGCGCTGCTGGGCCAGTTCCAGTTGCAGCGCGGCGCCGGCATGGCGGCGGGCCTCGACCAGCCGCAGCACGCGATCGGCGCTCGCGAGGTTCTGCTCGCCGATGGCGATACGCTCGCGCGTGGCCTGCCGCTGGACCCATGCCGACGCCACGTTGGCGGTGACGGTCAGCCGCACGGTATCGAGGTCGAACGCCGATGCTTGCACTCCCCGGCCGGCCGTTTCGCGCAACGCGGCCAGGCGGCCCCAGAGATCCACCTCGTAGTTCGCCACGAAGCCCAGTTGCCATGCATTGCCGGCCACATCGGTGCTGCCGCCGAGCCGTCCCTGGCGAGACGCCCTGCCGTCAGCCGACAGCGACGGCCACATCGATGCGCCAGCGATACGCGCCAGTGCCTGCGCCTCCTGCATCCGTGCGGCCGCTTCGGCAAGGTCCAGGCTCTGCTGGCCGGCGCGTGCCACCAGCGCGTCGAGTTCCACACTGCCGAAGCTTCGCCACCAGGCGTCCGTCACATCGTTGCCCACCTGTTTGGACGTGGCATGCCATGCGGCCGGCACGGCCACTGCGCGCGGGGCGGGATCGCCATGGATGGCGCAACCGCCCAGGACCATGACGCCAAGCAGGTACGACACGCGTGAAAGGCTTCTCCAGCCGCAGTGAGGAAATTCGATCATGTCAGTCGCCTGCCAGCGCCACGACCGGGTCAAGCCGCGCGGCGCCGCGTGCGGGCGTGTAGCCGAACACCAGCCCAGTGAGCACCGCGAAGCCAAACGCCAGTGCGCACGCGGCGGGGGAGTAGGTAATCGGAACGCCAGCCAGCGCCATGGCTGCGACGGTCACGAGTCCGATCGCCACGCCCACACCACCGCCCACGGCAGTGACCAGCATCGATTCGGCCAGGAACTGGCGCAGGATGTCGCGCTGCCGCGCGCCGGTGGCCATGCGAATGCCGATCTCGCGCTTGCGCTCGCGCACGGTCATCAGCATCACGTTCATCACGCCGATGCCACCGACCACCAGCGACACCGCAGCGATCAGACCGAGCATCACCGTCATCGTCCGCGCCGTGGCGGACTGCACGCGAATCGCTTCCGCCTGGTTCCAGATCCGCACGTCGCGGGCCCGACGGGCCGTGGCAAGGCGCGCCTCGATCTCGGCGGCGGTCTCGGTGGCGCGATCCAGATTGCGGATCTCCACGGCGATCCAGGTCGGGTTGGGTTGCCCAAACAGACGGGCGATGGCGGAAGAGAGCGGCACCAGCACGCGGTCGTCCTGATCTTCGCCACCGGTCGATCCCTTGGAACCCAGTACGCCCACCACCTCGAAAGGCACCTTGTCGACGAGGATGTCCTGGCCGAGTGGGTTGCTGCCATCCGCGAACAGCCGCTTGCGCACGGTTTCGCCGATCACGGCCACCTTGGCGGTGCGGGCTTCATCGGCGGAATCGAACATGCTGCCCGCCACCACCGGCCAGCGCAGCACCTTGACGAAGGCGCCCGTGGCGCCGCCGCCTTCGGTATTGTGATCGACGCCGCCCCGGCGCACGACCACCCGATTCTCGATATAGGGCGCCACGGCCTCCACGTTGGGCGTTTCGGCAATGGTGCGCACATCGTCGAGCGTCAGCGGCGTGCCACGTTCGCGCGACGATGCCGGATTGGCCGCGACGAACATGGTCCGCGATCCGAACGTTTCCAGTTCCTGCATGACCTTGTTCTGCGAACCGCTGCCAACGGCCAGCATCACGATGACCGATGCCACGCCAATCACGATGCCAAGCAAGGTCAGGCCCGTACGGAAACGGTTCCCCCACATCACGCGCCATGCAGCGCGCATGGCCTCGCGCAGATCGGTGACCAGGCTCGCGTGTCCGTGCGCGGAAGCCCCCGGCAGCGGCTCACGCGGCGATTCAGGCGCCACGGCACCGGAGTCGGCAATGACCTGCCCATCGCGCACCTCGATGACGCGACGTGCACGGCTGGCGATCTCGCGGTCGTGGGTGATCAGGATGATCGTGTGGCCTTCGGCGGCCAGTTCGCGCAACAGCGCCATGACCTCGGCGCCGCTCCTGCTGTCGAGCGCGCCCGTGGGCTCGTCGGCCAGCACGATGCGGCCGCCGTTCATCAGCGCACGCGCGATGGCCACGCGCTGCTGCTGTCCGCCCGACAACTGGTTAGGCCGATGATTGACGCGAGCCCCCATGTCCAGCCGCTCCAGCAGCGCCGTGGCGCGCGCACAGCGTGCAGCGTCTGGCATGCCCGCGTACAGCGCCGGGATCTCGACGTTCTCGCGCGCGGACTCGCTGGGGACAAGATGATAGCCCTGGAACACAAAGCCGAATGCCTCGCGGCGCAGCCACGCCAGCGCATCGGCATCGAAACCGGACACGTCTTGCCCTTCGAACAGGTACTGGCCAGCGCTGGGCCGGTCGAGGCAGCCCAGGATATTCATCAGCGTGGACTTGCCCGACCCCGATGCGCCAACGATCGCCACGAACTCGCCCGCGTGGATATCGAGCGAGATACCGCGCAGCACATCGGTGGCCGGCGCGCCGTTGCGATTGCCATAGGTCTTGCGGATATCCCGCAACGATATCAGCGGTGTGGGCGATCCAGCCATCACGAACTGGGCTCCGCCTCGCCCGTGGACTGTTGCACCAGTACGCGCTCGCCGGGAGACAGCCCCTTGAGCACCTGCACCTGAAAGCGGCTACGGACACCGGTCTCGACTTCGCGCCGCTCGATGCCGCCATCGGCGCGCAGCACGCGAGCCACCGAGCGGCCGCGTCCTTCGGCGGGTGCCAATGCGGCAACCGGCACGACGATGGCGTCTCTTGCACTGGCCTCGACGAATGCCACTTGCGCCGTCATCTGCGGCATCAGTTCGCCATCGGCATTGTCCACGTCGAACAGGGCGGTATAGACAATCACCCGTCCGCCCGCCTTGGCCGGCGTCGCGGCGTTGTCGCCCGATGCCTTTTCAGGAGGTGGGGGCGGGGCAGGCAGCACCTGCCGCACGCTGCCGTGCCAGCGGCGTCCCTCGCCGCCGAGCGTGGTGAAGTAGACCGGCATGCCTGGCTTGACGCGCCGGACATCGGCCTCGGAGACCTCGGACCAGACCGTCATCGTGCCCAGGTCCGCCACGCGCATCACGTTGGGCGTCTGGTAGGTGGCGTTGAGCGTCTGGCCTTCGCGTGCATCGATCGACACCACGGTGCCGGCCAGCGGCGCATAGATCCGCGTGTAGCCCAGCCGGGCTTCATCAGCCTTGAGGGTGGCCTGCGTCTGCGCGATCTGCGCCTGGAGATTGCGGATATTGGCGTCGGCCAGCGCCAGCGCGGCCTCGGCGGCCTGTATGTCTTCTTCGCGCGTGGCGTCGGCGCTGGCCAGCTTCCGCTGCCGCGCATGCTGCTGCGCGGCCAGCCTGTACTGGGCCTGATTGCCGGACAATTGGGCGCGTAACGCCGCCAGTGCCGCGCGTCCCGCATCCACGGTGGCCTGCTGCACGCTGGGGTCGATTTCCACGAGCAACTGCCCCTGGCGCACCACATCGCCTGGCTGGACCAGGATCTTCTGGATCTGTCCGGATACCTGCGCGCCGACATCCACATAGCGGCGCGGCTGGATCATGCCGAGTGCCGTGACTTTGGATTCAAGCGTCTCCACACTGACCGGCGCCGACGCGGGCGGCGTCTCCTTGCTCCGCGCCATGACCGCAGCGACCGCACTTGCAATGGCCACACCGGCGATCAGCATCGCCCAACGCTTCACGCGTGTGTTCCGTGCAGGACTGCCCCTCAACACTGCGGCTCCTCATGCTTGGCGGGATGCAGGTCAGGCATTCCGCCGATTTCTATTTCACAACGATGGCCGGGCGAAATGCCGCATTGCCGCAGGGCGTCGAGCAGGATCTCGCATTTGTTCTTGTCACCAACGGGAATCCACACGTTTGCATCGCTGTCGCGAATGCGCAGTCCGCCAGGCCGCAGCCCGGCCGGCGCGGGTTCGTTGGCGCGCAGGCAATACAGCGCGCGCCGGCTGCCGTACTGCTCTTGCCACATGCGCACCACAATGCCGCAGCTCACGAGCTTCTTCACGACGCGATAGATCGTGGCAAGCGAGACGGGCTGTCCGCTCATCATCAACTGGCGATAGATGTCCTCGCCGCCGAGCCACTCGCCTTCGGCCCGTGCGAGCACGCGGAGGGTGGCCACCATCTGGACCGTCGGCTTGAGCTGGGCGCGGCGCAGCGCCTCCTTCAGCGGCTCGTCGCCGCTGGCCGGTGTCAGGGCGCGTCGCGTCACGCGGTAACGGCCTCGTTGTCCCCCGCAGTGCTGCGCGCAGGCACGTCGATGGCGCGGATGCGGCCCGCCTGCATGTGGATGACGCGGTCAGCCAGCGGGAAATAGCGGTCATCGTGCGAGATCACAATGACGAGATGACCCCGGTCTCGAAGTTCGGGCAGCAGTTCGGTATAGAACAGTTGCCGGAAGGTGGGGTCCTGATCGGCTGCCCATTCGTCGAAGACCAGCACGGGACGCCCCTCCAGATACGCGTGAACCAGCGCCAGGCGCTTGCGTTGCCCGGTAGACAGGTCAACGGTACTGAACACGCCGCCTTCGACGCTGACCTTGTGGGCAATCTCGAGCCGTTCCAGATAGGGGCGCGCCGCTTCGGGCAAGACGGCGCCGCCGTCACCGGGCGCGACCAGATCCTCGAACAGGTAGAAATCGGAGAACACGGTGGTGAACAACTGCCGGTAGTCGTCGCGCGTCTCGGCGGTGACAGGCGTGCCGTCTAGCAGAATCTGGCCAGAGTGGGGGGCGTAGAGACCGAGCAATAGCTTGATGAGCGTGGTCTTGCCTGACCCGTTGTCGCCGACGACAAACACCAGTTCGCCCGGATGTAGATCCAGATCGATGGGGCCGAGTACGAAGGCCGTCTTGCCCTCGGGCGCATCGAAGGCATAGCCGATGCCGCGCAGCGCGATGGACTGGTCGAACCTGACCGGAGCCGGAGGCTGCTGCAATGCGAGGTGGGGTTCGGGGTTGGCAAAGCGGGCCGACAGATCCGCGATACGCGAGAACGCAACCTTGGCGCGGCCGATACCAGGCAGGGCGCCGACGATCTGGTCGACCGGGCCTTTCAGGAACAGCAGCACCAGCACGAATCCGCTGAGCACCTGCGGCTCGACCTGCCGGAACGCTGCCCAGCCGAGGATCACGGCAATCAGCAGGAAATACAGCGCCGAGCCGAAGGCCATCGCCAGCACATAGGTATTGATCGCGCGGCGGTTGATGTCGCGGATGGCATCGACGATCCGTTCGACCTGCCCATCGAGTATCCCCATGCGGCGGGACCGGTGCATGCGCAGTTCCTTGGCCCCTTCGCTGATGCCGCGATAGCTCTTGTGCAACTGCTCCTCGTAGTCGCGCGCCTGCCAGAAGCCCGCCATGCCGCGTGCCATGGCGCGGGTCTGGATTGCAGCGCCGAGCACGAGCATCACCACCAGCAGGCCGAACAGTGTGGGCGACAGGTAGGCCAGATAGCCGAGGCATCCCATCACGACCGCCATCGAGATCACGGTGGCAGACAGGCTGAAGGCCACATCGCTGATCATGTCCACGTCCTGCGTCAGTACCGGCATCAGGCGATGGGTGCGGTAGCGCTCCAGCGCATCGATGGGCGCGGCCAGGATCTTGCGGGCCAGCCCCTTGCGCACCATGGCGACGAGCCGCTGCCCCACGAGATTGGTGGAGATATCGGAGATCGCACGGCCCGCCAATGCGAGCACGCAGAGGCCCACGAACGTCAGCAGCAGTCCACCGGCCATGCCGCCCGGGCGGTTCAGTACCGTATTGATGGTCGAGAGCAGCGCTACGGTTGCCACGCCCGCCGTGATACCGGTGACCGAGGACAGCACGATCCACGGGGCAAACGGTTTGAGCAGGTTCAGGGTTTCAGCGGCGGAACTGCGAGAAGCATTCATGGCGAGGCATGGCCGCGGCGGCGGCGCTGGGCGGCAATGGGCGGCGATGGGCGCCGGATACTGTGTAGACGAGAGGCAAACTGGAATGTTCAGGCCGTGCCATGCGGCGTCACGTTGCCTGAACATTTTTTCATGCCGCCCGTCTTGTGGGGTATGCACGCGGACGGCTGCCATGGCGCCGGACCGCGCTACCTATCGATCACGTCCGACGCCCGTGCCAGACAACGACACCACTTCCTCCCTTGCCGGACATCCGGCCATGCAGTGGCAGCGGGCTCGCCCCTGGCTGAATGCCCCGTGCGAGCCATTTCCGCAATATTCCGTCACCACCGCCGGCACGCGCCACCCGCTGCGGCCGTCCAAGCCTGACGGGGTGGTCTACACCCGCCATATCCCCTGGCTCGACCAGACGCTGACGTTCCGCGCGCTCGATATCGACGAGGACGTGACGCGCATGCACCGCTGGATGAACGATCCCGACGTGGCGCATTTCTGGCAGGAAGAAGGCGACATCGACCATCAACGCGCCTACCTGCAGCGCGTGCATGCCGATCCACATGTCACACAGTTGATCGGATGCTTCGATGGCGAGCCGTTCGGATACTTCGAGGTCTACTGGGCACGCGAGGACCGCATCGCGCCATTCTGCGACGCCACCGACTACGACCGGGGCTGGCATGTGCTGGTGGGCGAGCCGGATTTTCGCGGCAAATCGTGGCTGACGGCATGGATGCCTTCGATTTCGCACTATCTGTTTCTCGACGATTGCCGCACCCAGCGGCTGGTCATCGAGCCGCGCGCGGACAACGCGAAGATGCGCAAGAGCCTGTCGCGCTGCGGCTATGACCTGGTCTGCGAGTTCGATTTCCCCCACAAACGCGCTGTGCTGGGCGTGCTGCCACGCGAGCGCTTTTTCGGCGAGGCGCTCTGGATGCCGCAGTCAGACGACACGGCCGATAACGTCGGCCATCCGACAACACTATCGCCCAAGGCTTCCCATGCAAGTTCATGACCTGATTGGCGTCGGCTTCGGGCCGTCCAATGTGGCGCTGGCCATCGCACTGGAAGAGCAGTGTGCCGGGCAGCAGCGCCCCGATGCGTTCTTCATCGAGAAGCAGCCGGCGTTTGCGTGGCACCCGGACATGTTGCTCGACAACTCGCACATGCAGATTTCCTTCCTCAAGGATCTGGCCACCCTGCGCAATCCCGCAAGTCGCTTCACGTTCATCGGCTATCTGCATCAGAAGGGGCGTCTGCAGGATTTCATCAACCTCAAGACGTTTTTCCCGAGCCGTCACGAGTTCAATGACTACCTGTCCTGGGCGGCCAGCCATTTCCAGGACCAATGTGCCTATGGCGAGGAGGTGGTGGAGGTGACGCCCGAGCACCGGGACGGCGAAGTGGCGCTGCTACGTGTGCGATCCCGGACCGCGGACGGCGAAACGCGCGAACGCCTGGGCCGGAATCTGGTGGTGGGTGTGGGCGGCAGCCCCAATATTCCAGACAGTTTTCGCGCGTTGCGCGACGACGCTCGGGTGCTCCATTCGAGCCAGTACCTGCGCCGTATCGCGCAGCACGCTGCGCCCCGGCGCATCGCCGTGATCGGGGCAGGGCAGAGCGCCGCGGAGTTGTTCATGGATCTGCATGGCCGCTACCCCGAAGCACAGATCGACCTCGTGGTGCGCGCGCATGCCATCCGGCCGTCCGACAACAGTCCATTCGTGAACGAGATCTTCAATGCAGACTATGTCGATCACGTGTTCCACCGTCCCGAAGACGAGCGCGAGGCCATGCTGCGCGAGTTCTGGCATACCAACTACGCCTGTCCGGACCTGGAACTGATCGAGAGCATCTTCAAGGTGTTCTACGAGCAACGGGTGCGCGGCGATCAACGCCACCGTCTGCTGCGCCGCCACGAAGTCTGCGGTGCGCAGGCCGACACCGACAGCGTCCGGCTCGATCTGCGCGACCTCAATGCTGGCCGCGCGAGCCAGAACCCCTATGACCTCGTGGTGCTGGCCACGGGCTATGCACGCGAACAGCATCGTTCGATCCTCGCGCAGCTCGAACCATGGGTGGGCGAATGCGCGGTAGACCGTGACTACCGGGTGCTCGCCACACCGGGCTTCCGGCCGGGGATCTTCCTGCAGGGTGCGTGCGAGACCAGCCATGGCATCAGCGATACCTTGCTGTCGGTGACTGCGATCCGCACGGGGGAAATCACGACGGCGCTGGAGGCAGCGGGGCGGCAATCAGGGCGCTCCTTCGATGGCGAGCGACGCGCGGCGACGATCATGGCGTAATGCGGAAACGAAGCCTTGCTGCATAAAGAAATGCCACCGTCCAAGTGGCATTTTCTATTCCGTGGCGTCGCGTGGCCAGGGGGCGGGTGGCGAGGGTTCGGGTGCGCCGTCGAGATCGTTCACCGGCGGCACCAGCCCTGCCAGCAACCACAGCCGCGCGGCCTTGTCATAGGCGCGCCGGTGCGCGGGATCGGCCGCGAGCCATTCCATCATCCGGGCCCGTGCATCGTCGCTGAATCGCTCACGATCATGCTCACGTTGCACCCATGCCCAGGCCGTTGCCCAGGCGGCATCCTCGTTGTGTTGTGTCATGCGTGCCAATCCGATCCAGCGAAACGAAGCAAAGTGGCGGAATTTTGACACGTCAAGCACGCGTTGTCGCCCACGCCCTGTCACGGGAACATTTCAGCCGTTTACGAAGCTGGGCAGCGCGTCACGGAGTTAGTCCGCGTACATCAGCGTGCGGCAGGACTCGATGGCCCGCGCCGCGTCGGCCAGCAGCGCATTGACGAGGCCGAGCGCACAGCCCAGGTGTTCGGCAATCTGCCGCTGCGTCAGGCCCTGGATGCGGTACAGCTCGTGGGCCAGCCGCGTGCGGGCGGGAAGCTTCGACAGTTCGCGATCGATCGCGCAGAGCACCTCGTAGTCCTGGAAGGACTTGTGCGGCGAGGTGGCGCACGGCAACTCCAGTGTCTCGACCTCTATGTCATAGCAGCGATAGGACGATTCCAGGCTCTGCCGGCGGCAATGGTCCAGCGCCAGGTTCCGTACCACCTGGCAGCAATAGCAGAAGGGACGCTGGACTTCGCCCAGCCGGTCGCCATCCGACAAGCGGATCCAGGCGTCCTGGAGGATGTCTTCAGCGGTCTCGGGACTCCTGACAATGCCATGGGCAATCCGCCGCAGTTGGGCGCGATTGTCCATGAATACCTCGGCAAGCGTCGCTACGGGGGCGCTCGTCATCATGCTGGTCTCCCTGGTTGCAAATGCCAATACAAATGCAAATCATTCCTAATATGTCGCGAAGGACATACATTTAAAACTTGCCATCCGGGATGGCTTTGCTTTTTTGGATGCTTCTCAAGGTATGACGGACGAGCTTTCGGAATCCGCCAACTTTTTTGCGGAATCTCGCCATCGAGGATGTGCGGTCAGAACTCGAACTGCGCGCCGAGCTTGAATGTGCGGGGTGCGCCCTGCGTCAGGTAGGACGCGCTGGCCAGCCAATACGCCCGGTTGGCAATGTTGTCGACGTTGAAGCGGACGATGGCGCGCGTACCGCCGAGACGCGTCTCGTATCGCAGACCTGCGTCGAATAGCGTGAACCCCGCCACGGTCGCGGTATTGGCCGCATCGATCGGCCGCGACCCGTAGTACTGGACACCGGCCGTGAGCGTGAAGCCGGTATCGGCCAGCCGGTACTCCGAATAGAGCTTGGCCTGCTGCCGCGGCGTGCCATCGACAAACTTGCCTGCCAGCCCCGCCGTGGCGGTCTCATTGCGGGCGTCGAGGAACATCACACTGCCGATCACCTGCCAGCGCGACGTCAGGCGGGCCTTCGCCAGCAGTTCCAGCCCGTTGTAGCGGGATTCCCCGTTCTGGGTGAAGACATTGTCGGCATCGGTATAGGTCAGGCCACGCCGAATCCGGAATACGGCGGCGCTGGCAGACCACAGGGCGCGTTCGGCCTTGATGCCAGCCTCGAGCTGCTTTGTCTTGAGCGGCGCGAACACCTCCTGCGCGTTGGCCGCGCTCAGAGGCGCCGTTGCGCCTTGCTCCAGGGCCTCGACGTAACTGGTGTAGACCGAGAGCCACGGCGACGGCTTCAGCACGACGGCGGCGGTTGGCGTATAGGCACCCTTGTCGTAGCCGTTGACCGTATCCTTGAGGCCGTTGTGCCGCAGGCCGAGGATCACATCGACGTGATCGCCAAAATGGGCGGTGTCCGAGATGAACGCCGCGCGCTGGATCGTGTCGCTGCCCAGCGCATCGGCAGGCGGGACCGTGAGGCCGGGATTCGGGAAATTGCCGGGGCGAGACAGATTGCCCGTGCCGAGCACCGCCGAGGTGGAGCCGCTCGAATAGAAGGTGCGAATGCGCCCGTAGGAGAGTCCGAAAGTCAGGTCATGGGAGACCGGCCCGGTGCGCACCTTGCCCGTCACCAGCGCGCGGACGTCATCGGTGTCGAAGCGGTCCGTGCCGGCGTACTGGACTTCCGTGTAGTTGCCCGCCGCGTTGGCAAAGATCGAGCCATTGAGATAGCCACGGGTCATCACCGAGCCACGATAGAGCAGGCTGGCACGCCAGTCGTCGGCAAAGGTCCATTCGACGCCGGTGCCGTACACCCACGAGCGCGTTTCGTAACGCGTGAATGGCGAGAAGATCCGCTTGCTGCCGGGGATGGCGGCCGGCGGTTGCGCCACGACGAAATCCGTGTCGCTGCCCGTGGCATTCGGAAAAATACCCCAGGTCGACGAGGCGGTGACCTGGCGATCGACGGCCAGCACATCGGCGCGCCAGACCAGCTTCGGCAGGATGCGCCAGTCGAGCGCCAGCGACGCGGAACCGCGCTGGACTCGCCCCCCGTCCTTGACGTAGCTGTCGCCGGTCTCGCCCACCACATTGACGCGATAGCCGAATCGGTCTTCCGATCCGAAACGTCCGCCCAGATCGCCGCCTAGCAGGAACGTGCCGCTATCCGTCACGGACGTCAACACGTTGCGCAGCGGGGTATCGGTCGGCCGCTTGCTGATGAAGTTCACGATCCCGCCCGGCTGCGCAAAGCCGTACAGGAAGCCACTGGCGCCCTTGAGCAGCTGAATCTGCTCGAAGTGTTCAAGCGGCAGATCGCTGCTCCAGCTAAAGATATTGAGGCCGTCAACCTTGCGCCCGCTCAGGAGATCGAGTCCCACACCGCGCACCGCGATCTGCGAGGAGAGCCCGCCAATGTTGTTGCTGATCGGCGTGACCGAGGCATCGTTCTTCAGTGCGTCCACGAGCGAGTCGGCCTGCTGGTTATCCATCAGGTCACGTGTCACCACCTCGATGCTGTAGGGCGCTTCGATGATGGGCCGGTCTCCCAGCACGCCCAGGCTCGCGGCCGGCGCGCGATAGTGGTCGATGTCGTCGGCCGCCCCCGTGACGATGACCGGCGTCAGGGTCGGGATCGGCACCGATGTCTCGGCGGTAGCGGGCGCGGGCAATGTGCGTGGGCGCAGCCAGTAGCTCCCGCCGGGGTTCGACACCGCCTCCACCGGCTGGCCGGAGAGCAGCACACGCAGCGCTTCCTCGACGGTATAGGTGCCCTGCAAGCCGGGACTGTCGAGTCCCACGGTCAGCGCGGGATCGACGGCGATCGGCACCCCCGCTTCATTGCCGAAACGGGCGAGGGTCACGTCCAGCGGGCCGGGCCCGATCGAGAACGAGCGTGCGCCGGCAGCGGTCTGCGCCCAGGCGTTGCCCGCCATCGTCAGCGCAGCCGCGACGGACGCGGCCATGACGCTGGCGCGAAGCACGTCGGCGAGATGCGCGCTCACGAAACTGGGACGACCGGATCGACGAGGCACGATGACTGAGGCGGCGTAGGACTTCGGATGATTCGGGGTGCGGCGGGCCGTGATGGCACAGGGCTAGCGGGGGACGACTGTTACCCAGTACGGCGTGACCGAGCGTGTGCGCACGGGCAGGGCGTTCTCCAGTAACGCCAGTGCCGCGTCGGTGTCATCGAGGGGAAATGCGCCGGAGACACTGAGCGAGGCCAGCGCCGGATCGCAACGTAACAGGCCGGGACGATAGCGGGCAAGTTCCGCCACGAAAGCCGGCAGCGGCATGCGGCGCGCCACCAGCATCCCGTCGATCCACGACCGGATGGCGGGGTCCATCGGTGCGGGATCACCCACCGCGAGGGAACCAAAGCTGATTTGCTGACCCGCATCGATGCGCGACGACGCGCCGCCTTCCGACATCACACGCACGGCCCCGGCCGTGACACCCACCGTGATCGAGGCATCGCCCGTCGCCACATCGCGCACCACGAAGCGCGTGCCGAGCGGCGTGATCGTGCCGAATCGCGTGGCAACCACCAGCGGGCGCCCCTGGGCGTCTGCCGCGGTATGCACCTCGATCTCGCCTGCGCGGAGCCGAATCCGGCGATGCTGCGCGCCATATGCCACATCGATGGCGGACGCAGTGTTGAGCGTGACGACGGTGCCATCGGATAGCCGCAGCGTCCGTCTTTCTCCTGGCCCTGTGGAATGATCCGCAGCCATGCGGTCATAGGCGGCGGTCCGGGTCAGCATCCATCCGCTGGTTCCGGCGAGCGAAAGCGCACCGATGCCGGCCAGCGCCTTGAGGGCGCGGCGGCGCGAGGGAACGCGGGTATCCGCCTGCAGGGTCTGCCGCACGACGGCGGACGGCACACCGACCAGCCCGTGGCGAAGCTGGCCGATGGTGTCGGTCATCATCTGCCACGCCATTTCGTGGCTGGGATCGTCGACACGCCAGCGCGCACAGGCCGCCTGGTCGGCTGCGGTGGCTTCACCCGATTCAAAGGTGACCAGCCACATCGCGGCTTCTTCCAGAACTTCGTCGCTGGGTGGTGCCATCATCGTTGCAGCACGCGACAGCATTGCACGTAGGCTTTCGCCATCGCCTTCTGCACCATATTGACGGTGATGCCCATCTCGTCGGCAATGTCCCGATAGGGCAGACCATCGACCTGCGACAGCAGAAAAATATCGCGCACCCGCGCGGGCAGGCGATCCAGCGCGCAACTGATGGCGGTCAGGGATTCGAGAATCAGCGCCCGATCCTCAGGCGACGGGACGGTGGGCTCGGGCAGGCAGGCGAGCGCTTCCAGATAGGCACGCTCCAGCGCCTGCCGCCGAAAATAGTCCGCGGTCAGGTTCGTGGAAACGGTCGTGAGATAGGCGCGCGGCTCCCGCAGCGAAGCCGCATCGCCCGCATGGATCAGGCGTGCAAACGTATCGTGCGCCAGATCGGCAGCGCACTCCATGTTGCCCAGCTTGCGCGATAGCAGGTTGAGCAGCCAACCATGGTGACTGCGGTAAATGCTCGCGATTGCATGCCTGCCGCTTGAAGCAGCCTCTGTCCCAGCCATGGCGTCGATCCCGTCGCGGCGCCACGGCGCCCTGCGTTATTGAGAACGATTTGCATTCTAAAGATTGTGCGATGCCGCTGCAACCGCGCAAATGGCAATTCTGCAAATTCTGCAAATGTGAGCGAAAGGGCGCGGCGCGGGGTGGCGGCATGCGACGTCTCCAGCCTTCCTCCCCGCCTGGGAGCCACGCATGACGCACATAGGGGACAAAATGACCCCCGGTGTTGGATGCTCCAGGTTTTCTGGCGCCGCAATGGCTACGCGTTCCGCTGCGACCACCGCGCCGGGGAGGTACGGTGCACGGCGCCCAGCACGTGATAGCCGGCCGGGGTCAGTTGCACCGCGGGCGACGTGGCCGGTGCGTGGGTCATGTCGATCAGGCGGCGGGTGGCAAGCGCGGCCAGGTCGCGCGGGTCGATATCGCGGCACGAACCCAGCGATCCCAGCACCATCAACGCGGCGATTTCGTGGGCACTCAACATGGCAACTCTCCCCTTGGCAGCATCAACTCTGTGTGTCTCGTCTTTTGCCTTGTGAAGATAGCCACTGTGGAATCGTTAGTGCGCCAAAACCTGTAGCTGTTTGATAGCGATCAATTGAAAGGGTCGTATCCAAGCGGCCATGTGACTGGCCGAGTGGGTCCCATGCGCTGCGCGCCTCCGTTCTCCACGCAGATTGGCGTTTACCCCGAATCGATGCACGAGCCGTGTAAGAACAGGGTAAGGGGGGCGCAGTACCTTGTCTCCGGGCCATGCGGCAAGTACCGCGTGGTGAAGCAAGGATGTGCAGGAGACAACGATGCAAGATGATCTGATCATGAAGTTGAAGGCCAGCCGGCAATATCGTGAACTGGTGCGGCGGCGTGGGCGGCTGGGATGGATGCTGACGGCGGTAATGCTCGTGGTGTACTACGGCTACGTGCTGGTCATTGCGTTCGACAAGGAACTGCTGGCCGCACGCGTGGGGCAGGGTGTGATGACCTGGGGCATGCCGATCGGGCTGTTCGTGATTCTTTTTACCGTGCTGCTCACGGGACTCTACGTGTGGCACGCCAACCGCGTGTACGACGACCTCACCGACCGCATCAAGCAGGAGGTCGCATGACGTCTCGACATGTATTCGGCGCCGCCGCACTGCTGCTATCCGCCAGCGTCTTCGCTGCCGGGGGAGACTTGGGACAGGCCGTGAAACAGGCCACCAACTGGACGGCCATCGGCATGTTCGTGGTGTTTGTGGTCGGTACGCTGTTCATCACCAAGTGGGCGGCCAAGAAGACCAAATCCGCCGCCACGTTCTATACCGGCGGTGGCATCACCGGCTTCCAGAACGGTCTGGCCATCGCGGGTGACTTCATGTCTGCAGCGTCCTTCCTCGGGATTTCCGCAGCCGTGTACACCAGCGGCTATGACGGGCTGATCTATTCGATCGGCTTTCTCGTGGGGTGGCCGATCATCACGTTCCTGATGGCCGAGCGGCTGCGCAACCTGGGGCGCTTCACGTTTGCCGACGTGGCCGCGTATCGATTCAAGCAGGCACCCATCCGAGCGTTCGCGGCATCCGGCACGCTGGTGGTGGTGGCGTTCTATCTCATCGCGCAGATGGTGGGGGCTGGCCAGTTGATCAAGTTGCTGTTCGGGCTCGAGTACTGGGTGGCAGTTGTCATCGTGGGCGCGCTGATGATGATCTACGTGCTGTTTGGTGGCATGACGGCCACCACATGGGTGCAGATCATCAAGGCATGCCTGCTGCTGGGCGGCGCGTCGTTCATG
>NZ_JBDKXK010000101.1:0-20520 GCF_039710735.1 Cupriavidus sp. DL-D2 | reverse complement strand
GCGTCAGATGGTGGCCGATGAAGCCATTGACGCCGAGGATCAGGATCTTTTTCATCGGTAACCTTTCAGGATGCGGTGATGATGGTCTGGAATTCGGATGCGGAGACTGGGCTCGCATGGTCGGCGCTCGGGCCTTCGAGCAGTTGCAGCACGCGTAGCGCGCCGCCGTCGCCGCAGATGGCCACGATGCGGCCGTCCACGACATGCAGACCCGGCGTGAGTCCGGCGGGCACGGCAGTTGTTTCAAGCCGGCGTGCCTGCGCCACTACGAACCGGCGGCTGCCAACTTCGGTGAACGCGCCGGGGTAGGGCGGCGCCACGGCGCGTACGAGGTTATACACCGCGCTGGCGGGCTGGCGGAAGTCTATGCGGCCATCCTCGGGCTTGCGGCCGGAGAAGTAGCTGCCATCGGCCAGACGGTTCGGGCGTTTGGGCGTGTTGCCCGCCATCATGGCCGGCAGCGCGCGCCAGAGCGTCTGCTCGGCGGCCACGGTGACTTTCTCGAAGACCTGTCCGGCGGTGTCGTCGGGCAAGATCGGCACCGAGGTCTGATCGACGATAAAGCCAGCGTCCGGCTTGGCTTCCATCGCGTGGAGCGTGGCACCCGTCTCGGTCTCACCGTGCAGCACCGCCCAGTTCACGGGCACGCGGCCCCGGTACTTGGGCAGCAGCGAACCGTGCATGTTGAACGCGCCCTGCGGCGCGAGGCTCAGGACATCGGCCGGAATCATCGCGCGGTAGTAGAACGAGAAAATGACGTCCGGGCGGGCGGCGCGCACGGCATCCGCCACGGCGGGATCGGCCGGATTCTCGCCATAGAGGAACGACAGGTTCAGCTCGGCAGCGGTGTCGGCCACGCGTTGGAACCAGATGTTCTCGTCGGGACGGTCGCGGTGCGTGACCACCAGGGCTACGTCCACGCCCTGTGCGTGCAGCACGCGCAGGCAACGGTCGCCCACGTTGTGATAGGCAAAGACTACGGCGCGCACGGTGCCTCCTGGGGACGGCTGGCGTTCGGGTCGCGCTCCAGCACGGCCTGGATACGATAACGCGGTCGGTCGCGCACTTCCTGATAGATGCGGCCAATGTACTCGCCCAACAGGCCGATGCCGAACAGCATGATGCCGATCAGGAAGAAGTTGAAGGCGAACAGCGTGAACACCCCCTGCACTTCAGAGCCCAGGATGAAACGCCGGATCAGCAGGACCAGGAACAGCCCCGCAGACGTGATCGACAGCATCGTGCCGATGGCCGAGAACCACTGCAGCGGTACGATCGAGAAGCCGGTGACAAGATCGAAGTTCAGGCGGATCAACTGGTACAGCGAGTACTTGGACTCGCCCGCGTGGCGCTGTTCGTGGCCCACCTCGATCTCCACCGGGTTCGACGAGAACGTGTACGCCAGCGCCGGGATGAACGTGTTGACCTCGCGGCACGCATTGATCGTGTCGATGACGTTGCGGTCATAGGCGCGCAGCATGCAGCCCTGGTCCGTCATCTTGATCCGGGTGATGCGTTCGCGTAGCCGGTTCATCGCCCGCGACGCGTAGCGGCGGAACGCCGTGTCGTTGCGCTGGCGGCGGATGGTACCCACGTAGTCGTGGCCCTTGCGCATCTCGGCCACCAGGCGCGGGATCTCTTCCGGCGGATTCTGCAGGTCGGCGTCGAGCGTGATGACAATGCGGCCGCGCGTATGCTCGAAGCCCGCCAAAATCGCCATATGCTGGCCGAAGTTGCCGTTGAACAGGATCACGCGCGTCACGTCGGGCCGCTTGTGGAACTGCGCGGCAAGCATCTGCGGCGAGCGGTCCATGCTGCCATCGTTGACGAAGATGATCTCGTACGACTCGCCCAGGCTGTCCAGCGCCGGATAGACGCGGTCGAACAGCGCCTGCAGTCCGTCTTCCTCGTTATAGACGGGAATGACGACCGAGACTTCGACCGGGCTTAGAGAGATAGACGTTTGCATGTTTCGCTGAGAGTTGCACACACTCGCTCCACGTCGGCGTCCTGCATGGCCGGGAACATCGGCAGCGTCAGGATGCCGCGGCCAATGCGTTCGGCATGCGGCAGCATGCCTTCGCGCCAGCCAAGCGAGCGGAAATACGAGAACAGATGGATGGGCGGGTAATGCACGCCCGCGCCAATGCCTTGCGCGCGCATGGCTTCCATCACAAGCTGGCGGGCCTGCGCCGGGCCGCCTTGCAGGCGGTCGGTGGGCAGCACTACCTGGAACATGTGCCAGTTCGTGGTAGCCAGCGTCGGATCGATGGCCAGGGGGAGTTCGATGCCGAGATCCGCCAGACCATGCCGCGCGGCCGATTCGAAGTAGAGCGTGGCGAGTCTGGCCCGGCGCGCGGTGATCGCATCGAGCGTCTCCAACTGCGCCAGACCGATGGCGGCGTTGACATCGGTCAGGTTGAACTTGCCGCCCGGTTCCTCCACGTCCATGCCATCCATGCCGGTGCGGATCACGCCCTGCAGCCGCAACCGTTCGGCACGCAGCGCCTCTTCGGGCATGTTCATCACCAGGCAGCCACCCTCGACCGTGGTGATGTTCTTGTTGGCCTGGAAGCTGAAGCTGACCAGATCCCCAAACGCACCAATGCGCTGGCCGCGCCAGCGGGAGTCGATGGCTTGCGCGGCGTCCTCGATCACGCGGAGATTGTGGCGGCGCGCGATGTCGTAGAGGCGGTCCATGTCGACTGGCAGCCCCGACAGGTAGACCGGGATGATGGCGCGCGTGCGCGGCGTGATCGCGGCTTCCACGGCGTCGAGGTCGATATTGCGCGTGCGCGGATCGACATCGACGAAGACGGGCTTCGCGCCCACCGTCAGGATCACATTGGCCGTGGCCACCCAGGTAATGGACGTGGTGATGACCTCGTCTCCCGGGCCGATGTCAGCGATACGCAGGGCGATTTCCATCGTCGCCGAGCCATTCGAGAAGGTGCGCACGGGCCGTCCGCCAAACAGCGCGGATAACCGGGTCTCGAATGCCTGCACCTTCGGTCCGGATGTGATCCAGCCCGAGGCGAGCACCTTGCCCACTTCGGCAATGGTTGCCGCGTCGATCTGTGGCCGGACGAATGGCAGGAAATCCTGCGGATTGGAAGCTGTCATGTCAAAAACGAGGGCAACTGGGCTGCAATCAGGAGCGGGCAATGAGGAACACGCCGGCCAGTATCAGCAGGATGCCGGCCACGCGCAAGGGTCCGAGGATTTCTCCGAACAGCCACCACGCGGCCAGTGCATTGACCACATAGCCGAGCGAGAGCATGGGATAGGCAATCGACACGTCCACGCGCGACAGGCCCACGATCCAGACACCGACGCTGATGACGTAGCAGGTCAGGCCGGCGATCACGGGCCATTGGGTCAGCACCCGGAAGGCCGTGTCCAGAAGGGTGGCACGTTCGATGGTGATGGCGCCCACGGCGTTGGTGCCGGCCTTGAGCAGCAGTTGCGCGCAGGCATTGAGCAGCACGCCGGCAAAGATGAAGGCAAAAGTCGAAAGGGTCATGGGGCAGTCCGGGGCGCGGGGGTGGCGGATGCGGCCGGATGGGAGGAAGGGGAGGATGGCAGCGGGAAGTTGCTGACCACGACGCGGCGTCCGTCGCGCGCCACCACGTACATCGGCACCTGCTGCGCGGTCAATGCATCAAAAGTGTGCAGGCCCATGATGCCGAGCGCCGGCTGGCCATCGCGCCATTTGGCGACGAAGGCTTCCATGGTCGGAATCCACTTCTGGGGCTCCTGTTGCGCACCGAATTCGAGTTCGTCCGGCTCTGCGACGATCGTCAGTGTCCGGCCCAGGTAGAACGGCAGGGTGTGATCCAGCATACCCACGCCATACAGTGGCATATCGGGTTTGAGTACGGCGTTGATGGCCGGCACCATATCGACACCTGAGGCGCGGCGGCCCATCACTTCATGGCCCAGCAGGCCAATGGTGCAGGTCAGGAACATCGACAACGCGAACGCTGCGATGCTCGGCAGCAGGCCGTGCGTGCGCAGCAACCGGCGCGCCAGCAGCATCCCGGCCAGCAGTACCGCGAAGGCCACGCCCACGTAAACCGCGAAGGCGCGGAAGACCTCGTTGGGGTTGCTGTCGCGGCTCAGCGTGGCCACGTACGGCGCGGCGGCGACTCCGACCACGGCGAGCACCAGTAGCGCATTGATCTGGCGATTCCACGATTTCTCGTTGATCTGGTCCAGCGCCACGGCCACCAGCAGGGCCAGTGCCGGGAAGACCGGAACGATATAGCCAGGCAGCTTCGAACTGGAAAGGCTGAAGAACGCGAAGATCGCGGCGAACCAGATCAGGCACATCAGTGCCGGCTGGAACGGCTTGCCCCCCGCGCCGCGTACGGCGCCCGCGCGTTCGCGCACGACAGTCCACATGCGCGGCGTCAACCCGAGCCAGGGCAGCAGGCCGGCCAGCAGCAGGGGCACGAAATACCAGATGGATCCCTTGCGGGCGTGCACCGTGGAGGTGTAGCGCTCCCAGTGCTCGTGGATAAAGAAGAAATGCGGGAATTCGGGGTTGCGGGCCGATACCAGCCAGAACCAGGGCACGGTGACCACCAGCATGGCGGCGATGCCCGTGACGAGATGCAGCCGGCGCCAGAGGCCGAAGTCGCGCGTCACCAGCGTATAAACCACCAGCGCCAGACCCGGCAGGGCGATGCCGACCAGCCCCTTGGTGAGGATCGCAACGCCCATGGCTACCCAGCAGGCCAGCATCCAGCCGCGACGGGCAGAGGGCGTGGTATCGGGATGCTGCGCCAGCAGCATGAAGGCCAGCACACCCGCGAGCGCGCCGGACAACGTCATGTCGAGGGAATTGAAATGGCCGGCCACGCTCCACATCGGCATGGCGAGCATGGCAAGGCCAGTCAGCAGCGCCACGCGGCAGCCGTACCAGCGCGAGGCGGCGAGCATCATGGCGCCGATGCCGGCGATGCCGGACAGCGCCACGGCCAGTCGGGCCTGCCAGTCGCCCACGCCGAACAACTCGTAGCCGAGGGTCGTGACCCAGAGGTGAAAGGGCGGCTTCTCGAAATACTTGTAGCCGTTGTAGCGGATGGTGATCCAGTCACCGGACCGGAACATTTCACGCGCGATCTCGGCGTATCGTCCTTCGTCGGGTCGTAGCAGATGGCGCGCGTCGAGCGTGCCAAACCAGACCAGCAGTACGGCGATGGCTACCAGCGCGATCACGCCCATGGGCAGGCCAGCGTCACGCACGGGCGAAGAACTACGCATATCTCTCCTGAATTTGCCGGAAACGGGACGTACCGCATCGCTTCTCTGTGGCGAACACCCCACAACGTGCGACGCCCGGGATTGGTGGACAGCTTTGTGCAGCACCAGAAGCGCCAGATCCGGAGGCGCGGCCTGCGCGGGCGCGCAATGGTAGCACGAGCCACTTCCCCGCCTGGCCGTCCTGGCCGGTCAGCGGGCCGGGATGGCGGCATTGAATTTGATCGGACCAATTCCGGACGCAAAGTTTCGCGCAATGCGCAATACTTCGGCCAGCGGGGATGTCGCTGTGGGTGGACATACCCGAAGGTCGATCCAACGGAACAACACAATATGAAGTCGACGAAACGCGCGAGATCGGCGCTGCCGTGCCTGTGCCTCGCCTTTCTGGGTGTGATGCATGGGGCGCAATCGCAGGAAGTCCTGCTGACGGAATCCGTGCCCACGTCCGGCATGACGCCTCCCATGCCCGGAGCCGCCGCCTTGTGCGATGCCCCGTGGTTCCGCTCTGGCTCGCGTGTCCAGATGGAGGGCGATGGCGAGCTGCCCGTGTCGATCACGATGACCTTGCGCGATGTCATGCGCACCGCGCGTGGCTGCAGTGCCCAACTGGAGGTCCGCTCGAAGTCGGCGCTGGCGGCGCTCATGGGGCCGCCCGTGGTCATGGACCAAGTCCACGAGATCAACATCGACCGTAACGCCACCACGTCGCGTACCCGGATCGATAGCCGGAACGCGGTGATCAACGCGCGCGGCCGCTATGCCCGGATGTTCGGCGAGGCATCGTTCACGGGCAGCGGCGTGTTCAATTACGCGGGCCAGGAGATTCGTGAAGGCGCAATGCTCGACGGCGAAACCTTCCAGTCGAGCGTGTCGCTCAAGATCTATCCGCTGGGCGCCGACGAGGTGGTCGGCAACATGGATGCCCAGCGCGCATCGATCATCGTGGGTACCCGCCATGTAGGCCGCAAGCAGATGATCGACACCGTGATGGGCCGCAAGGAGTGCCTGCCCATCACCTACGAGAAACGCACCTCACTGGGCCCGCTGCGCGTGGGCGACGAAATCCTGCACGTGGAGCCGAGCGTGCTGCACGTCACCGATTGGTTCTGCCCCGCCGAGGCCTTCGTCCTGCGGACCGAGATCCGTCAGAACAACAAGGTGCAGCGGGTGGATGTGACGGCGCTGGAGATGGAGGATGTGGGGCAGCGGTAGGTAGCGTTGACGCTACTGAGGCTCATTGCTAGAATTGGCGAAAACTACGTGCGAGCGGGTGCAAGACCGTAGCGCCGCCTGGGAAACCAGGTCCCACCTGGAGTGGGAAGTCTGCAGCGATGCAGATAGAGAACCCCGCCTACGACGGCTGCCTCCGGGCAGCCGTCGGTCTTTGTGGCGTCACGCTTTGATTGTTCTGCCTTCGTAGGCCGCTTTCAACAGCGTGTGCAGCCTTACCTTTCGGCCGTTTCTCTGTGAGGCGGACAAACCGTCGTCCAACGGGTAGGCCGACTGCAAACGCATGATCAAGCGAGCTTTGCGTCGTCTGTCGCGTTCCACGCTGAAGAACGCGGCGTAGATCGAATCCAAACCTTCCTCTGACCGCACGCGCCATGTCATGAAGTTGCGGTTCCGGCCGCCGGCACAAACAATATGTTGCTTCGGCAGGTGTAGAACCATCTGGCGCAAATAGCGACGCGAAAGCCAATAGCGCAGTGGATCGAGAACACGGATTTCGCGATTGTCCCGGTAAATTTCCTCCGGTGGTATCAACTCTTGTGAGCGTGTATCCGCGCCAAGGCTGCGAGAAAAGCAATGGCACGAGAAGAGAACGATCACCGTAGCCTCGAAGCCGATGTCCGACCTAAACGCAAACGAATCCAGATGGCGCAGATCCCAGTGCGAATCCTGGAATCGGACAGTTGGAAAGCACTGATGGCACTCTTTGGGTGGCTCAACTTCTTGCAAACATGCCTCGTCTTCGCCCATAACAGTGGTTGCTTCGCATGTGAAAGAAGCGACCCATTTTAGGCAGAACGACTCTGCTTGAACCGCTCTGATGCAGTTTGAGGCACAAAATGAGAAAGGAGCCCAAAGGCTCCTTTTTTGTTGCAGTCCGATTGCCTCAACAATCGGTTGTCTGTCTTAATTCGCCGGCGCAGCCTTCTTCGTTTCCTTCTTGGCCTTCGGCTTCTTCGGGGCGGCGGACTGGTCAGTCAGGTCGGCACGGGTGCTCTTGTTCGCGCCCTGCGAATACGGGTCGAACTTGTCGCCGGACTTGGCGCCCTGGCTGTACGTGTCGAACTTCTCGCCTGCCTTGGCGCCTTGCGAATACGGGTCGAAGGACTTCTTGTCCTGGGCAATGGCCGTCACGGAAGCGGCGGCGAGACCCAGCGCGATGGCGGTGGCGATGACTTTCTGCATGGTGTTTCTCCTGAGTTTGCCGCTTTCCGGCGGTTCGCGTTATGCACGATGTACCGGAAGGTAGATCGCGCCCAAGCTAGTGTGGACAACGGTGGATGGGCCGTCAACTCAGGAGTTCTCCGGGGGTTGTGCCCCGGAAATGCTTACTCCGTCACAGCGTCCGACGGATGCTTCCAGGCGTTGACCACTTCGGCGGATGGGGCCAGGGCGAGGTTGGTGCCGCGCGCGCCAATGGGCTGCTGGAACCAGCGCTTTTGCAGCGCCGAGGCGTCCGGGCTGGAGAATGTCCTGACCAGCGTCTGGTCGACCAGTTGCTTCCAGGCCGGATCGGCCTTCGAGAGCATCAGCGCGTTCTGTTCCACCGACAGCGCCGGGCCGACGATCACATATTGCGAGGGATCTTTCGACTTGGCGCGCAGGCCGGCCAGCAGCACATCGTCCATGACGAATGCCTGGGCGCGGCCGGTTTCCAGCAGCAGGAACGATTCGCCATGATCCTTGGCGTAGACGTCATGAAAGCCATATTCGCCCTTGAGGCGGCGAACGTGGCGGTCGCCCGTGGAGCCAGCGCTGGTGACCACGGTCTTGCCGCGCAGGTCGTCGAACGACTTGATGCCCGAATCGGCACGGACCAGCATGCGCACGGTAGAGACATAGTGCGACACGCTGAATGCCACCTGCTTCTGGCGCTCCAGCGTATTGGTATTCGGCGCGCAATCCAGATCGACAAGGCCGTTCACCACGGTAGGCACGCGGTTCTGCGGCGTCAGCGGAAGCCAGCGCACCTTCAGATCCTTGAGCCCGAGCTTCTGCTTGGCGGCCTCCGCCACGCGCAGGCACAGGTCCACTGCGTAGCCAGCCGGCTGGCCTTTGTCGTCACCGAACGAGAACGGCAGCGCCGATTCGCGGTAGCCGAGCGTAATCGTGCCGGTGTCGCGGATCTTGTCGAGGACCGGGGTTTGCGACGACTGCGCCTGGGCGGCGGGCAGCAGCACGGCGGCAAGCGCGATGCCGGCGAGCAGGCGTTGCAGGGCAGTCGGGAGGGCGGAGAGCAGCATGGGTTCAGGAGCGAGTGCAGGCAAAGACGTGAGGGTATACCCGGCGGTGGCTGCCCCAAACAACTGTTTTCTTATGAGCTAATTCGCCGTTCCGGTGCGCGCGCCGACCGTTGTGGCCGTATCAAATGCTTACCGGCGTTACGCCCGATGTCGATTCCGGGCGCACCAATCCGGTTACAATCGCGCCCACTTTGTACCTTTTACATAACAAATGGGCCCCCGTCCTTCCCGTCTGGCTTGCGTCGACGCACTGAAGGCGGTCAGCTCGCAGCTGATCGTATTGCATCACCTGGCGTTCTACGGACCGATGTCGGACGCCGCCCAGTCGCTGGCGCCTGGCCTGATTGGCTGGCTAGCCGACTACGCGCGCATTGCGGTCCAGGTCTTCCTTGTCATCAGTGGATTCCTTGCCGCCCGTAGCCTGGCGCCGGGCGGCGTCCTGACCCTGCAAAGTCCACTGGCCGCCTTGTGGCGCCGTTACCAGAAGCTTGTGGTGCCGTATGCCTTCGCGATTGTCGTGGCGATCGTCGGTGCCGCCATCGCGCGTGCATGGATGCACCATGACTCGATTCCGGCTGCGCCGGAACTGGCGCAGTTCGTCGCCCATATCCTGTTGCTGCACAACATTCTGGATGTGGACGCGCTGTCGGCGGGTGTCTGGTATATCGCCATCGACCTGCAACTCTTTGCGCTGCTGGTGATGGCGCTGTGGCTGGCGCGCGGGGTGTCTCGCCAGTGGCTCTCGCTTGGCGTGCCGATCGTGGCGGTGCTGGCCGCGGCTTCGCTGTTCTGGTTCAACCGCGATGCCCATTGGGACATCTGGGCGGTATACTTCTTCGGTGCGTACGGCCTGGGCGCCCTGGCTTTCTGGGCATCGAGCCCGGGGCGTTCGCTGCTGCCGCTGGTATTCCTGGCTGCGATGGGTGTGGCGGCACTGGCGGTGGACTTCCGGCTGCGAATTGCCGTGGCGCTGGCTACCGCGCTGCTACTGGCGCTGGCGCGCCGGGGTGGATGGATGGAGCACTGGGGGTCCGGCGGTCTGTCCGCACGATGGTTTGCGCGCTTGTCGGCCCGTTTCGGCGGCATCTCCTATTCGGTGTTCCTGGTGCATTTCCCGGTGTGCCTGGTCGTCAATGCCATCGTGTTCCATCTTGCACCGGGCCAGCCGTGGTGGAATGCCCTGGGCATGGCCGTCGCGTGGGGCGCCAGCAACGTGGCCGGTGCCGTGTTCCACCGTTATGTGGAGTCAGCCGATCCGATCCGGGCAGTTGTGGCATGGCTCATCGCTGGCTCGCCAGCGCGCAGCAAGACAGGGATCGAAGAGCGCGCGGGCGGCTGACGCGGCGGCTTCGGGAAGGAAAACGGCACGTCTCGCGGCGTGCCGTTTTTCTTTTGAGGTTCAGGATTCGGTGCGCGTGCACCGCGATGTACCGTGTCCGCCACAGGTGGGTGCCCGTCTTGCACAGGCGCGGTGCGTACGGGATGCCACTAACGGTAACAACCCCAGTTGGGCGTTGGCATGATGGTTGCCTAGTATGGACATATAAACCTGACCATCTGGTCAGGATTCAGGTACCGGTCCATACCCGGAAGACGAGGCTGCCATGTCCGATCACATCGTCCTGACTTCGCACGCGCGGCGCGACAAGCCCGCCGAGGCCATTCACTGGGGTGCCTCCACGGCGGCGGAGCGCGGACCTGTGATTGCCAGCCTGACCGACCCCGCGCAGCGCAACGTGATCGGCACCCATTCGGGCGCCTATGCCATCTATCGTGCGCTGGCCGTTGCCTCGGGTACGCTGCCGCGCGGGCACCGGCCGGACCTGACCGATACCGCGCCGGCCGAGGCCATCGGCCCGCACGCGCAATGGGGCGACCCGGACAAGATTGTTTCGCTGGACCCCTGGGGCCATCTGGTCTCCACGGTGTTTGCCGACCGCATCGCGGCGGGTGTCGATATCCGTCCCACCATCGCAGTCACCCGCGCACATATCAACATGCCCGAACTGGTGGCGGGCATTGCTGCGGGCCGGCTCAAGCCCGATGGCGACATCCTCCATGCCAACGGCGATGTGCGCGTGACCAAGGCCGCCATCGATCCGGTCTGGTACCTGCCCGGCATCGCGCGCCGCTTCGACATCAAGGAAAGCATCCTGCGCCGCAGCCTGTTCGAGCAGACCGGCGGCATGTTTCCGGAACTCGTGACGCGACCCGACCTGAAAGTCTTCCTGCCCCCCATCGGTGGCATGACGCTGTATTTCGTCGGCGATGTGAGCAAGCTGGGACAGCCGGAGACCCGCGTGGCCTGCCGCGTGCACGACGAATGCAACGGTTCCGATGTCTTCGGCTCGGACATCTGCACGTGCAGACCTTATCTGGCCCACGGTATCGAAGTGTGTATCGAGATGGCGCAACAGGGCGGCGTAGGCCTGGTGGTCTATAACCGGAAGGAGGGCCGCGCGCTGGGCGAGGTGACCAAGTTCCTGGTCTACAACGCCCGCAAGCGCCAGGTGGGCGGTGACCGCGCAGAAACCTACTTCGCGCGCACCGAATGCGTGGCAGGCGTGCAGGACATGCGGTTCCAGGAGCTGATGCCCGATGTCTTCCACTGGCTCGGCATCAAGCGGATCGACCGCTGGGCCTCGATGAGCAACATGAAGCATGGCGCGCTGACGGCGCAGGGGATCGAGGTGGTGGAGCAGGTGGCCATCCCCGAGGCGCTGATCCCGGCTGACGCGCGCGTGGAAATCGATGCGAAGGTGGCGGCGGGTTACTTCACCAGTCTCACGCCGCCGGACGCCAACGAACTGGCCCTGGCCAAGGGCAGGGGGTTGAACGAATGACCGAGTATGCCGAAGGGGAAACCCGCGGCTGGCACACGCCCGTGCCCGCCGAACATCCCGCCTCCGTATTGCTGAGCGGGGAAGCGGTGCGCACGCACTGCGCGATGGTGACCGAATTCGTCGCGTCGGGCGAATCGGAGCTGTTCACATGGCATCCCGACCGCGTGGCAGCCATTGCCGATTACGTGGCCGGGACGATCAAGCGCCGCTATCCGGACCTGAAGGTGCCGTATCACAGCCGCTGGCGACACTTCGAGAGCGGCGGGCCGGGTAACGATGCGATCAACCGCTGGCAGATCCTGTGCGAGCGGGCGGGCATGACCGGGGCCGATCATTGCGCCGACCGCGCCCGTATCGGCATCGACCTCGTGATCCCCAGCGTGCTGCTCGACGCCGGGGCCGGGCCGGACTGGCGTTATCGCGATCCGGCCAGCGACATGATGCTGACGCGCTCCGAAGGTCTCGGCGTGGCCAGTTTCGATCTTTTCGCGCGTGGCGGCTTCTCGGCCGAGATGGGCGATCCGCTGCGCGCGGACGCCGAGCGCCTGGCGTCGATCGACGCCTCCACCATTGCCACGGCCTTTCAGGTGGCCCAGCACAATCCGCTGGTTGGCCTCGAAGGACGGGCCGGCCTGCTGCGTCGACTGGGCGAGGTCATGCAGGCCACGCCCGCCGTGTTCGGCACGCCGGCGCGGCTGGGCAACCTGTTCGATTACCTGAGCAGCCATGCGCAGGATGGACGCATCGAAGCGGCCTTCGTATTGCGCACGCTGCTGGTGGCGCTCGGTCCGGTGTGGCCGGGACGCGTGCAGGTAGAGGGTGTGTCGCTGGGCGACTGCTGGCGGCATCCGGCGGCGCCGGGCGGGCTGGTGCCATTCCACAAGCTCACGCAGTGGCTGACTTACTCGCTGCTGGAGCCGCTGGAAGATGGCGGGCTGACGGTCACAGGACTCGACGCGCTGACCGGGCTACCGGAGTACCGTAACGGCGGACTGCTCTACGACTTCGAACTCACCGTGCCGCGCGATGCCGAATTTGCTGCGCGTACGCATACCGTGGACGAGCCCGAGATCGTGGAATGGCGCGCGCTGACCGTGACCGGTCTCGATCTCGTGGCCGACGCCGTGCGGCAGGCGCTGGGCATCAGCGCCGCCGATTTTCCGCTGGCGCGCGTGCTGGAGGGTGGCACATGGGCGGCGGGGCGTCGCGTTGCCGCACAGCGCCGGGCACCGGGCGGGCCGCCGCCATTCGCGATCCAGAGCGACGGCACCGTGTTCTAGAACATACCGGCCTCGCGCGTGAGCCAGCGCGCGGGAAACCAGGTTTGCAGGCAGCCGGCACGGCGGGCCAATGACCCGCTGCGCCAGGTTTCACTGAATTGTCAGAACCCAGAATCGCCAGGGAGCGCACCATGACCGATATGTCGAACGCAGCCATCGCAGCCGAAGCGGGCACGGCACCGCCTGCCGTGATGGTCGTCAATCATCCGCTGGTGCAGCACAAGGTCACGCTGGTGCGCAGCGAGGACACTACCACTGACAACTTCCGCCGCCTGGTGCGAGAGATCAGCCAGTTGCTGACCTACGAGGCCACGCGCGACCTGGCCATGGAGACCATCGCCATCAAGACGCCCATCGCGCCGATGCAGTCGCCGGTGCTGTCGGGCAAGAAGCTCTGCCTGGTGTCGATCCTGCGTGCAGGCAACGGCTTTCTCGATGGCATGCTCGACCTGCTGCCCGCCGCGCGCGTGGGCCATATCGGCCTGTACCGCGACCCCGAGACGCTGGAGCCGATCGAGTACTACTTCAAGATGCCCGAGGATATCGAGGAACGCTTCGTGATCGTGGTGGACCCGATGCTGGCCACGGGCAACTCCGCCATCGCGGCCATCAACCGGCTCAAGGAGGCGGGCGTGACCGGCATGAAGTACGTGTGCCTGATCGCTTCGCGTCCCGGGCTGACCGCGCTGCGTGCGGCGCATCCCGACGTGGGCATCGTCACCGCCGCCATCGACGAGGAGCTGAACGAGCACGGCTACATCGTGCCGGGCCTTGGCGATGCCGGCGACCGGCTGTACGGCACCAAATGATGGACGCGCTGGCACGCGTGCCGGTGGCGCGCGAATCCGGTGGGCGGATCCGGCAGGAGAACGAGGCGCTGATCCTGCGCGCGGCGGAGCACGTGTTCGCGCGCGCGGGGTTTGCCGGGGCCACGATGGCCGACATTGCGCTGCGCGCTGGCGTGCCGAAATCGAACCTGCACTACTACTTCCGCACCAAGCAGGCGTTATATCGCGCGGTGCTGGCGCATACGCTGCAACTCTGGCTGTCCGAGACCGACATCATCAGCGCCGATCACGCGCCGCGTCGCGCGCTGGAGCAGTACATCCGCGCCAAGATGCGGCTGTCGGCCAGTCATCCCGATGCCTCGCGTGTCTTCGCCAATGAACTGCTGCACGGTGCGCCCGAGATCGGCAACGTGTTGCGCGAAGCGCTGCATGAACTGGTGGCGCAGAAGGCCCGGGTCATCCGCGCATGGATCGATGGCGGGCAGATGGCGCCCGTCGATCCGTATCACCTGTTCTTCACAATATGGGCCGCCACGCAGACCTATGCCGATTTCGATGCGCAGGTTTGCGCTGTGCTCGGCGTGAGCCAGCTCGATGCCGACGATTTCGAGCGTGCCACCGAGCATCTGGTAGCGCTGCTGCTGCGTGGCTGCGGGCTCCACGAAGCGGAACTGGCCTGAGCCGCGCAAGTTCTCGAAGAAGTTTCCAAACAAGTTTTCAAAGCATTCCAACGTCACACAATGCAAAAGGGGAGTGAAGTCATGCACATGGGAAGCGATCGCCGTCACTGGATGAAGGCGCTGGCGGCAGCTGTCGCGCTGGCCGGGTTTGGCCTGTCGCCGCTGGCGCACGCGCAGTCGAAGATCAAGGTGGCAGCGGTCTATACGGTGCCGGTGGAGCAGCAGTGGGTATCGCGCATCCACAAGGCGCTGAACGAGGCCAAGGCGCGTGGCGAGATCGACTACGTGTTTTCGGAGAGCGTCTCGAACGCCGACTACGAACGCGTGCTGCGCCAGTATGCCGAGCAGGGTTCGGGACTGATCCTCGGCGAATCGTTTGCCGTGGAAGGCGCCGCCCGCAAGGTAGCCAAGGACTATCCGAAGACGGCCTTCCTGATGGGCTCGTCGGGCAAGCCGCAGGCGCCCAACTTCTCGGTATTCGATAACTACATCCAGGAGCCGTCGTACCTCACCGGCATGATCGCGGGCGGCATGACCAAGACCAACCACATCGGCATGGTCGGCGGCTACGCCATCCCCGAAGTGAACCGGCTGATGCACGCGTTCATGGAAGGCGCGCGCGAGGTGAATCCGAAGGTGAAGTTCACCGTGAGCTTCATCGGCTCGTGGTTCGATCCGCCCAAGGCCAAGGAAGCGGCCTTCGCCATGATCGACAAGGGCGCGGACGTGCTCTACGCGGAGCGCTTCGGCGTGTCGGATGCCGCCAAGGAGCGCGGCAAGCTGGCCATCGGCAACGTGATCAACACCCAGCCGCAATATCCTGCCACGGTGGTGGCGTCAGCGCTCTGGAACATGGAGCCGACTGTTGCGGCGGCACTGGCCAAGGTCAAGGCCGGCCAGTTCAAGAACGAGGACTACGGCCAGTATTCGCTGATGAAATTCAAGGGTGCCGAACTGGCGCCGCTGGGCACGTTCGAGAGCAAGGTGCCGGCGGATCTGATGACAAAGGTGCGCGCAAAGGAAAAAGCGATTCTCGACGGCAAGTTCGCGGTCAAGGTCGTGGAGACCGAACCGAAGTCAACGCCGTGATGGCGATGCCTTGATCCGCCTTTCTTGATTGTCTCTGCCCCGTTCCGTGCAGGTGTGCATGTGAACGGGGCATCTTCTATTTGCTGACGAACATTAGATGTCCCAGGTTTCTCCGCCGGTTCTCCGGCTATCCCATATCAGCAAGCGCTTCGGCTCACTGGTGGCGAACGACGATATCTCGCTCGATCTCCATCGCGGCGAGGTGCTGGCGCTGCTCGGCGAGAACGGCGCCGGCAAGAGCACGCTCGTCAATATCCTGTTCGGCCACTACACGGCCGATGCGGGCAGCGTCGACGTGGATGGCACGCCGCTGCCACCCGGCAACCCGCGCGCGGCGTTGGCCGCAGGCGTGGGCATGGTGCATCAGCATTTCACGCTGGCCGACAACCTGTCCGTGCTCGACAACATCGTGATCGGCACCGAGTCGCTCTGGCAACCACGCCAGCGGCGACGTGCCGCGCTCGCGCGGATACAGGATCTGGCTGCGCGCTTCGGACTGGCGGTGCAGCCGCATGCCAAAGTGGGATCGCTCTCCGTTGGCGAACGCCAGCGCGTGGAAATCATCAAGGCGCTGTATCGCGGCGCGCGCGTGCTGATCCTCGACGAACCTACCGCCGTGCTGACCCCTCAGGAGGTGGAGAGCCTGTTCCGCACGCTCAATCAATTGATTGCCGAGGGACTGGCGGTGATCTTCATCAGCCACAAGCTCGACGAGGTCTTGCGTGTGTCGCATCGCGTGGCAGTGCTGCGCGGTGGCCGACTGGTGGCGACGCTGGCAGCGGAAGGCACGAGCAAGCCCGAACTGGCCGAGCTGATGGTGGGGCGCCGCGTGGAAATGCCGGCGCGAACCACAACAACTGCCAGTGAAAAGGTCATCGCTTCGCTCGACCGCGCGAGCGTGGCAGCAGCGGGCCGCATGGGCCTGCACGATATCTCGCTCGATCTGCATGCCGGTGAGATCGTCGGCATCGCCGGGGTGTCCGGTAACGGACAAGTCGCGCTGGCCGAGTTGATGAGCGGCATGGCAAGTCCATCCACGGGTCGCGTGACCTTGCATGACGATGTGTTGCCCGCGCAGCCCAGACGCTGGATCGGCGCGGGCGTGGCGCGTATCCCGGAAGATCGCCACGCCGAAGGCGCGGTAGGCGACCTTGCTGTCTGGGAGAACGCCATTGCCGAACAGCTTGGCAATGAGACGTTTGTACGCGCAGGCGTGATCCGCCGTGCGGCGGCCCGTCGCTTTGCGGGCGAACTGGTGAGCCGGTTCGATGTGCGCGGCGGCGGCATCGACGTCCCCACGCGCGCGCTGTCCGGCGGCAATATGCAGAAACTGATTCTGGGGCGTGCGCTGTCCGTGCGTGGCGCGGAGACACCTCGGCTCGTGGTCGCAAGTCAGCCGACCTGGGGACTCGATATCGGCGCGGTGGCGTATGTCCATCGCCAGTTGCTCGAAGCGGCAGCGGCGGGTGCCGCCGTGCTGCTGATCTCCGAAGATCTGGATGAATTGATGGCGTTGTCCGATCGCATCGCCGTGATGCATGCGGGGCATCTGACCGCCGCGCGACCGACATCCGCATGGACGCTGGCATCACTGGGCCTCGCGATGGCCGGTGCCGACAGCGCAAACAGCAACGATGCGGAGGTGGCCCATGCGGCTTGAAGCCCGAACCTCCGTGTCGCGCAGCGCGCTCGTAGTGGCACCGCTGGCCGCTATCGTCGTGACGCTGCTGATCTGCGCAATCCTCGTGGCGTTTGCCGGCGCTCCCGTCGGCAAAGCCTATCTGCTGCTGCTGGAAGGTGGCTTCGGCTCGCGCTTTGCGTGGTCGGAGACGCTGACGCGCGCCACGCCGTTGATCCTCACTGGGCTGGCGGTGGCCGTGGCATTCCGCACGCGCCTGTTCAATATCGGCGCCGAAGGGCAGCTCTATCTCGGCGCGCTCGCTGCGGTGGCAGTGGGCGGGCAGGTCGATGGTGCGGCGGCGCCCTGGGCGGCGTCGCTGCCCAATGGCGTGCTGTTTGGCTTGATGGTGGCTGCAGGCATGCTGGCCGGCGCACTGTTGCTGCTCTTGCCCGCAGTGCTCAAGATGCGGCTCGGCGTGGATGAAGTGGTTACCACGCTGCTGCTGAATTTCATCGTGCTGCTGGCGGTATCGGCCATGCTCGATGGACCGATGAAAGACCCGCTCGCCATGGGCTGGCCGCAATCTGTGGCACTGGTGCCGGAGCTGGAACTCTCGCGATTGATGGAGCGGTCGCGTGTCCATGCGGGCTTGCTGATGGCGCTCGCGCTGGCGGTGCTCGTCTGGGCCATCAACCGCTTCACCGTGTTCGGCTTGCAGATGCGTGCGGTGGGCGCCAACGCGCGCGCGGCGGCATTCGCGGGCATGCCCGTGGCACGCGTTACGCTGCTGGCGGCGGCGCTGTCCGGTGCACTGGCGGGGCTGGCCGGTGTGGTAGAGGTGGCAGGGCGCACCGGTTACCTGACACTCGATATGTCGCCCGGCTACGGCTATACGGGCGTGGTGATCGCCATGCTGGCGGGACTGCATCCGATAGGCGTCGTGGCCTCGGCGGTATTTGTGGCCGGCATTCTGGTGGGTGCCGATGGCATGAGCCGCGCGGTGGGTGTGCCGAACGCAATCGCCGATGTCATCGTGGCGGTGGCGCTGCTGTCGATGCTGGTGGCGACGATGCTTACGCGCTATCGCGTCCGTTTCGACCGCATGGGGAAGGTGGCCTGATGGAACTGTTCGATATTCTGGCCGGCGCCCCGTTCTGGATCGCCGTGCTGCGCGTGGCCACGCCGCTGATCTTTGGCACGCTTGGCGTATTGCTGTGCGAGCGGGCGGGCGTGCTGAACCTCGGCATCGAGGGAATCATGGTGGCCGGCGCGTTCTCCGGCTGGCTGGCGGTGTACCAGGGCATGCCGCTCTGGGGTGGCGTGGCCGTGGCGGCGGGCGTGGGGCTGTGCCTCGGCCTGCTGCACGGCTGGCTGACGGTGTCGATGGCGCTGTCGCAGCATGTGGCAGGGCTCGGCGTGACGATGCTGGCGACGAGCGTGTCCTACTACGCCTATCGGCTTGGCTTCGCGCAGGTCTCGTCGCCGCCCACGATCACACCGTTTGCGCCGATGACGTGGTGGCAGGACGTGCCGATCATTGGTCCCGTCATGGCCGCCGAGACCGCGCTGACGCTGCTCGCCCTGCTGATGGCACCGGTGCTGGCATGGCTGCTCTATCGCACGCCGCTGGGGCTGGCCGTGCGCATGGTCGGCGAGAACCCGGCTGCGGCCGAAGGGCAGGGCATTCGCGTCAATGCAGTACGTATCGGCGCGATCATGGCGGGTTCCGCGCTGATGGCGATTGGCGGCGCGTTCCTGACGCTATCAGCCTTCAACGCGTTCTTCTTCAACATGATCAACGGACGCGGCTGGATCTGCGTGGCGCTGGTGGTGTTCGCGTCGTGGCGTCCCGGCCGGGCATTGCTCGGCGCGGTGCTGTTCGCTGCGTTCGATGCGCTGCAACTGCGTCTCCAGCAGGGCGGTGCCAGCCTGCCGGGCCTGCCCACGCTGCCGTATCAGGTCTACCTGATGCTTCCCTATATCCTGTCGATCGTTGCCCTGATCCTGGTGGCGCGGCGCGCGGCCTATCCGCAGGCACTGATGAAGCCGTACCGCAAGGGCGAGCGCTGACCCGAACCGATAACAAAGAGACCTTCCCCATGTTCGATACCATCCTGCGCCACTGCAACCTGCCCGACGGTCGTGCCGATATCGATATCGGCATGACCGGCGGCAAGATCGCTGCCGTGGCGCCGCAACTGCCAGGCACCGCTGGCGAAGAAATCGATGCCGGCGGGCAGCTTGTATCGCCGCCGTTCGTCGATGCGCATTTCCATATGGATTCCACGCTGTCGTACGGCCTGCCGCGCGTAAATCAATCCGGCACGCTGCTCGAAGGCATTGCGCTGTGGGGCGAACTCAAGCCGCTGCTGGTGCAGGAGGCCATCGTCGAGCGTGCGTTGGCCTATTGCGACTGGGCGGTGGCCAAGGGCCTGCTGGCGATCCGCTCGCACGTAGACATCTGCGATCCGCGCCTGCTGGCCACCGAGGCGCTGCTGCATGTGCGCGAGCGCGTGAAGCCCTATCTCGATCTGCAACTGGTGGCGTTTCCGCAGGACGGCGTGCTGCGCGCACCGGGCGCGCTCGACAACCTGCGCCGTGCGCTGGATATGGGCGTGGACGTGGTGGGTGGCATTCCGCATTTCGAGCGGACCATGGCGGACGGCGCGGCCTCGGTCAAGCTGCTCTGCGAGGAAGCGGCCAACCGGGGCCTGCGCGTGGACATGCACTGCGACGAGAGCGACGATCCGCTGTCGCGCCATATCGAAACGCTGGCGAGTGAATCGGTGCGGCTCGGGCTGCAAGGGCGCGTGACGGGCTCGCACCTGACGTCGATGCACTCGATGGACAACTACTACGTGTCCAAGCTGCTGCCGTTGATGAAAGAGGCCGGCGTGGCGGCCATCGCCAATCCGCTGATCAACATCACGCTGCAAGGCCGGCACGACACCTACCCGAAACGTCGCGGCATGACGCGCGTGCCCGAAATGCTTGCCGCCGGCATCCCCGTGGCCTTCGGGCATGACTGCGTGATGGACCCGTGGTACGGCCTGGGTTCGGGCGACATGCTGGAGGTGGCGCACATGGGTCTGCACGTGGCCCAGATGACCGGGCAGGAAGGGATTCGTGCCTGCTTCTCGGCGGTGACCGAAACGCCGGCAAAGATCCTCGGTCTTGAAGGCTACGGCCTGGAACCAGGCTGCCGCGCGGACCTTGTGCTGCTGCAGGCCGGCAACGCCGTGGAAGCGATCCGGCTGCGCGCCACGCGGCTGCTGGTGATGCGCGCCGGCAAGGTCATCGCCCGCACGACACCAGCCACGGCCACGCTATCGCTGCCGGAACGCCCGGGCCAAGTCGATTTCCGGTTACATCGGCAATGAGTTCTGGAATTTGTCGAGGCTCGGATAAAAAGCTGTTGACAGATGTGACGATCCTTCTTAAGATCTCGTTCTTCGCATCGCCGTAGCAATACAGCGAA
>NZ_JBDKXK010000100.1:0-535 GCF_039710735.1 Cupriavidus sp. DL-D2 | reverse complement strand
ATTTCCGGTTACATCGGCAATGAGTTCTGGAATTTGTCGAGGCTCGGATAAAAAGCTGTTGACAGATGTGACGATCCTTCTTAAGATCTCGTTCTTCGCATCGCCGTAGCAATACAGCGAAACGAAGCCCAGATGGCGGAATTGGTAGACGCACTAGGTTCAGGTCCTAGCGGTGGCAACACTGTGGAGGTTCGAGTCCTCTTCTGGGCACCAAATTCAGAAAACCCCTGTTCGCAAGAGCAGGGGTTTTTCCGTTTACGGCCCAGAAAGGGCAGTCCCTGCGGACTGCCCGGGGGACTCGAACGGATTGCGCTTGCAAGCGCAATCCCGGGGTCGCGCATGGGTGACCGAGTCCTCTTCTGGGCACCAATATTTGAAAGCCCTGCTCGCAAGAGCAGGGCTTTTTTATTTGCAGGCCCAGAAAGGGCAGTCCCTGCGATACATCAAGCCCTGATGGTTTGCTCCCCTCTCCCGCGAGCGGGAGAGGGGCGGGGTGTAGTGGTCCAATAAACCTGGACACCTCAAAAGGTAGACT